>DASPXK010000344.1:0-3411 GCA_035637315.1 Chloroflexota bacterium
GCGGTCCCAACACTGGCTGCCATCGGCGCCTCAGGCGCGCGCGTGGGCGGGTTGGGGGTGGGTTGAAAAGCCCTGCCGGGCTCGCCCCCAGGCGCAAGGCCAGCTCCTCGGTAGACGAGGAAGAGGCCGAGTCCAGCGAACAGCAGCGCGACTGACCCGAGGGCCGCCGTCGCCGCCAGGCGGCTCGCTCGATGCGGGTCCTGAGCCGAAGCAAGCCGTCCCGCCCGCTCGCTCCCCGAACCAGGGCGCACGTTCATCACCTGCGTCCTTCGGACGACCGACGACAGACGACGATCGTATATAGCCGGTCGTCGGCGGTCCATCGTCGTCTCGGTACTATACCCCTCCCGGGCGGCGTTTCGGGGACGCACTGTTACACTCCGGGCGATGGCCGGACGTCTGGCGCCCCGGCTTCACCACGCGCTGCTCGTTGGTTGGCGCTACCTGCCGCTCTGGGCGCGACGGATCGCGATCCGCGTCCTTTACCCGCGCTTCCCGATCGGAGCGGTGGGGATTATCCGGGACGACGCTGGCCGCATACTTCTCGTGCGGCAGACCTACCACCGACGTGAGCGCTGGGGCGCGCCCGGCGGCTGGCTAGGCAGCAGCGAGACGCCGCGCGACACCGTGGCTAGGGAAACCCTCGAGGAGCTGGGCATTCAGGTAACCGTTGGGCGAGTCCTGGCGGTGTCCGCCGGACCGTTCGGAGAGATCAGTCTGGCATTCGAATGTCAGATCGCCGGCGATCCCGCGATGAGCTTGAGCGACGAGATCGACCGCGCGGCCTACTTCTCGCCCGACGATCTGCCACCCCTGGCCGACTACACCCAGCGGCTGCTCGAGGAGGCCGTAGGTAAAGTGAAAGGTGAAAAGTGAAGAGTGAAGGGCGATAGGCGGGAACAAAGGCGCGAGACTGCGCGTCAAGCAGGCGAGGAGTAAGCCGCATGGATTACGGCAGCTTGATTCGACGCTCCTGGCAGCTTACCTGGCGGCATCGTTTCGTTTGGGGGTTGGGACTCTTCGCCGGCACGACTGTCGGCTCTTGCTCGCCCAATTTCGGGACGAGCTACCGGGGTCAGCTCGGGTCTGAGCAGGCCGGCCAGATGGGACCCGGGATCCAGCGCGCGGGCGAGGAACTGGGTCGCTGGCTTAGCCAGAACCTGGGCCTCGTGGTCGCGGCTGTTGGTGCATTCGCTGCCCTTGTGCTGCTCCTGATGGTGCTTTCGCTCATCGCCCAGGGCGGGATGGCCCGGGCCACTGCCGACCTGGCACTTGGACTTCCGAGCTCCTCGGGCCAGGCCTGGCGGACCGGCCGACGGCTCTTCTGGCGCCTGGTCGGCCTGTGGCTGATCCTCTTCGGTATCGGCCTCGTGTTCGTCGTCGTCATCGGATCTGGAGTGGGCGTGGCGGTGGCCGGCGGCGTGCTCGCGAGCGGGTTCGCTCGCTACGGTCTGATCGTGCTTGGAGTGCTCTTAGCGCTGGCCGCGTTCGTGCTAGCGATCCCGACGTTCATCGTCATGGGTGTGACCGCGGCGTTCGCCCAACGAGCCGTCGCCGTCGACGACGTCGGCCCGCTGGCCGGGCTCAAGGCGGGTTACCAGTTGGTGCGCGGCCACCTCGGCACGAGCGCATTGGCCTGGCTCATCAGCGTGGGCCTGAGGATCGGCGCCGAGATCGTGGTGATCGTGGTCTCGCTGGTCCTGCTGGTGCCACTGGGGATCATCGCGGCGGCGCTATTCGTGGCGACCGGGTTGTCCGCGGTCTCGATCTCGTACTCGATCGCGGCGGTCCTGGTGTGGCTCATCCTGGCGTGGTTGCTAGCCTCCATCGCCAATACGTTCTTCTGGAACTACTGGACCCTGATCTATCTGAACTTCCGCGGCCGCGTCGGCAATACGCTCTCTCCCGACGTGCCCACCCCGGAGCTCGGCTCCTCGCCAGCCAGCTAGCTTCGAGAACGCGCTGGCCGTCTCGGCCTTCCCTCTGGTACATTCCGGCGGCCAACAGCCGGGCCGTGCCCCGCGCGCGCTGAGCCGGCGAGTGTCCGGCTGAACGCGTCCCAATGCCAAGACCATGAGCCTGGCCGAGCCCCGCGCTGCGCTGGCCAGGGCGGCCGCGCGCCGTCCGGCGGCGTCCGCCGCCGAGATCGATCTCTCCGCTCGGCTGAGCGCGATCCTCCTGGTTGCCCTGGCGCTGGCGGCACTCCTGATCCAGGGCGGAGTGTTCATCCACAAGTCGTGGCTCTGGACCGGCGACACGATCTACCACCACGCGGTGATGGCGGAGGTCCAAGCCGGCGAGCTCCTGCCAGGTGGGCCATACGCTGGCCTGCCCGCCTTTTACTCGCCCCTGCTGCATTACATGGCGGCGGCGCTCGGCCTGGCGCTCAGGATCGAGTTGACCGAGTCGGTGCGCTTGCTGTCGATCGCCTTCGCGCCACTGATGCCGCTGGCTGCCTTCTGGACTGCTCGCGCGCTTGGCATCGACCGGGCGAGCGGGCTGGCCGGGGCTTCCTTCGCGACGTTCGGCGGCGGCCTGAAGCTGGCGAAGGACCGCGTCTGGGTGGATGCCTTGTTCGTCGGCCAGCACAATTTCTTTCCCCTCTTCCCACGCGACATCGCCTTTCTGCTGCTGCCGATCGGCCTGGCCTGCGCCTATCGGGCGGTCGTGCACGCGTGGCGACCGGGGGCGCCGCTGGCCGGCGTGGCGTTCGGGCTGATGGTCCTCGCGCATACCCAAAGTGCCGTCTTCGCGGCGCCGATCCTGGGCATCTATCTGGCCCTCGTGGTCGCCCTTCGGCGTGAGTTGCTCGGGCCGGCGATGCGCGTGGGCGCGATCACGGCAGGGGTGGCGCTCCTGATGTCCTCATTCTGGTGGGCCTGGGAGTTGTGGGCGATCGTTCAGAGCCGCTCGTTCAACGTCGAGATGCCCGCCTACCGGGTCCCGGTCAAACTGTCCCTGGCCGACTTTCCACTCGAGTTCGGCATCTTCCTGGTGCTCGGACCAATCGGGCTGGCGCTGGTCGCCCGGCAGCTTTGGCGGGAGCGTGATCCTGGCGCCATGCTACTTCTGGTCTGGTGGGCGGCCCCGGTCCTGTTGGCGATCCTGCGGCCAACCGGCTTCCCTGGAGGCGATACGTTTTTCCCGCGCCGGCTCTGGCAGTTCGCGTCCGCGCCGCTCGTCCTGATCGCAGGGCTAGGGCTGGTAGCCGGGGTAATGCGGCCGCTCCACCTGCGTGGCCCACTGGCGGTAGCGATGCTGGTGGCGGTCGGGGCAGTGGCGGCGGTGCCCGCCTCCGTCGGGAGTTGGCAGCGCATCGGAGAGTTCTGGAACGACGCGTCGTTCGCGGATCACGAATGGGACCTGGCGGGCAACTTCGGGATGGGGCCATGGCTAGCGGCCGACGCCAGG
>DASPXK010000345.1:0-5496 GCA_035637315.1 Chloroflexota bacterium
ACGATCAACGGTCAGCTTTCGTTCTCTTGGCGGAGTTTGGTGCGCGCTACGGGCCAGCGATGCTCGGCAGAGGGGACAGAACGACGAGCCCGCGGTCGCCGTCGACGGCGATCGTCTGGCCGTGGTGGATTCGTTCGGTGCCGTCGCCGGTCCCCATGACGGCCGGGATGCCGTACTCGCGAGCGATGATCGAGCCGTGGGCCAGGATGCCGCCGACGTCGGTCACCAGCCCGCGCGCCTGCGCGAAGAGCGGCGTCCAGGCCGGCGTAGTCGCCGGGCAGACGAGGATCGTGCCGGGCTCCATTTTGGCGAACTCGTCCGGCGACATGACCCGGCTTGCCGGCGCGACGACGCGGCCCGGGCTCACGGCAAAGCCGCGCAGCTCGAGGCTGTCCGGCGCGTTGCGCCGCTGGGTCTCCCAGACGGACATGTCCAGCGGTCCGAACCGCAGGCGGTAGTCCGGGGGCACCGCTGGGGGTGGGTGAAGCCGCTTGCGCGCCTCGCGCAGGTCGCGCCGCTCGCGGGCCAGGCTCGCTAGGTCGCCCCTTCGCGTGGCGGCCGGCGGCGCCCCTATCGCCGCCTGGATCTCAGCGGTCCGCAGGAAGAACACATCGTCGGGCGCCTCGAGCGAGCCGCGCTCGACCAGCCGGCGGCCCAGCTCCAGCGCCAGCCTTCGCAAGGTCGGCCAGGCGGCGCCCAGGTAGAAGAGTGCCTGCTCGCGGTACGGCCCGAAGCGCCGGGCCCAGCCCAGGCAGAGCTTGAACAGACGCCGCCGAAACGGGTCGAAGGATCGCCAGGTGGCCAGCGCCTGGCCATCGCGCTCGCGGGCGATCTGGCGCTGGCGGGCTCGAACGTTCTGGCCGGGACGCTGGGCCATGGCTTTCAGGCTGAGCAGAACGGGCAGCGGATCGTCGATCTGGGTTGGCACGACGAAGTCCAGGTTGTAGATCTGGTGCCCATTCCGCTCCAGGTAGCCGTCCAGGTCGGCCAGCACCGCGCGCCCCTCGTCGGTCGTGCCGAGCGCTTCGGCGAGCCGCTCAGCCGGCGTCGAGGCAGCGATCCGGGCCAGCTCTCCAGAGGAGCGGATCTGCTCGGCTAGGCGCTCCAGTTCAGCCTCGGCGTCCAGGGTGAGAGAGGGAAAGCCGCGCATGAAATGCCCGCTGGTCAGGCCACGCCGCGGAGCAGCCTTTGCCAGGAAGCGGTCGAGCAGTCCGTCCGTTATTTTTGCCGAGCCGACCACGACGGCGCAGGCGTACCAGTATTCGGCGTCGGCCCAGGCCAGCTCGCGTATCGCCGCCAGCAGTGGGTCCTCAGGGGTCGTGGCTGGGTCGACCTGCTTCCATTGCTCGATTCGGGCCCGGTAGGCCGGCAGCGCCCGGTCACGCCAGTAGGGCACGCCTTCCTTGAACATAATCCCGAAGCTGCCGATCGTCACGCGCAGCGTGGTCCACAGCATGCGCAAGCTGAGTTTGAAGTCGGCCCGCTCGTAGGCGTAGCCGTTGACCGTCGCGAAGAACGGGCGATCGACAAAGTCGTCGAGCCTGAGCGTAGGTAGGTTGCGCGCAAACAGGGCCATGATCGCGTCGATCGAGCTCTCGAGGCCCTGGGTTAGGTACAGCTCCTCGAACAGCGGCGAGAGCGGCTCGGGCATGTTCTCCGTGACCTGGCGACGGACCCAGGCCGAGCCGGGAAACGGTGGCTCCCAGCGCGCGTCCTTCAGCGGTTGGGGCGGCAGATTGGTGATCGGGCGGGCCTGGACGATCCAGAAGCGTCCGCCCGCCACGGCCCACTCCACATCCTGGGGGGAACCGAAATGCCGCTCGACGCCCAGCCCGAGCCGAGCAAGGCTGGCCAACTGGCCATCATCGAGCGCCGGATGGGACGCGCGATCCACCTCTAGCGGAGCATCGGCGATACCGCTTTCCGTCAGGATGGTCGAAATGCGCTGGCGTCCGGTCTGACGCTCCAGGACTGCCAGCGTCGCGCGCTCCAGCCTCCAGGTGTCGGGGGTCGTGGCGCCGTTCACGACCGCCTCGCCAAGCCCGCGGGCCGCGTTCACGACGATCTCGTCGCGCGCGCCGCTCGCTGGATTAGCCGTGAAGAGGACGCCGGCCGCCTCGGCCTCGACCAGCCGCTGGACTACGACCGCCATCGCCGCGGCGGCGTGAGGATAGCCGACGCGCTCGCGGTAGGCTATCGCGCGCGCCGTCCAGAGCGAGGCCCAGCAGCGACGAACCGCGGCGAGCAGGGCTTCCTCGCCGCGAACGTTCAAGAAGCTGGCCTGCTGGCCTGCGAAGCTGGCGTCTGGCTGGTCCTCGGCCGTCGCGCTCGAGCGGACCGCGACCGGCGGAGCGCCGAGCTCCCGGTACGCCGCCGCGATCGAAGCCGCCAGATCGTCCGGCATCGAGAGGCCCTCGAACAGGTCGGCGATTCGCGACGCCGCGTCTTCGGCCGATCCGGCCGTCTGAAGCGCCGCCTCGATCGACTCGGCCAGGCCGGCCGCTTTGGTGACCTGGCTGTACGCCTGGACCGTCACGCAGAAGCCGGGCGGCACGGGAAAGCCGCCCGCGATCAGCTCGCCCAGGTTCGCCGCCTTGCCCCCGGCCCGCTCGACGTCATTGCCGCGAAGCGCCTCGAGCGGGACGATGAGAGACGGATCAACCACAGAAGACGATTCAACCACAGGGAACGCAGAGGACACAGAGAGCGAACAGGGAGGAAATAACGGTCTGCTCCTGGTCTCGTCTACCCCTGCGCCCTCTGCGTCCTGCGCGGTTAAGTCGTGCGCGCGGGCACCGGGCGGACCAGCCTAGCGTACTGCGCGGCGACGCGGGTCGACTCGGCCATGCCGATCGCGCTGGCGATCCCCTTCCCGGCGATGTCGAAGGCCGTCCCGTGGTCGACCGATGCACGGATGAACGGCAGTCCGGTCGTGATGGCGATGGTCCGCTCGAAGTCGAGCGTCTTGGCCGCGATGTGGCCCTGGTCATGGTGGAGCGAGAGGACGGCGTCCCAGCGGCCCTGGAGGCACTGATGAAAGACGGCGTCGGCCGGAATGGGGCCGAATGCCGGCACCCCGTCGGCCTGAGCGCGCTCGACGCCTGGCGCGATCTCGTCGATCTCCTCGTGCCCGAACATACCGTGCTCGCCGCCGTGCGGATTGAGCGCGGCGACCGCGATCTTCGCGTCTGGCTCGCGGAAGTGGACCATCGCCTTGTGTGCTTTGACCAGCGTCTGGTGGACGTTGTCGGCCGTGACCTCGTCGCATGCCTCGCGCATCGACATGTGGCGGGCCATGAAGAAGATCCGCAAGCGGCCGACCGTGAACATGGTCAGCACGTCGGAGCTATTGGTCAGCTTGGCCAGGGCAGTCGTGTGGTCGAGGTGGGGCACGCCGCCCAGTTGCATGGCTTCTTTGTTCAGCGGGGCGGTGGCGAGCGCCTCGATCTCCCCCGCCAGCGCCAGGCGGATGCCGCACTCGACGTAACGGAAGGCTGCCCGTCCGGCCGCCGCCTGGACCTCGCCCCACACCAGCCCGTCCAGGTCCGGGCTGCCCACGTCCAGCAGGTCGACCACTCCCAGCTCGAAGCGGCCATCGGATGGGCGCTGTACGGTATGAAGCTCGGGCCGTCGACCGAGCGCTTCGCCCCCGCGCTGCAGCGCGAGCCGATCGCCCAGCACCAGCGGGCGCGCTATCTCGTAGAGGTCGGACTCGGCCAGCGCCTGGAGCACGATCTCTGGCCCGACACCAGCCGGATCTCCAAGCGTCACACCGATTAGAGGCCGCTCGCCGTCGTGCATCGGGCCGTCCCTCCTCGAGATCTGATGGGAAAAGGATACACCCTCCCCCCCAACCCCCTCTCCCTCAAGGCCCTCAAGGGGAGAGGGGGAGCTTCCGTTTCCGGTGAAAGGCAGCATCAGGGGGACCGCCGGTACAATGCCCGTCGGAGGTGAGCCATGGAGCGCGGGGAGGTGGTCAGCAAGGTCCGTCAGTCCGACGTCCAGCTGGTGCGATTCCTGTACTGCGACAACGGCGGCGTTATCCGAGGCAAGACCGCCCACGTGGACGACCTGGAGGGCCGCCTCTCGGCCGGCATCGGCTTGACCGTCGCGATGCAGGCGATGAACTCGCTGGACCAGCTCCAGTCGGTGTCCGGGATGGGACCGGTTGGCGAGATTCGACTAGTGCCTGACCCGGACACGTTCGTGGTGCTGCCATACGCGCCCCGCGCGGCGGCGATGCTGTCGGACATGGTGACGCTCGACGCTCAGCCATGGGACGCCTGCCCGCGCAGTTTCCTCAAGCGAATGGTCAAGCGAGCGGCAGGCGAGGGTCTGCAGTTCAAGGCCGGATTCGAGCCGGAGTGGTCGCTGGCGGTCCGCGTCGAGGACCGCTATGTGCCGTTTGACGAGACGCTCTGCTTCAGCAGCATCGGCATGCAGACGGCCGCCACGGTGATCGACGAAGTGGTCGAGGCGATCGGCAAGCAGGGCATGCGGGTCGAGCAATATTACCCAGAGCTGGGACACGGCCAGCAGGAGCTGTCGATCCGCTACGCGCCGGCCCTGCGCGCGGCGGACAACCA
Organism: Chloroflexota bacterium; assembly: GCA_035637315.1. Classification (GTDB taxonomy): domain Bacteria; phylum Chloroflexota; class UBA6077; order UBA6077; family JACCZL01; genus DASPXK01. The sequence continues at coordinate 4,587 of DASPXK010000345.1, forward strand.
GGTCCTGTATCGGGAGACGGTGCGGGCCGTGGCGTACAAGAACGGCTACTTCGCTTCGTTCGCGCCCAAACCGTGGCCGGAGCATGCCGGCAACGGCTGTCACATCCACCTGAGTGTCTGGGATCCGAGTGGTGAGGAGAACCTGTTCTTCGACCGCTCCGCGCCGTACCAACTGGGTCGGCTGGGTCGGCAATTCGCGGCCGGACTGCTGGAGCACCTGCCTGGCCTGGTTGCCCTGACGTGTCCGAGCTACAACAGCTACCACCGTCTGCAGCCCCAATCGTGGAGCTCGGCTTACACGTGCTACGGACCGGACAATCGCGAGGCGGCCGTCCGAATCGTCAGCACGTACTGGGGGCAGGAGATGCCCTCGATCAATCTGGAGCTGAAGGCGGCAGACAATAGCGCCAACCCGTATCTGGCGCTGGGCGGGGTGATCGCGGCCGGGCTCGACGGGATTATGCGCGGCTTGGAGCTGGGCGAAGAGCGCCTGGCCCTGGAAGACCCGTTTACGATTCCAGAGGAGGAGCGTGAGGCGCGCGGCATCCGCCGCCTCCCGGACTCGCTCTCGGCGGCGCTGGAAGCGCTGGAGGCCGATTCGGTGCTGACGGACGCCCTCGGCGGGTTGCTGCTGACCTCGTTCCTGGCCGTGCGTCGCTCCGAGTGGGAAGCCTACTCAGCCCAGGGCCCCGCCTTCGAGCACAAGCACCACTTCTGGAAGTACTGAGTGTTGTTGCACCGCCCAGCGGGATGCTCGCCTCTATCCTGAACCGCTGTAGATGGTCGGGGCGCCATACCCTGACGCGCACGCCCAGGGCGTCGAGGGCCAGGCGCCGCTGGTCGTAGGTCAGCTCACCGAGCTTCGCGGCCACCGTTCCGCACCAGGCCTCGAGATCGGCCAGCCGACTCC
>DASPXK010000346.1:0-4490 GCA_035637315.1 Chloroflexota bacterium
AAGTCTGGGGCGCCGAATGCGGCGGCGAGATCCTGGACCGCCTCTGCCAGCTTGCGCCCGACCTCGAGCGCCAGATCGTGTCGCATTTGTACGGCGACCTGTGGACGCGCGGCGCGCCGGCGCCCGACCGCAAGACCCGCAGCTTGATCAGCATCGCCGCGCTGACCGCGCTGCATCGCCCCAACCAGCTCCGCGTTCACCTGGTCGGCGCGTTGAACAACGGCGCGGCCGAACAGGAGATCGTCGAGGTGATCCTGCAGGTCGGCCTGCTGGCCGGCTTCCCGACGTCCTGGGATGCTCTGATCGCCTGCCGCCAGGTGTTCGAGGAATACCGCGCGGGCCGCTTCAAACAGCCCGACCAGGCGGTCGAGGCCACCGCCCGCAGCTTCGGGGGATGAAAGGGGTCGGGGGTCAGGGGCCAGGGGTCGCTCCTGGCCGCCGCGTCGCCAGGTGGGCGAGCAGGTCCTCTAGCGTGAGGGTGTTCAGGACGTCCTCTGGGCCAAGCCAGGCGCGGCGGGCGATGCCGACCCCGAAGCGCAGCGCGTCGAAGCCGCGGACGGAGTGCGCGTCAGTATTGATGGCCAGTTTAACGCCAGCGTCGCGGGCCTGGCGAGCCCAGAAGCTGTCCAGGTCCATCCGCGCGGGCTGGGAGTTGATCTCGATCGCGACGCCGCGCTCGGCGGCGCAGCGGATGACGGCGTCCATGTCCAGCTCATAGCCGACCCGCGAGCCGATCAGCCGCCCGTGGGGATGGTTCAGGGTGGCGACATAGGGGTTGCCGAGCGCGCGCAGCACCCGCCCGGTCATCACCTCGCGGCCCTGGTTCATGCCGGTGTGGACCGAGGCCGAGACATACTCCAGGCCAGCCAGAGTCTCGTCCTCATAGTCGAGCTGGCCGTCGAGCTTGATGTCCATCTCCGTCCCGTGCAGGATCCGGAAGGGTGCCAGCTTTTTGTTCAGGCGCTGGACCAGGGCCCGCTGCTCGTCGACCCGCTCTTCGGACAGCCCCATAGTCATCGCGAGCGACTTGCTATGATCGGTCAGGGCGATGTACTCGCGTCCGCGTGCCATGGCGGCGCGGGCCATCTCCTCGACCGAGCTGCCGCCGTCGGTCCAGTCGCTGTGGACGTGCAGGTCGGCCCGAATGTCGCCCTCCTCCAGGAGTCGCGGCAGCTTCCCGGCCGCCGCCAGCTCGATCTCGCCCAGGTTCTCGCGCATTTCCGGCGGGACCCACTGTAGACCCAGCGCCTCGTACACGTCGGCCTCGTCCGCGCCGACCAGCCGCTTGCCGCCCTCCTGCTCGAACAGGCCGTACTCGTTCAAGGTCCAGCCGCGCTTGACGGCCAGCTCGCGCAGGCGGACGTTGTGCTCCTTGGAGCCGGTGAAATACTGGAGCGCGCTGCCCCAGCTGTCCGGCTCGACGACCCGAAGGTCGACCTGCAAGCCATCCCGGACGATGACACTGGTCCTGGACGGGCCTTGCCTGAGCACGTCGCGCACCTGGCCGAGGCCCAGGAAGAAGCGCTCGACTTGGTCCGGGCTGGCCGAGGCGACCAGGATGTCGATGTCGCCGATCGTCTCGAGCATGCGCCGCAGGCTGCCAGCGTAGTCGGCCCGCGCCACGGCCCAGCATTCGCGCAGGCTGGCCAGCAGCTCCTCGGCTACGGCCAGGGCCGCCCCGAGCTGGTGGCGCGCGCCGCGCTGCTGCAGCCGTTCGATCTCCGTGAGCAGGTTCTGCTCGGTCTTCTCGCCCAGCCCGGGGATGTCACGCAGGCGGCCCGCCCGCGCGGCCGCCTCGAGCTCGGCGAGGTTGGTCACCCCGAGCTTGTCGTAGACCAGGCGAGCCTTGCGCGGTCCGAGGCCGGGCACCTGGAGCAGCTCGACCAGCCCGGGCGGGAACTTTCCTCGGAGCCGCTCGACGTACGCCAGACGGCCCGTGGACAGGTACTCGGCGATCTTCTGCCCGAGGGCCGGGCCAACCCCAGGCACGTCGCGCAGCCGCCCTTCGGCGTGCAGCAACTCGATCGGCTCGCGCCAGCTCTCGATGCGTCGAGCGGCGGCCCGGTAGGCGTTGACCCGAAACGAGTCCTCACCGTCGATCTCCAGGAGGTCGGCGATCTCCTCCAGGAGCATCGCGATCTCGGCGTTGCGGGTGCGGCGCGAGACGTTCATGGGATCAATATCCCGCATCGGAGCGCACGGGTTCAATCCCTTCGAGCGCGCGCCTCTACCACTCGTTCCCGGCCCGCGCTATACTAGGGTCAGTTCAGGGCAGGTAGCTCAGCTGGTTAGAGCACCACGTTGACATCGTGGGGGTCGGAGGTTCGAGTCCTCTCCTGCCCACCCTGAGCCGTTGCGGGCGCTCGCCGCCGACCATAGCGAACAGGCCGAGCCCAGCCCACGCCGATGCACGCCCCTCCCGGCCCCCCCTCTGCTGATCCGACCCCGGCCCTTGCCGACGCCTTCTCCTCGGCTGGGAAGGCGTTGTATCTGGTCGGTGGGTCCGTCCGCGATCTGTTGCTCGGCAGACCAAGTCCGGACCTGGACTTCACCACCGACGCCCGACCCCGGCAGGTCAAGACCCTGCTACGGCGGGCCGGGGCAGACAGCATCTTCGCCGTCGGCGAGAAGTTCGGGACGATCGGCGCTTGGTTCGGCGACTGCCTCGTCGAGGTGACCACCTACCGCTCCGAGCGGTATCAGCCAGGGTCGAGGAAGCCTGACGTCGAGTTCGGCCACTCGCTCTACGGCGACTTGAGTCGGCGCGACTTCACCGTCAACGCCATCGCCCAGGACGTCCGCAGCGGGGAGCTGGTCGATCCGTTCGGCGGCCAGGCCGACCTGAAGGCGCGTCTGATCCGGGCGGTTGGCTGCGCGGCCGAGCGCTTCGCCGAGGACCCGCTGCGGCTGCTGCGCGCGGTCCGTCTGGCTGTCCAGCTCGGGCTGGATATCGAGCCAGCCACTCGCCAGGCGATCGTCGAAGAGGCCGACAGGCTCGCGGAGATCAGCCGCGAGCGCATCGCCCAGGAGATGCACAAACTGCTGCTGGCTGGTCCCCCGACGCGAGGAATCAGGCTGCTGTGCGACCTCGGCCTGATGCGCGAGATCATCCCCGAGCTGCTGGCCATGCGCGGGATGCTGGAGGACCGCTACCGCCACAAGGACGTCTTCGAGCACACGCTCCAGGTCGTCGACCGCAGCCCGCCCGTCCTGGCGGTGCGCTGGGCAGCCCTGCTGCACGACATCGCCAAGCCGCGAACGCGAAGCGTCGAGAACGGCCAGGTCCATTTCTTCGGCCACGAGCGGGTGGGGGAGCAGATGGCGGCTCGGATCCTGGCCGGCCTGCACCTGGACCGGCGGACGATCGAGCGGGTCTGTACGCTGGTGCGCATGCACCAGCGGGCCAACTCTTACGACGAGGATTGGACGGACGGGGCCGTCCGCCGCTTCATGCGTGAGGCCGGGCCGGCCCTGGAGGACCTCCTCGTCCTGTCGCGGGCCGACGTCACCACTCGCCGTCCGGAAAAGATGCGCGCCGCCGCGCGGCGGGTGACGGCCCTCGAGACCAGAGTAGCCGAGATCCGGGCCCGTGAGGATGTCGAGAGGCTGTCCAGTCCGCTCGACGGCCACGAGCTGATGGCGCTGTTCGGACGGGGACCCGGGCCGTGGATCAAGCCGATCAAGGACCGATTGTTGAGCGCCGTGCTAGACGGCACGCTGGCGCCCGACGACAAGGAGGGCGCGGCCGCCGTGGCGCGCGAGACGCTGGCGGACCTGGAGGGCCAGGCGACCTGAGGAGGGGTCCCGTAGAGGCACGGCATGCCGTGCCCCTACAGCAGCGCCGGCCGGACCTCGGCTGCGAAGCGGCGCATGTCGCTCAGATAGGTCTCCAGGTCGCTCGTTCCGAACTGCGTCACCAGGTAGCTCAGGCCGGCCGCCTGGTACTCTTTGATCCTCGCGACCACCTCGTCCACCGAGCCGGACAGTGTCTCCTGGACCTGGCCGGAGGCCGTCCACACCTCGGGCAAGGTTCGGCCGATCGCCGTGTTGATGCGCAGCGAGCCGACCACCTGGCGTCCGTTCGCCAGCTCCGCGATCCGCCGCATGCCGTCGGCGAAGCGGGCCACGCCGATGCCGACTGGGTGCCAGGCGTCACACAACCGGGCGGCCCGCCGCAGCGCTGCCGGACTGCCGCCGCCGAGCCAGATCGGCGGCCCGTTTGGCTGCATCGGGCGGGGCGAGAAGAGGATGTCGGAGAAAGCGACGTAGCGGCCCTCGAAGCGTGGCTCAGAGGCTGTCCACAGCTCACGCAGCACGCCGATGTACTCATCCAGGCGCCGCCCACGATCGTGGAAGTCGACGCCCAGGGACGCGAACTCGCGCTCGTTCCAGCCTGCTCCCAACCCGAGGATTAAGCGGCCGCCGCTGAGCTGGTCCAGGGTTGCCGTTTCCTTGGCCACCAGGACCGGGTTGCGCTGGGGAAACACGAT
>DASPXK010000347.1:0-7774 GCA_035637315.1 Chloroflexota bacterium
GCCGCACATCCGGCTGATCCGTGACCTGCGCCCGCCCCGCAAGAAGCCGCACAAGCCGCGCAGATGGGTGGTGGAACGGACGCTGGCGTGGCTCTCGAAGTGCCGCGCGATCCTGATTCGCTGGGACAAGCAGGCCGGCAACTACCTCGGGCTGCTCAAGCTCGCCTGTGCTCTCCTCTGGTGCCGAGGGCTATCCGGCCTGCACCGATGACCCCTGCTGGGGGCCGGGGCTAGCGGTCGCCTTGATCGCCAGGTACAGATAGCGGTTCAGGCTGAAGAAATACGGCCTCGCATCGCCGCTTGTCCAGAGGTCCTCGGCCCAGGCATCGGCCTCGTCCTGCGTAATTCCCTGGCGACCGACCACGAAGCGGGCGATCAGGCCGATGAGCCCGTAGCCGTAGGTATTCGGATCAAGCTCCGGGTTCAGCAGCGGAATCACCTCGCGATGTTCAACCAGGAAGCCGGCCTGCTTCAGCCGCGCCGAGAGGGTCCGCGGCAGGTACGGGTCGACGAGATGTTCGTTCCAGGCGGCCAGGATGCGCTCCATCCGCGCGCGATCCGCGCTGTGCCACACGATGGAGTCCCAATCCGTATCGACGATCAGCGCACGCCCGCCCGGGCACAGGACCCGGTACAGCTCCGCCAAGGCCAAGCCCACATCGTGGACGTACTCGTAGACCTGCGTGGAGACACCCACGTCGAACTCGGCGTCGCCGAACGGGAGCTGCACGGCGTCCCCTGCCCGGAAGTCCACCCATGGTCGCTCCGGACAGCGGCTCCGGGCCATGGCGAGGAAGCTCTCGCTGATGTCGATGCCGCAGACCCGGCCTGACGGCCCGACGGCACCGCCCATCTCACAGGCTAGGAACCCCGGGCCTGCGCCGATGTCCACGACGCGCTCGCCCGGACCCAGCCTGAGCACTCGCATGATGGCCTGCCGCTGCGTGACCACATCGGGAGTCACGTACATGGCTTCGACGCGGCGCGCCGCCTCCTCGTCGAACTGCAATCCTGTACTCATGCTCGCCCCTCCCCCGTCGCTGAAGACCTCTGCGGTCGCTCAAGGCCGCCGGGCTCTCAGCGTAGGGCGTCTACCATGCGGGCTGCAACTGACGGTATCCGGCGCAACCGCTGGTTCTGCCCGGAGCGTTCTGAGATAGTTACTAAAGGAAGCGCGGGAAACTCACTATTGGCTCCGTTTGTTGTTGGCGTGTGGCATGGTGCCGCTCAATTCGGAGGTAAAGATGCGAACGCTTCTTCAAGGTGGCTGGGTCGTGGGCTTCGATGGGCGCGGGCATGAGCTGGTGCCTGATGGCGTGGTCGTCTACGAAGACGACCGTATCGTCCACGTCGGGCACCGTTTCGAGGGGACCGCGGACCGCCGCATCGACGCGCACGGCAAGCTGATCACACCCGGGCTGATCAACTGCCACATCCATGCCGACCTGAACGCCCGCCACATCATGCTCACCGACGCGACTAAGAGCAATTACTTCGGCCAGAATTTCCTGGCCTATGGCGCCGGCCGGCGTGGTGCTCCCCAGCCGCGTCGGCGCGCGGAAGTGGAGGGCAAGTTCGGCGTCTGGGCCGCCGTTCGGGGCGGCGCGACGACCATCCTGGACATCGGCACGCGCGGCGACATGCTCGAAGGGTTCGCGGAGATGGCGGGCCAGCTGGGTGTGCGGGCCTACCTCGGGCCGGCGTTTCGGAGTGCCAACTACGTTCTCGACGATGAGGGCCGCATCCAGTGGGACTGGGACGAAGAGGCCGGCCTGGCCGGCCTCGAGCAGGCCAAGCGGTACGTCGAGCGGTATCACGGCGCACACAACGATCGAATCCGCGGGCTGCTCTATCCGGGCCAGCTCGACACATGTAGTGCGGAGCTGCTCCAGGCGACCAAGCGGGTCGCCGCCGAGCTGGGCATGGGCATCCAGCTGCACGCCGCGATGAACCTGGTCGAGTTTCAGACCGTCCTTCGCGAACGGCAGGTGACGCCGATCAAGTACCTTGACCAAATTGGCTTTCTGGGTCCGGAGGTCATCCTGGGCCACTGCGTCTTTCACGCCGGCCATTCCTGGTCGCACTATCCGTACGTGGACGACCTGCAGATCCTGGCCGACAGCGGCGCCTCGATCGCCCACGCCCCCTACAAATACGCCAAGATGGGGCTAGCACTCGAATCGTTTGAGCGCTACCGGGCCCGCGGCATCAACATCGCCCTGGGCACCGACACGTTCCCGGAGGACCTCGTGAGCGAGATGCGGCTGGCGGCGCTCGTGTGCCGGATCGTCGACGGCAACTTCCGGGCCGGCAAGCCTCACGACGTCTTCGACGCCGCCACGCTGGGCGGAGCTCGGGCGCTCGGCCGCGACGACCTGGGCCGGCTAGCCCCGGGCGCCAAGGCGGACATCCTGGCATTCGATCTGCAGCAGATGCACTTCGGCGGCGTGCACGACCCGATCAAGTCGCTCGTGGAGGGCGCCAGCGGGCGCGACATCGAGCTGATCGTGGTCGACGGCCAGACGCTGGTCGAGGACGGGCGCCCGACCCGCGTCGACGAGGGCGAGCTACTCCGCCAGGTCCAGGAGGCGTCCGAGGTGACCTGGGCCAGCATCCCCCAGTGGCGCGCCCGCGGCCAGACAGTCGACGACGTCGCCCCGATGAGCTACCCGGTGCGTTCTAGCTAAGCGGGGGTCGACCCCCGGTCCCTCACGGTCGCGGTACTGAGCGCGCCTACGCTCCGCGTTCGCGCTGGGGGCGCCACGAGTCGAAACGCACCTCGATTCGGCGCAGCACCTCAAGACTCACCATGCCCGCCGCGCAGATCAGCATCACGCCCACCATGACCCGGTCAGTCTGAAAGGTCGCCCCAGCTTTGGCCATCATGTAGCCGATGCCAGCCTGGGCGGCGATCAGCTCCCCCACGATCACGCCGATCAGCGCGCGCCCGATCGCGAGTTTCAGGCCGGTCAACATGAACGGCAGCGACCCGGGCAAGGCGACCGTGACGAAGATCTGTCGATCCCTGGCCCCAAAGGAGCGCGCAAGGCGGATCAGCGACTCATCCAGGTTGCGAATCCCGGCCAGCGTGCTGATCAGGATCGGGAACACGGCCCCCAGGAAGACGAGCGCGATCTTGGAGTTCATGCCGATCCCGAACCAGATGATCAGCAGCGGCACCAGCGCCACCCGCGGCATGGCGTAGAAGGCCGACACAAGCGGATCGAGGAGTGCGTTAACGCGCCGGTACCAGCCCATCGCGATGCCAAGCGGGACGCCAACGGCGATCGACGCCACGTAGCCGACGGCGAACTCCTGAGAGCTGACCCAGACGTCGTTCCAGAAGGAGCTGTCGGCGGCCAGCCGGAGGAACGCGCCAGTTACCAGAGAGGGGGCGCTGAAGAACAGCTTGCCGTTTTGGACACTCGTGCCGGCCCACTCCCAGAGTGCTAGAAAGACCAGCACGCCCACGGCACCGAGGATGGCGTTCTCGCGGCTCTTGCTCTGCCGTCTGACCCCGTACACCGCCTCGGGCCGTCCGCTTGAGGCGGGTTGGGCCGCGACTAGCCGTAGCTCTGAGACTTGCTCAGCCATTGCGTTCACCTCATGCGCGAAAGCCGGCCGATTAGACCGCTGGCCTCCAACCTGTCCCTAGAGCCTCTCCAGCACCCCGCTGGCCTTCATCTTGTCGAGGAACGTCAGGTCCACGAACTCCTCCGGTTTGGCGTTCTTCGCCGCCGGGATCTCCTCCGCCGCCAGATCGAGGCTGAACTGGATGCCCGACAGCGACGGGTAGCCGTCCCGCAAGTATACGTCGCGGAAGTAGTTGTACGTCTCCTCGAGCACTTTAGCGTCCTCGATGCCGGCGTGTTTGCGAATCACCTGCAGCCCAAACTCGCGATCCGATATCAAGCGGCGCGTGCCCCTGATGCTCGCCCTGATGTAACGCTCGACCAGATCCGGGTTCTCGCGGGCCCACGTTCGGGTCGTAGCGATCGCCCCGGTGACGAGGCGTGTCTCAGACATCTTCATGTCGAGCAGCTCGCGGTAGCCCAGCTCGCCTGCCACGAAGCTGTCAGGTGGCGAGAAGATGCCACCCTCTACCTTGCCCGCCTGCATGGCGGCGATCGTCTCTGGTGGGCCGCCAGTCGCGATGAACGTGACCTGGTCCTTCAGACCGAGCTGTTCCAGACCAACCCGACCGGCCACATGGGTGATGGCCCCGAAGTTGGTGATTCCGAGCGCCTTGCCGCGCAGTTGCTCGGGGCGCTCGATCGATGGCTGGACGTAGATCGCCTGAGTCAGGCGGTCGATGAAGCTGGCTACAATGACGAAGTCGCCGCCCTGCAGGTCGGCCTCGACGATCTGTTGGCCGCCGGCAATAGTGATCGGGACGTCGCCGCCGCGCATCGCGGCCAGCACAGGCGCCCCGGCCTGGATGCGCGACAGGCTGACGTCCAGCCCCTCTTCGTCGAAGAAGCCGCCCTCCTTGGCCGCCGTGATCGAGGCCAGAGCGGCGCTCGTGGACGTGAAGGCCGACTTGAGCGCGACCTTGGCCTGTGGCTTGGCTTCGGGCTTCGCGGTCGGCGCGACGGCTGCGGCGGGCTTGGCGACAGCCGCGGCCGTGGGGGCCTCCTTGCCCGGCGCGGCGGTCGGAGGCGCCGGCGCCGCGGCCGGCCCGCAGGCGGCCAACCCCAGGCTGAGCACTATGGCGACGTTGGCAAGGCCGACGTTGGGCCGGATAGACGACGATGCCATCAGTTCTTCCCCCACAGCTTCTCCACCAGTCCGCTGGCCTTGATCTTATCGATGAACGTCAAGTCCACGAACTGCTCCGGCTTGGCGTTCCTCGCGTCCGGGATCTCCTCGGCCGCCAGATCGATGCTGAACTGGAGGGCGTCCAGGGCCGGGTAGCCGTCCTTGACGTACACATCACGGTAGTAGTTGTACGTCTCCTCGAGGACCTTCGGGTCGTCGATGCCGGAGTGCTTGCGGACCACCTGCATCCCAAACTGAGCGTCTGTCATCAGGCGGTAAGTTCCCTTGATCGTCGCTCGGATGTAGCGCTCGACCAGGTCCGGGTTGTCGCGGGCCCACTTGCTGGTCGTAGCGATGGCCGCTCCGAGCAAATGCGCGTCGAGGGCCTTGATGTCGATCAATTCTCGGAAGCCGAGGTCGCGGACGACGAAGCTGTCTGGGGGCGAGAAGATGCCGCCCTGCACCTTGCCGGCCTGCATGGCGGCCGTCGTCTCGGGTGGGCCGCCGGTGGCCACGAAGGTGACCTGGTCCTTCAGGCCGAGCTTCTCGACGCCGACCCTGCCGGCCACGTGGGTGGCAGCGCCAAAGTTGGTGACTCCAAGCGCCTTGCCGCGCAGCTGCTCCGGCCGCTCGATCGACTTGTCGACGTAGATCGACTGCGTGAAGCGGTCGCTGAAGCCCGCGACTATCACGAAGTCGCCGCCTTGTAAGTCGGCCTCGACGATCTGCTGGGCGCCGACCATGGCGATCGGCACGTCACCGCCACGCAGGGCGGCAAGTACCGGCGCCCCGGCCTGGATGCGCGTCAGGCTGACGTCTAGCCCCTCCTCGTCGAAGAAACCGCCCTCCTTGGCCGCGCTGACGGGCGCAAGCGTGGCGGCCGTCGATGTGAAGGCCGACTTGAGGGTGACCTTGGCCGGCGCCTTCGCCTCGGGCTTGGCCGTCGGCGCGACCGCCGGCGCCTGCGTGGCGGCCGGCTTGGCGACGGCCGCGGCCGTGGGGGCCTCCTTGGCTGGCGCGGCGGTGGGCGGCGCCGGTGCCGCGGCCTGACGGCAGGCCGCGGTCCCAAGGCTGAGGGCTATGGCCACGATGGCCACACGGGCGCGCCTCGACGTCAGCCACCCGACCGGCGTCCGGATACTCGCTTTGTCCATGCCCACCCTCCCTCAGGCCGTTCCCAGCCCAATCCTGATGGGCAGGATACGCCGGAGCTGCCCTGCCTGTCATCAATATTAGTTCACGCCGGCCGGTAGCGGGGGGGCTTGTCCCCCGCTCTGTCAGGTCTTTACAGTTGCGGACAAGCCCCCGCGCTTCAGCATTTCGGCGAGTGTATGATGTGCGGGAGAAAGCCCATGGCTGGAAATCCTCTAGCCGGCAAGCTGCAGATCAAGCCCGGGAACCGTCTGCTGGTCCTCAACCCTCCACCGGGCTACCTGGCGCGACTCGGCCCGCTGCCGGACGGCATAGGTCTCGCTGAGCGACCGAGCGGCACCTATGACGTCGTCCACCTGTTCGTGAATGACAAGGCTGAACTGGGCCGCCTGGCCCAGCGGGCGCTCGAGGCAATCAAACCCAGCGGCGTCTTCTGGGTCTCGTATCCCAAGCGCAGCGCGAAGGTCAGCACCGACATCACCCGGGACGTCGGCTGGGACGAGCTCACGGCGGCCGGCTGGCGGCCGGTGTCGCAGGTTTCTATCGACGATGTCTGGTCCGCCCTGCGTTTCAGGCCGCAGCGGACGTAGGTTGCTGAGAAAGGCGACCCTCACCCCGCCCTGTCGCGGAGGCTTCCGTTGACAGGTGGGCGGCTTTGACGTAAGTTGGAGCGCGAGGGGGTGGGAGCTATGCAAGCTCATCGACTGCCAGGAATCGGCTTGGCGCTCGGCGTGCTCATGCTGCTCGTCGGCTGCGCGCCCACCGCGCCGGTCGCCCCAGCGGCGCCTGTGGCGCCAACCGCGCCGCCGCCTCCGCCGACCACGGCCCCAGCTCCCAAGCCAACTCAGGTGGCAGCAACCGCCAAGCCGGCCGAGCAAGCCGGGCTCCGAAAAGAAGGCCCGAGCTTCACGTTCAAGTTCGCCGCGACGGCGCCGGAGTCGGACCTGAGTGGGGTGGGCTACAAATACTGGGCCCAGCTGGTGGACGAGCGCACTGGTGGGCGGATCAAGTTCCGCTTCTTCTGGGCCGGCTCGCTGCTCATCTCCCAGCAGCAATTTCAGGGCATCCGCGACGGGCTGGCGGACTTCGGTGGGCCGTCGATGGCGACCATTTCGGGCCAGGTTGCCGACGTGGCGCCGTTCGAGGTCCCATTCGGCTATCCGACCGACCTTCAGTTCACGATCCGCTTCTACCGCGAGGTCGAGCCGGTCCTCAACGAGATCTTCTCGGCCGGCTTCAACCAGCGGGTGGTCTACGCCTCGCCTTCGACCACCCCGGACCCGGTCACCTGTCGCGACAAGTTCCTCGACTCGCCAAGGGCCTGGCAGGGGGCCCTGGTCCGCTCGGCCGGCAAGTGGCAGGGACGGACCATGGAGCTGTGGGGCGCCAAGCCGGTCGTGATCGACGCGAGCGAGGCCTACACGGCCATCCAGCGCGGGACCGCCGACTGCCTCCTGTTCGTCTACAACCTGCTCGACTCGTTCAAGATCTACGAGGTCGCCAAGTATCTGACCCGGGTCGACCACTCGATTAACCTGCAGGTCGTGTCGGCCAACCTGGATGCCTGGAACCAGCTGCCACCCGAAGACCAGCAGATCCTGATCGACGCCGGGCGTGAGACGCAGGAGTACCTGGTCCAGCAGCGCTCGGACCTGGTGACCAAGACCATCGAAAAGTTCAAGGCCCAGGGCGTCAAGGTGTGCACCCCGCCGCAGGAGGAGTTGGTCAGACTGCGCAACGCGACCGACCCGGTGCTGGAAGAGATCGCCGCGCTGCAGACCGAGAAGGGCCGCAAGCTTCAGGAGATCGCCCGCGCCTACCGCGCCAAAGTCACCAGGTGGGGCCCGAGCGAGGGCGACCTGAC
>DASPXK010000348.1:0-5185 GCA_035637315.1 Chloroflexota bacterium
TCGGACGAGGAGTCTTGATCGGCCGCCCCTCATCACGTGCCTGGCGGTGCCGGCTCGACTCGCCCCGTCAGTTGAAGGCGCATCAGGCCGAGGAGCGGCTGCGGCTCGGCCCGGCGTGGTCCGACAGCGGCCAGCGTTCACCTCGCAGGCCCCGTACGTCTCGCGCCGGTGGCACCAGCACCTGGACGCCGCGGGAATCGCGCGGCGTCGCGCGCACGCGACCCGTCACCCGACGGAGACTTTGCTCATGGCGGCAGGCGAGCATCCGAAGGTCGTCCAGGAACTCCTCGGACGCGCCTCAGTCACCCTGACCCTCGACACTTACAGCCACGTCATGCAGGGTCAGCCCGCGCGGCCGACCGCGAAGCTCTCGGCGCTTCTGACACCGACCGGCGATGCCGCAGGGCTGACTGGTGGCGGTGAAGGACGGTAGGACCGCCCGGCGTTCCCAGCCGCTAGGGCCTGAGACGCCCTCCGTCGATGTAATCGTCCACGACGTCATCGAGATCCGCCACCGCCGTCGATAACCTCTCCTGAGCCTGAGCGACAGCGTCAACGTGAGCTGGTTCGACTTGAACCGAGCCTTCGGAGATCCGCGCCGACGCGGCGAGCGTTTTCACCGCGTCGCGGGCGCCTCGTTCTGCCGCCATGAACTTCATCAGGACCGACGCCAGCGAATCCTCGCGCCTGGCCACTGGCATCACGGACGAATCGGCCATCAACTCGGCAGCGCTCTCGCTTGCGCGAAGCAGCGCGTCTCGGAATGTGTTCGCATCGCCGTGCTTGGCCGTGGCAACCACGTCGGCGTAGGCCTTTAGGCGACCGTGGACCAGTGTGAGGAACGGCGTCACCCGAGCCGCTCGGCGCTCGCGTCGAGCCCTTTCGCGGTCAAGGTGAAGCTGAGCCTCTCGGCTCTCCCGGGCGGTGAAATAGTTGGTCACGGCGGTGATCGACGCGCCCACCAGCGTACCGATGAACGACGCCGCTCCGGTGATCATCGCCACGAGTTTCGCTGTCTCTGGGTCCATCGCCGCCACCAGCGGCCCACGATGGGGCGTCAACTAGGGCGTCAGCCGGATCCCACTACGCAAGAGAATCCCCTGATCCTGGGGATTCCTATCTGGTCGCTTGGGTGAGCCGCGTAGGACTCGAACCTACAACCGGCTGATTAAGAGTCAGCTGCTCTACCAATTGAGCTAGCGGCCCAGATTACCAAGGCGAGTATATCGCACGCTTCCGGGGGGTCGCAATCCGAGAGCAGGGGAGTTGGGCGCGTGGCGACTCGAAAAGAGGGTCTGTTAGACTTGCCACGATGTCCCTGGTCTGGCTAGCCGCGTCGCAGGATGACCGCCACCGCTAGCGAAGCGGCCGGGCTCGAGGCGGCCGCCCCGGGTGTTGGCGCGTCGGCCTCCGTGGCGCGCCGCGCCGAGCAGCGCGCCTGGCTCTTGCTAAGCGCCGCGTTCCTGGTCTGGTGCGGCCTGGTGGGGGCAGGCCTCGTAACCGCCAATAACTACCGCCGCTACGCCACCGATTCCCCGCCGGCCGCGCTGACGATCGACCGCGGGACGGTGTTCTACCAGGGCTCGGCCAGTGCGACCCAGGTCAGGGCGCGACCGGGCCTGACGGTCGAGGAAGGTGGACTGCTCGAGGTCGGCGACAACGGCCAGGCTTCGCTCGAGCTATTCGACGGCAGCACCGTCAAGCTGATGCCCAGCACCCGTCTGGAGCTGGCCGCGGCCCGCGTCGGCAAGTTCAATCCGGAGCACACGAGGCTGTCGATGAGCCTGCTAACCGGCGCAGCCAACCTGTCTGTGGCTGGCAGATTGCCATTCGGGCGTGAGGTGACGGTCGCCACGCCGCACGGGGTGGTCAGCCTGAGCAAGGGCGACTACCTGGTCTGGGTCCAGGACGATGGGACCCGAGTCTCCTCGTACGCCGGGCGAGCCAAGGTCGAGGTGGACGAGAATGCGGTCCGCCTGCGCGACGGTCAGCGGGCCTTGCTGCCGCTTGACGGATTCCCGCGCGGTCCCTTCTCACTTACGGAAAACCTGGCCCGCAACGGCGACTACGCGCGGCAGTTCCAGGGTTGGACCATGCTCGACAAGGGCGAGCCTGGGCGACCCGACGTGGGCGGCACGCGGCGCATGGTGGAGGAGTCGATCGCCGGCCGCAAGGTCCAGGCGCTGCGGATCACCCGCAACACCGAAAAGGACACCCACAACGAGACCGGCATCGTCCAGGAGATCAATCGCGACGTGTCGGTCTACCGCAACGTCACCTTCTCGGCCTGGGTCAAGATCAACCAGGCCAGCCTGTCGGGCGGCGGGTACCTCGGCTCGGAGTACCCACTGATGTTCCGAGTCAACTACACCGACGAGACCGGTGGCCGGCCCGGCTGGACTCACGGCTTCTACTATGCCAACCCTGAGAATCGGCCAACCGACAACGGCGAGCTGATCGCCCAGGGCGAGTGGTACCCGTACCTGGGCCGCTTGTCGGACCTGCCCGAGCGGCCAGTCTTCATCCGCTCGATCGAGGTGTTGGCATCCGGGCACGATTTCGACGCAGCGGTCGCCGACATCCGGCTGACCGCGGAGTGAGGGAACTCGACCCTTCCCCCTAACCCCCTCCCCGAGTTAGGTTTTCGTCCCTACTGGTTGCTTGCCGACCTCGCGGACGACGCTGAAAACGTCGCGGATGCCCTCGAGGCGGTTCAGGACGCGACTGAGCGTTTCCAGGCCGTTGACTTCGACCGTCGCCCAGACGGTCGCGGTCTGGTCTTTGTGGACTACCGAGCTCTGGGCCGTCATGCTCAGTCCCTCGTCCGCCAGCAGCGCCGCCACGTCGCGGGTCAGCCCTACCCGGTCCCAAGCCTCCACGCGGATCGTGACCGGGAAGACTTGCTGCTCAGTCTTGCCCCAGTCGACCGGCACGAAACGCTCCTTGTCGTCCTCGTTCGCCACACTGGCACAGTCCGAGCGGTGCACGGTGACGCCCTTTCCGCGCGTGATGTAGCCCACGATCGAGTCGCCGGGGACGGGATTGCAGCACCGAGCCAGCCTGGTGAGCAGGTCACCAACCCCGCCCACGCGCACGCCGCCAGTCGCCGGGGCGCTGGCCGGACGTAGGGTCGGCACGTCTGATTCGGCCTGCTCGCGCGCCTCGGCTGCCAGGCGCATCGCCACCTGGTGGGGGTGGATGTCCCCGTAGCCGACGGCGGCCAGGAAGTCGTCGACGCGCTCGTACTTGAACAGGCCCGCGATCTCTTCCAGCTTGACGCCGTCGATCGACAGGCGCTTGAGCTCCTTGTCGAGCTGCTCGCGGCCACGCTGGACGTTCTCTTCACGCTGCTGGCGGCGAAACCATTGGCGAATCTTCTCACGCGCATTGGCGCTGCGGACGTAACCCAGGTTCGGGTTCAGCCAGTCGCGGCTGGGTCCCTTGGAGCCCCGGGCGGTGATTATCTCGACAATGTCGCCATTCTGGAGGCGATGGTCCAGTGGCACCATCCGATTGTTGACCTTGGCCCCGACGCACTTGTGGCCGACCTCGGTGTGGACGCGGTAAGCGAAGTCCAGCGGGGTCGCGCCGGCCGCCATCTCCTTGATCTCGCCTCTGGGGGTGAAGACGTAGACCTGGTCCTGGAACAGGTCGGTCTTGAGCGAGTCGACGAACGCCTGCGCCCCACCGACGACGTCTTTCTGCCAATCCATCAACTGGCGGAGCCAGGCGACCTTGGCGTCGAAGGCGATGTCCTGGGGGCGGCCTTCCTTGTAGCGCCAGTGGGCGGCGACACCGTACTCGGCCACCTGGTGCATGTCGTGGGTCCGAATCTGGATCTCGAGTGGCCTGCCCTCGATTGCCAGTACGGTGCTGTGCAGCGCCTGGTAGAGGCTCTCCTTGGGGCTGGCGATGTAATCGTCGAACTGGCCGGGCAGGGGTCGCCACAGGCCGTGGACCAGGCCCAGGACCGTGTAGCACTCCTGGACCGTCTCCACGAGCATTCGGACCGCGAGCAGGTCGTAGATCTGCGAGATGTCGGCCTGGCGGGCCTTCATCTTACGGTAGATGCTGTAGATATGCTTGGGCCGCCCGGTGATGTCGGCCTTGATGTCGGCCCGCGCCAGCTCCTCCTTCAGGACCCCGATGACCTTGGCGATATACCGCTCGCGCGCGGCTCGCCGGCCGGCCAGCTTCCTGGCAATCTCCTTGTAGGTCGCAGGCTCCAGGTGTCGGAACGAGAGGTCCTCCAGTTGCCACTTGATCTGCCAGATGCCGAGCCGATTCGCCAGCGGCGCGTAGATCTCCATGGTCTCCTGGGCGACGCGGCGTCGCTTCTCGGGGGAGGTGGCATCTAGGGTCCGCATGTTGTGGAGGCGGTCGGCCAGTTTGATCAGCACGACTCGCACGTCGTCGGCCATGGCCAGGAACATCTTGCGCATGCTCTCGGCCCAGATCGCCTGTTTGTCAAGCGGGCGTTCGTCGAGCAGCTCGTCCTGGAACCAGGGGATCTTGGACAGCTTGGTGACGCCATCCACCAGCTTGGCCACGTCGCGGCCGAAGCGCGTCTCCAGCTCCGCCAGCGCGACGCCGCAGTCCTCGGATACGTCGTGCAACAGGGCCGCGATGATCGTGCTCGAATCGAGCCGCAGCTCGGCGAGCGTCTCGGCTACCGCCAGCGGGTGGGTGATGTACGGCTGGCCTGACTCGCGAAGCTGGCCGTCGTGGCACTCCCGGGCGAACTCATAGGCGCGCCGAATCGCGTCTCCCTCTGGGGGTGAGAGGTACTGTTCGACCTGCTTGAGCACGGCCGTCGGTGCGCTCATCTGCCAGTCCGAAGTCCGAGGTCCGAAGTCCGGGTCTATTCCGGACCATCCTGACGCGATTATACATCTGGTAGGGCCACCGAGGTCGGGGTCTTTGAATACCGCGACCGTGAGGGAGCGGATCGGCCATCAACGAGGCCGCTCCCTCACGGTCGCGGTACTGACAGGTAGGAGCTACCGGACTTCGGACTCCGGACTGGTTCACACCGTCGACTTGCGGAGGCGGCCGCCGCCGGCCACGGCGGCGACGACGGCACCGGTGATGATCGCCGCGACGATCAGCTCGCCTGGAGAGTTGGTCAGCGCGACGGTCCAGGCGAACTCGGGCGTGAAATAACCTCGCGTGACCGCCATCGTCA
>DASPXK010000349.1:0-2436 GCA_035637315.1 Chloroflexota bacterium
CGCCGCCCGTCTGAAGGTATGTCCACGCCACCCACAGCGCGGCGAGGGCAACCACGACCGCCAGGGTTGCCGCGACAAACTGCACGACGCGCCTAGTGAGCCATCGGGATCGCCGGCCTCGCCGCATCTGGTTCAGTCGTCGCGCCAGGTGGCGGGTTGATGCTGATCGTGCCTGCCCAGGATTCGGCGACCGCACGGGGCGCTGGCCACCAGTTTCGAACAACGTCACGCGCTGGAGCAGCGTATACGCGAGGTCGAGCAGCACGGCGAAGTCGCCGTCGGTTAGCTCGTCGCAGGCCGCGGTGCTCATCAGGGTATCGGCCTCGGCCTCGAGCAGGTTCCTGGCCTTGTCTGTGGCGCCCGCGCACAGTTGCAGTAGTGCCGGATCCGAACTGGCTGCGTGTTGTCCGACGGATTGGTGCAGGGCGTCCACCGCCGACAGGAATGGCTCGTAGTCGCGACCGACGGTCGCCGGGTCTGGGGAAACCCGCACCAGCGCAGCCGCTTTAGCCTTCAGGTCAAGCAAGGGGACCCCGACCCGAAGGAGATCCCGGTTCGCCTCGAGCGTAGCCACGTGTTGGCCGGTCACTCGAAGCTGATCCGCCGGCTTGGCGGCGTCGATCTCCGCCTGAAGCCTGGCCGCCTCGACGCATTCGACGAGGGCTTGGGCAGCGCTGTTTAGCCCGCCAAAATCGGTATCGACACCAACCGGCTCGAGCCCTGCGCCCAGCGCCTGGAAGCGTTGGGCGATCTCGAGGGCCACTGCGAGCCTGTCGATTTTGCTCAAGAGCGTGAGCGAGTCGGGGAGTTCCGCCTTGATCGGCGCGAGCTGGGCGAACTCCTGGTAGGCAGAGCGCGCTTCGGCGGCCCGCCCGGCCTTTAGCGCCCACTCGGCCCGGTCTTTGGCGGCCCAGCCCTGAAGCCCTTTGGCGGCGATGCCTTCGAACTCGTCGACCTTTGCTGGGTGGGGTATCGGGCGCTCGGGATGGGCCCGGTTGTATTCGTCGATCAACTTCCGAGCCTGGGCCATGTTGCCGCGCACTTCTTCCAGCGAGAGTCGGTCACCGAGGTCCACGAGCGTGCTGATCCGGTAGACGATCAGGCGAGCCAGCTCTACAGAGACCCGCTGCATCTCTGGATCGTCCGGGTCATAGACCTGCAGGTAGGACTGAGCGATCTCGTAGTGGCGGTCCGCGGGCGGGATCAAGCGTAGGCGGCGGATGAACTCGCTTATCTCGCCATCGCGGAGCAGCTCCATCGCCGCATTCCACTCCTGTTCGAAGTAGGCGGTCTGGCCTCTGTAGGGGTCAGCGGCGGCGTCGTCATTCGGCGGGCTCCCCATGCTACCCAGCGCCGACGCGGAGGTGAGGAGAGCTGCACCATTCGCGGATGGGGCGGTCGACGAGCCCATCGAGCTCATGATCAGCATTCGGGCCCGGTCCAGCACGTCACGGCCCTGGGGTGTGAGCTGCTGCTCGAATGGTTCGAGAACGTTTCGAATTTCGTTCGCAAGGCCGGGCGCCCGCTCCAGCAGCGTGCCGAGCAACGCGAGCGTGCGCGGATACGCCGGATTCTCCTCGAGTGCTTCGGCCAGGCTGTCCAGGGCATCCTTCCAGTCGAAGACTTCTAGAGCCTCCTCGGCATTCCCCAGAGCATCGGCGAGACGCGGGCTCAGGGTGGGTGAGACCCACTCAGCCGAGCGGCGGGTTCCAGAAATCGGACCGGTGCCTGCTGGAGGCGGTTCCCTCTCAGTCGAATTGAGGGGCGGGTTGGATCGAAGATGGTCTCGAAGCTCGTCAGCGGCGTTCTGCAGCAGCTGATCCGTAGCGTGCTGGACGCGGAAGTTACCGACCTCGGCCTCGAAGGCCGTGGTGTCGCCGCGCGCCTGCGCCTGGACGAGCGCCTGGGCGAGCACTCGCAGCCAGTGGTGACAGGAGCGGCCGCGGTCGATGAGCTCGATGTTGCCGGCGCTCGCCTGTTCGTTGAGAAACCGCTCGATGATCCGCTGGGCGGCCCCTTCCCCCCATTTCCCGAATGCGTGGACCAGCTCTTCGACCAGCTCCGCCAGGGCTGGGTCCTGAACGGTTGCCATCTTATGCCTCCTCCTTACCTTGCCCCATTGAGCTCGACATGCCGCGGGGCGAGTGAGAGTGTCATCCAGGGCAGCGTCTCCGCGCGTGCCGGTCCGTTCCCGGTAATCGCGAATGGCCTGGCCGCCCGGAAGCGGGCCAGCCCCTGGGCCAGCCGTCTCAGTTCAGCCGAGAACTGCTGGTCGGGTGAGTCGCGGCCGCTCCGCGCCTCATCCTGCAGACGGCGGGCCTCCTGCCACAGCCCGAGCAGCTCGGCCTCCAGCTCCACGCAGCGCGCGGCCAGCAGGTCCAAGCGGGGCCAGAGCGGCTGGCGCTGCTCGGCCTCGACCAGCCACGCCTCGAGCTC
>DASPXK010000350.1:0-10148 GCA_035637315.1 Chloroflexota bacterium
GGCTCGTCGCAGGCTTGACGCCTGCCCAGCTTCAGCGCTCGGGCCAACATCCTCACGTCGG
Organism: Chloroflexota bacterium; assembly: GCA_035637315.1. GTDB lineage: Bacteria > Chloroflexota > UBA6077 > UBA6077 > JACCZL01 > DASPXK01. The sequence continues at coordinate 62 of DASPXK010000350.1, forward strand.
CGAGCTGACGGTTCGCGACCTGCTGCACGAGTGGCTCCATCACGACCGCAACCACGTCAAACAGATCCTGAGCAACGTGCAAGCCTACGTCTGGCCAAGGATGGGGAATGCGCGCCGCTTCAGCGAGTTCGACTGATCGGGCGGCGGAGCAGCGCATGCACACGGACTTCACCGGCAAGGTAGTGATCGTGACCGGCGCCGGGCAGGGCATTGGGCGCGCGCTCGCGCGGGCGTTCGCCCAGGAGGGAGCCTCGATCGTGGCGGCCGACGTCAATGTGGTCGGAGCCGCGGAGACGGCCCGCCTCGTCGAGGCAGAGGGAGGCCGCGCGCTCGCCGTCGAGGTAGACGTGTCCGTCGCCAGCCAGGCGCGCTCAATGGTCGGCGCCGCGACCGACCGCTTCGGGCGCCTGGACGTGCTGGTCAACAACGCCGGGATTTTCCCGCGCGCGATGGCGCCCCATCGTATTACCGTCAACGCCATCGCGCCCGGCCTGACGAACACCGCCCAGCCACGCGGGGGGATGACCGAAGCCGAGATCGACGCGGCGGGCCAACTGGTCCCGCTCGGCCGAATCGGGGAGCCGGAGGACATTGTCCCCACTGCCCTGTTCCTGTGCAGCGACGCCGCCGCCTACATCACCGGCCAGACCCACCACGTCAACGGCGGCTCGTGGATGCCGTAACGAGTGGGCAGTGGGCAGTAGAGAGTAGGCAGCAGGTAGCATCGGATTACCGGACCCCGTCTCCCAGAGGGCAAGAGGCTCGGGGTTAGGCAAAGGTTGGAAGAGCCAGCAGTGGAACGTGAACGACTGAACCCGCCGGGCGTCCATGCGCCGCAGGCCAACTACTCCCACGTCGCGCGGGTGGGCAGCATGCTGTACATCTCGGGTCAGGTGGCGCTGGACGAGGGAGGCAAGCTGGTCGGCGGAGGGGATGCCGAAGCGCAGGCCGAGCAGTGCTTCCGCAACATCGAGACGATCGTCAGGCACTTTGGCGGCACGCTCGACAACGTGATGAAGACCACGACCTACATCACAGACTGGGGTTTCCGCCCGTTGGTGGCAAAGCCGCGCGACCGGATCTTCAGGCCGCCGTATCCCGCCAACACGCTGGTGGTCGTGACCGCCCTCGCCTCGCCAGACTTCCTGGTCGAGATCGAGGCCATCGTGGCGCTTGACCGGTAGGGGGGAAAATCCCTACCCGGATACGGCGGTCTGCACAAAGCGGCCGCACAACATTGGCCTACGTGGCGCTGCCCGCGACCACCTCGCGGAACGTATACTTGCCCTTACCGCGAGCCCCTGTCGCCCCCCGGGCTAGCGGCTTCGGAGATTGCGGATGGCCGTGGTCGAATCGCCACAGACTCGCACCCCCAGCACGCCCGGCCCGACCTCGGCTCCGCTCATCCTCGTGGACCGCGTCCAGAAGACTTACGCCAATGGCACGGTGGCGCTCGAGGACCTCTCCTTCGAAGTCTACGAGGGCCAGTTCGTCTCGCTGGTCGGGCCGTCCGGCTGTGGCAAGTCGACGCTCCTGCGGGTCATCGCCGGACTCGGTCCGATCAGCGCCGGCGAGGTGCTGGTCGAGGGGCTGTCGCCGAAGCGCGCCAGACAGGAGCGGGCCGACACGGCATTCGTGTTTCAGGACGCGACCCTGCTGCCCTGGCGGAACGTGCTCGGCAACGTCGACCTTCCCCTGGAGCTTCGCGGCCAGCCCCCCCGCGAGCGGCGGGGCGCGGCGATGCAGGCGCTCGAGACCGTTGGTCTGGCCGAGGTCGCGCGCGCCTATCCGCGCGAGCTATCGGGCGGCATGCGAATGCGGGTCTCGTTGGCGCGCGCACTGGCGGCCCATCCACGCCTGCTTTTGATGGACGAGCCATTCGGCTCGCTCGACGAGATCACGCGCCAACGTCTGAACGGCGAGCTGCTTCGGATCTGCGCCCTGGCCGGCTGGACCGTCGTGTTCGTGACCCACAACGTCTTCGAGGCCGTTTTTCTCTCCAGTCGGGTCCTGGTCATGAGCCGACGGCCCGGACGCGTCGTGGCCGAGGTGCCGGTCGAACTGGCCTACCCGCGACTTCCCGAGGTGCGGACCATGCCCGAGTACAGCGGGACCGTGGGCAAGGTCATCCAGCTGCTCGGGGAGGCCTGAGCTGGCAGCGACGCTCGAGCGGACCACCTCCACTGCCGCGCCAGGCGTGGGCACGACTACGAGGCCCGCCACCCGGAACGGGCTCGTCGAGTGGCTGTGGAGAGCGGCCCCGCCGGTTGGCGCCTTCGTCGTCTTCGTGGCCCTCTGGCAGGTCGTCGTCACCCTGCTGCGCGTCCCGCACTATCTGCTGCCTACCCCGTCGCTTATCGTCGGGGCCTGGGTCGATAGGATCGACATCCTGCTCGTCGCGCTCAGCTCCACCTTTCTGTCGGCGCTGTGCGGCTTCGGCCTCTCGATCGTGGTGGGTATGGCCGTGGCGCTGGTGATGTCGCAGAGCAAGCTGCTCGAGCGCAGCCTGTACCCGTATGCAATCCTTCTCCAGACGATCCCGATCGTCGCGATCGCACCGCTGATCGTGATCTGGGTCGGGGCCGGTATGCCGGCCGTGGTGATCATCGCCTTTCTCATCTCGTTGTTCCCGATCATCACCAACACGACGACCGGCTTGACTTCTACGGACCACAACCTGGTCAGCATGTTCGAGCTGTACAACGCGAGCTGGTGGCAGCGGATGGCCAAACTCAGGCTGCCCTTCGCGCTGCCCTACGTGATGACCGGGCTGAGGATCTCGTCCGGCCTGGCGGTCATCGGGGCGATCGTCGGCGAGTTCATCGCCGGGATCGGCGGCCTTCGCGGCGGCCTTGGCTACGTGATCGTCAGCGCCGCCAATCGCCTCGAGATGGCCTACCTGTTCGCGGCGGCGCTGACCTCGTCGCTGCTGGGGATCATCATCTTCATCGGCGTCAGCCTGGTCAGCGCCCGCTTCCTGCGCCACTGGCACGAGTCAGCGATTCAGCGAGACATGTGAACGAGGACTGAGGACTGAGGACTGAGGGATGAGGAGGATCGAATGCTCACCGTGCCTGACGGAGCTCTGTCGTTTGCCAGCACGCGGCTGAGCCGGCGCCGCTGGCTGCTGGTCGCCGCGGGGGCGGCGGGCGCCATGGTGGCGGCGTGCCAGCCCGCGGCGCCGCCCGCGCCGACCGCGGTCCCGGCCAAGCCTACCGAGGCCCCCAAGCCGGCCGCCAGCCCGGCCGCTTCGCCCGCTGCCTCGCCGGCCGCCTCACCCAGCCCGGCCGCCGCGGCTCCAGCCGCCCAGGGCACCGCGGCGGCCAAGCCTTCTTCTATGACCGAAGTCAGCCAGGTCATGAACTGGTTCGCCCAGGCCGCGCATGGCGGGCTGTTCGCCGCACTGAAGAACGGCGACTACGAGCGGGCCAACCTAAAGATGACCAATGAGCAGGGCGGACCCCAGATCTCCGCCATTCCGCTCGTCGCGTCCGGGAAGCACGCCTTCGGGATGATGCAGGGCGACCAGCTCCTGCTCGCGCGCCAGGAGGGCATCCCGCTGGTCGGCGTCTTCGCCATCTTCCAGACCAACCCCCAGGGACTCATGTTCCACATGAGCAACCCGGTCAAGGATTTTGCGGACCTGAACGGCCGCAAAGTCTACGTGTCGCCCACCGCCACGTACTGGCTTTACCTGGTCAAGAAGTTCAACCTGGACAAGGCGGAGCAGCTAGCCTACAACGGCCAGCTCGCCACATTCCTGGCCGACAAGACGGCCGTCTTCCAATGCTACGTTAGCTCGGAGCCCCCGGCCGCCAAAAAGCAGGGCGCCGAGGTCGGCTACCTGCTCAACGCCGACTCGGGCTACAACCCGTACGGCAACATCATGGCAACCACCGAGCAGATGGTGAAGGAGAAACCGGAGCTGGTCCAGGCGTACGTGACGGCCAGCCTCGCCGGCTGGAAGAGCTTTGCCGACAAGCCGGAGCCGATCATCTCGTTCGTCAAGGAGTACAACAAGGACTACGATGTCGAGCTCGGGCTCGTGGCGGCCGAGATCGAGAAGCCGCTGCTAACCGGCAAGAGCTGGGACCCAAAGATGATGGGGCTCATCAACGAGCAGCGGTTCAAGGAGCTCCACGACCAGATGCGCGAGGTCGGCGTGCTCAAACAAGACCAGGACGTCAAGAAGGCCTTCGACGCCCGCTTCATCGACGCAGCCCAGAAAGCGTAGAAGAGGACCGATGCAGCTAGGAGTGTTCTTCTTCAGTACCGTGGACATGACGGACGCGGGCGTCGGCGGGCCCGATCCGCAGGACCGCCGCTATTTCCAGGCTGATTACGGCAAGCAATACGATGACCTGTTTGCCTACGCCACGGCGGCCGAGGAGGCCGGCTTCGACTCGATGTGGTTCGCGGAGCACCACTTCCAGCACGAGGGCTACGAGGTCACGCCGAATATCATCTTGACCAGCGCCGTCCTGGCCATGAAGACCGAGCGGATAAAGTTCGGCGCCATGTTCAACGTCATCCCCCAGTGGCACCCACTGCGGTTCGCCGAGGACTTCGCCTTTGCCGACGTCGTCACGCGTGGGCGGATGATCTGCGGCATTGGGCGAGGCACGGTCCCGCGCGAGTCCACCGCGCTCGGAGCTCGGATGGGTTGGAACGATTCGCCGGACGACCAGTTCAACCGCGAGTTGTTCGAAGAGCAGGTGGAGATCATCAAGAAGGCCTGGCACGACGAGACCTTCTCCTACCGAGGCACGCACTACGTCCTGCCGGCCGACGGCCTCGACGACCGCGGGCGCGACGTCACGTCACTAACTCTCGTGCCCAAGCCGTGGAACAGGCCGGTCGAGATCTGGCAGCCGGTCACCAGCCCGAAGACGTACGCCTACGTGGCCCAGCAGGGACACCAGGCTGTCTACTGGATGATGTCGCGGCCGCGTCTGCGGCAGGGATGGAAGCTCTACCAGGACCTCTTCGAGGAGCACCACGGCGTGAAGCTCCGCAGGGGCCAGAACCGCATGCTGGTCATCAACGTCACGATCGGCGACACCACCGAGCACGCCAAACAGATCGCCCGAAACGGCCACGACGAGTACTGGAAGTTCCTCGGACCGTACGGGCGGCAGGTCAATTACCTCGACGAGAACGGCAAGAGCTGGCCAAACACCCGCCTCCCGACGCTCGAGGAGTCGATGGAGCAGGGGCCGTGGGTGATCGGGACCGCGGCCGAGGTGCGCGACACCCTGGCCAGCCTCCAGGAGCAGCTCGGGATCGAATACCTGACCATCTTTCCGCATTACCCGGGCATGGTCCGCGAGCAGGCGATCGACCAGATGGAGCGCTTCATGCGCGACGTCGCGCCGACCCTCACGGCCCAGGCCCCGCCTATCGAGTCGGCGCCACCCGGTCAGATAGACCTGACCGGTACGGCCACGACACCAATCACGATGGCCCAGGCCAAGACCCGCGAGACGATCGGCGCGGCAACGCGATGGGCGCTGCCCGGCGAGACTCGCACCGCGCATTCATGAGCAGGTAACCAGAGACCCACAGGCGAGCAGGTATGAAGGAGGAGGCCATGGCTAGCTCGCTCGATCGCCCTTACAGCATCGCGACCGTGAGAACACGTGCGCTTCGCGGAACAAGTGCGCTTCGCGGGGAGCGGGCCGTGGTCGGAGAGAGACTCACGAGTCTTCGCCTGAGCCGCCGTCGCTGGCTGCTGGTCGCGGCAGGCGCGGCGGGCGCCATGCTGGCCGCGTGTCAAGCCGCCGCGCCGCCCGCGCCAACCGCGGTCCCGGCCAAGCCGACCGAGGCTCCAAAGCCAGCCGCCAGCCCCGCCGCTTCGCCGGGCGCCTCGCCGGCCGCTTCGCCCAGCCCAGCCGCCGCCGCTCCAGCCGCCCAGAGCGCCGCGGCGGCGGCAACGAAGCCCGCCGCGATGACACCCGTCAGCCAGGTGATGAACTGGTTCGCTCAGTCGTCCATGGGCGGCTTCTTCGCCGCCTTGAAGAATGGTGACTATGAGCGGCTGAACCTTCAGATGACGATCGAGCAGGGCGGGCCGGGGGTGTCGTCGATTCCGACGGTCGCCTCTGGCAAGTACACGTTGGGCATGGCACCGGCCGATCAGTTGTTCCTCGCCCGCCAGGAGGGAATCCCGGTCGTCTCGCTCTTTGCGACCTTCCAGACCAACCCGCAGGGGCTGATGTTCCACAAGAGCCATCCGGTCAGCGACTTCAAGGACCTGAACGGCCGCCGACTGTACGTTTCGCCCAACGGGGTCTACTGGTTGTACTTCAAGAAGAAGTTCAACCTGGACCAGGTCGAGGAGCTGACCTACCGCGGCCAGCTCGCAACTTTCCTGGCTGACGAGACCGCCGTCACCCAGTGCTTCGTCGGCGATGAGCCGCTGGCTGCCGAGAAGCAGGGCTTCTCCGTCGGCGCCCTGCTCAACGCCGACTCTGGCTACAACCCCTATGGCAACGTCATGTTCGCGATGGAGCAAACGGTCAAGGACAAGCCGGACCTCGTCCAGGCGTACGTGATCGCCAGCCTACAGGGTTGGAAGAGCTACGCCGACAAGCCCGAGCCGATCCTTGCCTTCATCAAGGAATACAATAAGGACTACGACATCGATCTCGCCGCGAAGACGGCCCAGGTCGAGAAGCCGCTCCTCACCGGCCGGAGCTACGATCCGAAGCTGCTCGGCATGATGACGGAACAGCGCTGGAAGGAGCTCCACGACCAGATGCGCGAGGTGGGCGGTCTCAAGTCGGACCTGGACGTCAAGAGCGTGTTCGACTCGCGCTTCATCGAGGCGGCGCAGAAAGGGTAGGGGCGCACGGCGTGCGCCCAAGGGGCGTACGCCGTACGCCCCTACGGACCGGAGGCAAGATGCAGCTCGGGGTGTTCTTCCTCGGCAACGTGGACATGCCGGACGCGAGCGCCGGTCCGCCAGACCCGCTGGACCGGCGCTACTACCAGGCGGACTACGTCAAGCAGTACGACGACCTGTTCGCGTACGCCAAGGCGGCGGAGGACCTCGGCTTCTATTCGATGTGGCTGGCCGAGCACCACTTCCAGCACGAGGGCTACGAGGTCATCCCAAACCTCATCCTGACCAGCGCCGTGCTGGCGATGAAGACCGAGCGGCTCAAGTTCGCTGCGCTGGTCAACATCATCCCGCAGTGGCATCCGCTGCGGTTCGCCGAGGACTTCGCCTTCGCCGACGTGGTCACGCGTGGGCGGATGATCTGCGGTGTCGGGCGAGGCACGGTCCCACGCGAGTCGACCGCGCTGGGCGCTCGGATGGGCTACAACGACTCACCCAATGACCAGTACAACCGCGAGCTGTTCGAAGAGCAGATCGAGATCATCAAGAAGGCCTGGTACAACGAGACCTTCTCGCACCGCGGCAAGCATTACACGCTGCCGGCCGACGGGCTCGACGACCGCGGCCGCGAGGTGACCTCGCTGACGCTCGTGCCGAAGCCGTGGAAGACCCCGGTCGAGATCTGGCAGCCGCTCACGAGCCCGAAGACCTACCACTATGCCGCCCGGCAGGGCCACAACGCGCTCTTCTGGACCATGTCGCGACCCCGACTGCGCCAGGCTTGGGACCTGTATCAGGAGCTCTACGAGGAGCACCATGGGGCCACACTGCGCAAGGGTGAGAAGCGGATGCTGGTGATCAACGTGACCATCGGCGAGACGACCGAGCACGCCAAGCAGATCGCCCGCAACGGCCACGACGAGTACTGGAAGTTCCTGGGGCCGTATGGGCGGCAGGTCAACTACCTGGACGAAAACGGCCAGAGCTTTCCCAGGACCCGAATCCCGAGCCTCGAGGAGTCGATGGAGCAGGGACCGTGGGTGGTCGGGACGGCCGCCGAGGTGCGCGAGAACCTGGCCCAGGTCCAGGAAGAGCTTGGCGTCGAGCGCCTGACGATCTATCAGCACTATCCCGGCATGGTCCGCGAGCAGGTGATCGACCAGATGCAGCGCTTCGCGTACGATGTCGCGCCGATCCTGCGGGCGCAGGCCGTGGCGATCGAGTCGGCGCCGCCGAGTCGGATCGACACGTCGAAAGCCGCGACCGCGGCGATCGTCATGGCGCAGGCGAACACGCGGGACACGCTCCAGGTTGGGGTCCGTTGACCAGATCCCGGCTGAGTCCCGATGACTGACCATCGCAAACCTGTCGACCTGCTCGTCACCGCGGCTGGTGTCATAACCGTCGACCCGCAGGACACGGTGTTCGCGCCGGGCGCCGTCGCGACGCTGGGGGAGCGGATCGTGGCGGTCGGGCCGGTGGACGAGGTCATCGCAAACCACACCGCCGCCAAACGCATCGACGCGCCCGAGTGCTTCGTCTTCCCGGGCCTGATCAACACCCATACTCACCTCTACCAGACTCTCCTCAAGGGCCTGGGCGACGACATGCCCCTGCTGGCCTGGCTCGAGGCCCTGACCCTGCCCACCATTCCCCACCTCGACGACGAGGCATGCTACTTGGCGGCGGCCCTGGGCGCCCTCGAGGCTGCCCGCAGCGGCTGTACGACGACCCTCGATTTCATGGTCGACCACCCTGTGGTGTCGATTTACGACCAGCTCTTGCGCGCTTTCGAAGACGTCGGCGGTTCGCTGGTGCTCGGCCGAGGCGTCCGCGACCGGGTCCCGGAGGCAGCGCCGCGCGGCAGCGCGCCGACGCCACTCGAGGCTCAGCTCGGCGACTGCCGTCGCCTGGTCGAACGATATGGGCGCGATCGGGTCTGGCTGGCGCCCAGCACCGTCTGGGCGATGACCGGGCACGGTTTGAAGGCGGCTCGCGCCCTGGCCGACGAGCTGGGGCTGCGGATCACGATTCACATGAACGAGGTCAAGTACGACAGCGAGGTGAGCGTGCAGCGGTTCGGCAAGCGCTCCCTGCCGTACCTCGATTCGCTCGGCTTCCTGCAGCCAGATGTGCTCCACGCCCACTGCGTCTGGCTGGACGACGAGGATATTCGGCTGCTCGCCAGGTGCGGCTGCGCCGTCTCCTACAACCCGGCGAGCAACATGTACCTGGGCAGCGGCATCGCGAGGATCGTCGAGTTGCTCGACGCTGGCGTGCGCGTGTCGCTGGCGACCGATGGGGCGGCCAGCAACAACAGCCAGGACATGCTCGAGGCGCTCAAGCTCGGAGCGCTGCTGCAGAAAGTGGCGCACTGCGATCCGACGGTGCTCTCGGCCCCCCAGGTCCTGCGCCTCGCGACCAGTGGTGGGGCCGAGGCCCTGGGCCGCGATGACCTCGGCCAGATCGCGCCAGGGATGCGAGCAGATTTCTTCGTCTTCGACCCACGGCGTCCCAAGTCGGTCCCGCTGCACGACCCGATCTCGACGCTCGTGTACAGTGGCGGCCAACAGAACGTGGTCACCACGGTCGCCGCTGGGCGGATCGTTCTGGAGGACGGCCACTTCACAACGGTCGACGAAGCCGATCTGCTCGCCCGCGCTCAGGCGGTCGCGGTCGACCTGGCACGGCGCGCCGGCACCGACGCCAACGTCCGGAACCGCCCCGGCCGCCTGGTCTCCAGCCGCCCTCGCTAGGCGTCTGGGTCAGGGAGGTCGCGCGGGCACCGGCTTCCGGCCGTCGTCACCACCGAGAATGAGAACGGTTGTAGGGGCGCGATTCATCGCGCCCTCCCCCCACCGGGGCGCGATTGATCCGCCCCTACACGAAACGATCTAGGTTCAATCCGAGTGTGACGTTAAGAACAGACGCGGCATTGGTGCATGAAAATAGGTCGCGGCCTATTTTCAGGCAAGCGAAGGACCTCGCCATTGCCCGGGCGACGTCGTCTGTTCGGCGTGTTGTGGCGAGCTGACGAGAACAACACTACGGGTTAGAAGCCAGCTCGGCGGTGCTGAAGACGACGCTGAACTGCCTACAGTAGATCACCACCGACTTGACCGCCGAGAGGTCCAGGTCTGCCGGCAGTTCGTAGTTCTGGTCGCCGACGTTCCCCTTGAGCCGGGCGATCTCGAACGCCCCACCCTCGTGAAGCTGTCGGCTGTCCCGCGGGGCGGGATGGCCTGA
>DASPXK010000351.1:0-8934 GCA_035637315.1 Chloroflexota bacterium
TCGGTCGAGGGCCACAGTTATCGCCAGCTCCAGGCCCACGTGCGGGCGATGCCGGGTCGCCGGAAGCTCGAGATCCTCGACCTGGCGGCCGGCCATCGCGGGAGCCATGACGAGCTGCTGCGCGAGCTGCAAGTAGGGTACGCGTTCAAGTTCGACGTGCTGGTCGATTACGGCTCCTTTCGCGACCTGCACCGCCACCGCCGCTGCGTCCAGATCATCCAGACGCCCAGCCCGACGCACGGAGTCGACTCGGCAGACCTGGTCTTTCCGCTGGCCTTTGGGCGACAGGTGGCTGCCAAGGCGCTCGAGGCGCGCCTCGGACATCGATACGAATGTGCCCTCGCGAGCGGCCTGGCCGCCGCCCGCGAGCTAGGCCCCAGCGCGCCACTATCCGCACCGTACCTGCTGCCCATGGCGACCCGAACCCGCGCCCTCTTCAAGATGGATGCCGCCGAGGCGATCTACATCACCGAGCTACGGACCGGCGCGGCCGGCCATTTCTCGTACCGCCGCATCGGCTGGCAGATGTATGAAGCGTTCCGCGCCCGGGCGCCCGAGCTGGCCGCGCTCGCCAACCCAACCAACCCGGCCGAGGTGTTCGATCTGCTCCGACGCTAGGTTCGCTCGGCGCCGACTGGGTCCAGACATGGAAAAAGCTCGCCAAGTCAGCGCCTTCTGGATCTGCACGGGCCGGCCTTTCCCCTAGCTCGTGGCATGACCTTGGATGACCCCACCTCGACCTGGTTGTTCGTTGGCGCACTGGCGGTGCTGTCGGTCCTGATGGTGATGGCGATGCTGCCGTTCACCCTGTCCGTCGTCGCGCGGCCCCATCCGCCACGTAGGATGCCGCTGAGCCTGGGCAAGGCGCGCGGTACGCTGCTGGCCCTGAACGGACCAGGGTGTCCGTTCCGCCTGACCGAGCTCTCGGACAATCACCTCCGGCTCGACTGGGATGTAGTCGACGCCTCCTGGTACGAGCTGTTCGCTCGGGTCAAGGAGACGATCGTCTATCGGGGGCGTCTCTTCTTGCACGAGGCGGGGCACGAGGTCTGTTACCACGAGACGCTGCGCTGGTCGAATCTCTTCATCGGCTTCCAGGGGCTCCGCCCTCGCTTCAACTGGGCCTTTCGCTACCAGTCCGGGGTCCTCCAGGTCGTCTGGTCTGGGCTGGCCTACGGCATCAAGGAGGGGTTTCCGCCCCAGATCGGCGAGGTCTGCCGCGTCGACCTCGACACGGTCTGGACCAAGCGGGAGCTCGAGGCGGCCGCGAATAGGGCGGGCTGGACGTTCCGGCCGGTCATCTGGTGGTTCGAGGCGACGCCGGGCGGCGTGGCCTGGATCGAGAAGCTGACCCCGCCGTTCATGCGCCGCTGGTCGCGGCGGTGGTTCTGGGGCGCCCTGTACGTTGGGCTATGGGCCGTGATCGTGGCGCTGCTGCTAGTGACGATCCCACTCACTCCGAACAACGTCTTCGTGCTCATTCTTGTCATCGGCGGCTTCTGGGCCGTCCAAGCCCTCTTCCTCGGGGCCTGGTTCGGCATTGGCTGGTTGAGCAGACGTCAACACGCGCGCAGAGCCCCCAAACGTTGAGTGGTATGCGCCGGTGGAAGACTCTCGCCTGGAGGGACTCCCGCGCTGTCAGATCCCCGTCCGCGCCGCGTTTGGCACGTCCGCGCAGGCGTGGGTTGCTCCGAACGGGCCCCTGCTTTACGATGTGGGGGCCTGATCTGTTTTGACGCGTTCCCCTGGCGCGTGGCCTCGCGCGCAGGGATTGGCAAGGGCCTCGAGCCCTGACGTTCCGGAGATACGTGGGGCATGTTACAGCCGCAGACGTTTGGCCACCAGGGCGCGTACCAGGTCGTCTCGGAGATCGGGCGGGGTGGTTTCGCCACCGTCTACAAGGCCTACCAGGGCTCGCTCGACCGCCACGTGGCGATCAAGGTCCTGCGCTCCGAGGTCGTCCAGGACGAGCAAGGCATCCAGCGCTTCCAGCGCGAGGCCCGCGCGGCCGCCCGCCTGGGTGGCCATCCCCATATCGTCACGATCTACGACTACGGCGAGCAGGATGGCCGGGTCTATCTGGTTCTGGAGTACATCGAGGGCTCCACGCTGCAGGAGCGGCTCACGCAGCCGATCTCGGCGACCGAGATCGAGCGGATCACCAACGGAGTCGGCTCGGCCCTCGACTTCGCTCACGCCCACCAGCTCGTCCACCGCGACATCAAGCCGTCCAACGTCCTGCTGAGCAAGGACGGCCGGGTGGTGCTGTCTGACTTCGGGATCGCTAAGCTGCTCGACGCCGCGACCGCGTCGACCGGGGCGGTGATCGGAACGCCGGAGTACATGGCCCCCGAACAGGTGACCGGGGCGGGCGTGGATGCTCGCACGGACATCTACGCGCTCGGAGCGATGGTGCATCGCATCTTCACCGGGCGGCCGCTGTTCGAGGGACCGCTGCTGGCGGTGCTGCACAAGCACGTGCATGAGCCGCCGCCCCCGATGGCGGCATCCGGGCGCCCGATTCCACCTGGTGTGGAGGAAGTGGTCCAGAAGGCGTTAGCCAAGGACCCGGCCGATCGCTACGGGTCGGCCGGCGAGCTGGCCGCGGCCCTCAGCGCCGCGCTTCGTCCAGCGATACTCCTGGAACGAGCTCAGGCAGCGCTCGGCCAGGGCCAGCTCGACCAGGCTGAGCGGCTCGTCGGCGAGCTCGGTCCGCAGAACGAGCAGGCGCTGTACGTTCGCCACGAGGTGCTGCGACGGCGGCAGCTCATCGAAGCCCAGGCCGAGGTGGACCGCTCCCTGGAGGCCGGCGACTGGTCGGCGGCCCTGGCCACGATCGAGCGTCTGCGGTTGCGTGAGGCGCGCGAGGCCGAGATTCGCGAGCTGGTCCGGCGGGCGGACGCCCTCAAGGCTGCCGAGGAGGCTCGGATCGAGGCCGAGCAACGCGGGGCCGAGCGCGAGCGACTCGAGCGTGAGGCGCACGAGCTGGCCGAACACGAGGCGGCCGCGCGGGCTGAGCGTGAGCGGCTCGAGCGCGAGGCGCGCGAACGGGGCGAGCAGGAAGTCTCGTCGCGCACCGAACGCGAGCGACTCGAGCACGCGCTGCGCGAGCACGCCGAGCGTGAAGCCCGCGCGCGAGCCGAGCGCGAGCGATTGGAAAGCGAGGCGCGCGAGCAGTCGGAGCAGGAGGCGGCAGCCCACGCCCAGCGCGAACGCCTGGAGGGCGAGGCCCGCGCACGGGCCGAGCAGGAGGCCCGCGCCCGAGCGGAGCGCGAACGCCTGGAACATGAGGCGCGCGAACGGGCCGAGCGAGAGACGGAGGCCCAGGCCGAGCTGGAGCGCCTCGAGCGGCAGGCCCGCGAGCGGGCTGGGATCGAAGCGCTGACGGCAGAGCAGCAGACCGTGGCGGCCGTCGACGACGCCGAGCCGGAGACGCGAGTCACCACTCCACAGCAGGTGCCACTCATCGCCCCAACCCATGAGACCGAGCTCCCAACAGTGGCGAGCGAGGCTTTGCGACGGCCGATCTCGGATACCCGTCCGCCGCTTGGCCCGCCGCCAGCCGAGGCCCGGCCGGCCCGACGGACCATCTGGCTCGTGGTGGCCACCCTCGCGATCCTGCTCGTCGGGACCGGGCTGCTGGCCGCGGCGGGATTGATCCCTGGCATCCCCGGCGGCCCTGCTCCACTATCTACCAGCGTGGCCCAGCCTGCCACCGCCGTGCCGCCGTCGACGGCGGCGCCGAAGCCGACCCCCCCGCCGACGGCCCCGCCCGCGGCCGAGGGCGCCACCAAGCCTGGCCCACTGGGCGGCCCGACCTCTCCACCTCCGACAGCAGCCCCGCCTACGAGCGTGCTGCCGACGGCTGCGCCGACCGTGGTCGTGGGCCCGCCGTGGATGGCCGCAGCGCGCTACTTGCACACGGCTACTCTGCTCGACGGCGGCAAACTGCTCGTGGCCGGCGGCCGCGAGGCCGCAAACGCACTGCCCTCCGCTGAGCTGTTCGACCCGGCCGCCGATGCCTGGTCCGCGGCCGGCGTTCTGGCCGCGGCTCGCTATCACCAAAGCGCCACCCTGCTTCCAGGCGGCAAGGTCCTCGTCGCCGGCGGCCAGAGCAACGACACCACGTTCCTCGCATCGGCCGAGCTGTACGATCCCGGCTCCAATTCTTGGTCGCCGGCTGGCTCGATGGCCACCCCGCGGTCCGAGCACACCGCCACCTTATTGGAGAATGGCAAGGTCCTCGTCGCCGGGGGCCAGAACACCTCGAGGGCGGCCCTCGAGACCACGGAGCTGTATGATCCGGCCTCCAACTCCTGGTCGCCGGCCGCGCCGATGGCGGACCCGCACAGCGGCCACGCCGCGGCCCGCCTGCCCGGCGGCCAGGCGCTCGTGGTAGCCGGTTTCGGGACCACCACACAGGCCACCGCCGAGCGCTACGACCCGGGCTCCAACTCCTGGTCCCCGGCCGGCGCCTTGGCCGACGGGCGGTTCGGCCACACCGCCACCCTGCTGGCGGGCGGCCAGGTCCTCGTCGTCGGCGGGGTCAACAGCGCCGCTGGTGGGACTTACCTGGCCAAGGCCGAGCGCTACGATCCTGGCAGCGACGGCTGGAGCGAGGCTGGCGCGATGCTGGCGGCCCACAGCTTCCACACCGCCACCCTGCTGCGGGATGGCCAGGTGCTCATCACTGGCGGACGCGACGCGAAGGGATCGGTCGCGGCCGCCCAACGCTATGACCCGGCATCGAATGCCTGGACCGAAGGGGGTGGGTTGGACGTCGCCCGTCGTCAACATACGGCCGCACTTCTGCGTGACGGGCGGGTGCTGGTGGCCGGCGGGCTAGAGAGCGGTAACTCCCTGGCGAGCACCGAGCTGTTCGATCCGTCCACCAACGCCTGGAGCGCGCGACGGCAGGGCCTGAGCCTCCAAATGGGCAGCCAGAACAACTCCGGCATCACCGGGACCGCCAGCCTGACGGCGCTGGGCGGGGGTCTGCTGCGGGTCGAGATCAAGGTGAGCGGGGCCGGGGCTGGCCCGCAGCCGGCCCACATCCACGATGGAACCTGCGCCCAGCTCGCCCCCGGTCCACCCAAGTTCTCGCTCAACCCGGTCAGCAATGGCGCCTCGAGCAGCGACATCGACGCCTCGATCGAGCAGCTGATCTCGGGACCACACGCCGTCCACATGCACAAGTCGCAAGAGGAGCTGCCGGTCTACGTCGCCTGCTCGGACATCAAGATGTAGTGGCGCACGTATGTCTTGACGCTGGCCGAGGCGGGTATTATCCTGGGTTTAGAATCGGGGCTGGGGTAGGCGGTCGAGGCAACGCATCGGACGCCCACCGTGCCAGAGCGCCCGCGAGAAGAATGGAGGATCAGATGGCAGGCAAGCAGTTGGTCGCCGTCGTGCTCGGGTTGGTCATGGTCTTCGCTGTAGGCATAGTGTCGACGGCTGGCGCCCAGGGCCAGAGTGTCACCCTGAACCTGGTCCAGCAAAACAACTCCGGCATCACCGGGACGGCCACGTTGACCGAAATGCCTGGCGGCAAACTGAGGGTGGAGATCAAGGTCAATGGGGCCGGGGCAGGCCCGCAGCCAGCCCACATCCATGGCGGGAGTTGCGCCCAGCTCGACCCGGCACCGCGTTTCTCGCTGACCCCGGTGGCAAACGGCTCCTCGACCGCCGAGATCGACGCCACGCTGGCGATGCTGACCGCGCAGCCGAGCGCCATTCACATGCACAAGTCGCAAGAGGAGCTGCCGGTCTACGTTGCCTGCGCGGATATCAGGGCGGCCGCCCAGGCGGCGCAGCCCGCCCAGCCAGGCACCCTGCCGAGAGCGGGTGACGCTGGCTCGCTGGCTGGCCTGGCAGCCGGCCTGTCCGGGCTGGGGGCTTCGCTCGTCGCGGCGGGCTATCTAGTCCGGCGCCGCGCCCGACGGTAACAAGCGGCAGCCCTCCGAGCTCAATACGGACGCCCGCGCCTGTGGTCAGTTGGCATGTGGCCGACTGACGGCACTCGTCGGCGCGGAGCACGGAAAGGATCATCGATGAGACATGTCATCGCGGTGGTAACGGCGGTCGGGCTGTTGGGGTTGGCCACGACCACGGTCGGCGCGCAGGCCCAGGCGGCAACGGCGGAGCTGAAGGATGCCTCGGGCGCCGTCGTCGGCACGGCCACCCTCACCGAGTCAGGTGGCGGCGTTCAGGTCAACGTCCAGGTCCGCAACCTGCCGCCAGGCGAGCACGGCATCCACGTTCACGCCGTCGGACAGTGCGTCGGGCCGGACTTTATGTCGGCGGGCGGCCACTTCAACCCGACCAATAAGCAGCACGGCCTCAAGAACCCGCAGGGGCCGCACGCGGGCGACCTGCCCAACCTCACGGTCGGGGCGAGTGGAAGTGGCACATTGCAGGCCACCAGCTCGATGGTCACCCTGGGCAGCGGCGCGAACACGTTGTTCGACGCGGACGGCAGCGCGATCGTCATCCACGCCATGCCGGACGACGACATGACCGACCCGGCTGGCAACAGCGGCGCTCGGATCGCCTGTGGCGTGCTGGCGCGCGCTGCGCCGGGCACGCTTCCGAGGACAGGAGTAACCGACATCGGCGCGGCCGGCCCGCTCGCCCTGCTGTTGGGCCTGGCTGTGCTGGGCAGCGGCCTGGCGATCAGGAGAGCTCGCCGAGCCTGAGCGCCCATCAGTACCGCGACTGTGAAGGAGCGGACCCCGCTGGCCGCTCCCTGACGGTCGCGGTACTGACTGTTTTGGCATCTTCGGAGCAGGTCGTCGTAGCTGGGGTTTGGCTCGGGGCCCCGCCCTGCTTTACGATCTAGGCGCCTGCTGTGCTGACCCCGAATCTCGGGGCGGCCTTGGGCCAGGGCAGACTGCCCTGACGTTGCGCGGGTCACTGTCGAATGCCGATGCCAGAGTCGTTTGGCCACCAGGGCGCCTACCGCGTCGTCTCGGAGATCGGGCGAGGCGGATTCGCCACGGTCTACAAGGCCTACCAGGCCTCGCTCGACCGCCACGTGGCGGTCAAGGTCCTCCGCTCCGAGGTGGTCCAGGACGCGACGGGCATCCAGCGCTTTCAGCGCGAAGCCCGCGCGGCGGCCCGCCTCGGCGGTCATCCGAACATCGTCACCATCCATGACTTTGGGGAACAGGACGGCATGGCCTACCTGGTCCTCGAGTACGTCGACGGCATCACGCTCCAGGAACGGCTCAAGCAGCCGATCTCGCCGACCGAGATAGATGAGATCGCCGGCGCGGTTGCCTCAGCCCTGGACTTCGCGCACGCCCACCAGCTCGTCCATCGGGACATCAAGCCCTCGAACGTGCTGCTCAGCAACGACGGGCGGATCATCCTGTCCGACTTCGGGATCGCCAAGCTGCTCGACGCCGCGACGTCTCTGACTGGCGCAGCGGTCGGGACCCCGGAGTACATGGCCCCGGAGCAGATCACAGGAGCGCCTGTCGACGCTCGCAGCGACATTTACGCGCTGGGGGCGATGCTGTACCGCATGTTTACCGGTCATCCGCCGTTCCAGGGCGCGATGATCGAGCTGCTCCATAAGCACGTCCACGAGCTGCCGCCGGCGATGGCGGGCTTCGGCCGGCCCATCTCCGCGGGGGTGGAAGACGTGGTCCGCAAGGCGCTCGCCAAGGATCCCGCCGACCGCTACGCGTCGGCGGGCGAGCTGGCGGCCGCGCTGAGCCGCGCCCTCCGCCCGGCGATCCTACTCGAGCGCGCTCAGGCGGCGCTCGGGCGCGGCCAGCTCGACCAGGCCGACCAGCTCGCCGGGGAGCTGTTGAGCCGTGATCCAGACGATCAGCAGGCGGCCTACGTTCGCCAGGAGGTGGTGCGGCTTCGACGAGTGGCCCAGGCGCGGGCTGAGCTGGCCGGGCCGCTCGACAGCGGCAACTGGCGAGCGGCTCTCGACGCAGTCGACCGACTGCGGCTACGCGAGGCCAGCGAGCCGGAGATACGCGAGTTGGTGCGCCGGACGGACGAGCTGGGTGCGGCGGCGTCCGGGCCAGGCGGGCTCGAGCCGGAAGGTCCCACCGAGATGGCGACCGTTGCCGAGCCGGCCGCTCGGCGGCTCGATCCTGACGAGTCAGCGACCCGTCTGGACGTCTCGAGCCAGCAGCTACCCCATCCGCCCACGCAGCGATCGATCCGGCCGCCGATGCCGCCAACGCCAAGCGCTCCGGTCGGACGCTCGGCCCGGCCCGCGCTCTGGCTGGTGGTAGCGGCCCTGATTGTCGTGCTCGCAAGCGGTGCGCTTGTGGCCTCTGGGCTGCTGTCCGGCGGCGGCTCGCGGCCGGCGGAGCCGGCCACGCCGGCCCAGGTGTCACAGCCGGGCGTGGTCACCGCGGCACCGGCCACGAAAGCGCCACTGCCGACGAGCGCTCCGCCGGCGGCCGCGCAGCCCGGCGTGGCCACCAGCGGCCCGACCGCCGCGCCAGCCGCCCAGCCGGCCCCGGCGCCGGCCGGTCCAGGGTCACCAGCCCTGAGCGCCCCACGCCATTTGCACACGGCTACCTTGCTCGACAGCGGCAAACTCCTCGTCGTCGCCGGCCGCGAGGCCGCCAACGCTCTCCCCTCCGCCGAGCTGTTCGATCCATCCTCCGGCTCCTGGTCCGCGGCCGGCAATCTCGCCGCCGCCCGCTATCACCACACTGCTGCCCCCCTCCCAGGCGGCAAGGTGCTCATAGCCGGCGGCCAGAGCAACGACACAACCTTCATCGCCTCCGCGGAGCTATTCGACCCTGTCGCTAACTCCTGGTCGCCGGCCGGCTCGATGGCCACCCCGCGCTCCGAGCACACCGCCACCTTATTGGAGAATGGCAAGGTCCTCGTCGCCGGGGGCCAGAACACCTCGAGGGCGGCCCTCGAGACCACGGAGCTGTATGATCCGGCCTCCAACTC
>DASPXK010000352.1:0-3334 GCA_035637315.1 Chloroflexota bacterium
CTGATCGGACACGCCTTTCGCGTCGACGACGAGCTTGTCGAAGGCGTCGTTCTTCCAGACCTGACGCCGCCCGCTGGTGTGGCCGCCGTAGAACACCTGCCACTGCTGGTTGTTCGGGTCGGGGTAGTCGGCGTACCAGCGGATCCACATCAGCTGGATCTCGCCCTTGTACATCCGCTCGTAGGTCTCCTTCGGCTCGCCGACGACCTGGTCGATTTGCATGCCCAGGTTTTGCTTGAGCATCTGGATGATCGCCGCGCCAACCGCCTTCGGGCCGTCGCCTTCGTCGCGGTGGGTGAGCGTGATCTTGGGCCAGTTCTTGCCGCCCTCGTACTGGGTCCCCTTGAGCATGTCCATGGCCACCTTGGCGTCGAACTTGGTCTGCTCGTCGTACTTGTTCTGGTTGTAGCCGGGGAAGCCCGGCGGGTTGAACGTGTACGCGGGCACCCCCAGGCCTTGGAGTGGCCCCTTGACGATCCCCTCGCGGTCGATCGCGTGGGCCATCGCCAGGCGGACCTGCTTGTTATCGAATGGGGCCATCTGGACGTGTGGGACTAGGTACCAGGTGCCCGTGAGCGAGAAGGTGATCAACTCCTTGCTCAGCTGGGGATCCCCCTGGACCCGTTTCAGCTCGCCGATTGGACCGCGGTTGATCCAGTCCACCTCGTCGTTCTCGTAAGCGAGCAGGAAAGCGTTATACGGGATGATTGGCCGAATCGTCTTCTGCAGCTTGATGTTCTTCGCGTCCCAGTAATCGGGGTTTCTCGCCGTCTCCCAGTAGCGCTCGCGCTCCCAGGCAGTCAACTTGAACGCCCCGTTCGAGACGATCCGGTCCGCGGTCGTCCACTTATCGCCGTCGCCGTACTTCTCGACTGAGGCGCGATGGGCGGGCAGGGCAGCGGTGTACGAAGCGAGCACCGGGAAGAAGCCGCGCGGCCCTTCCATCGTCGCGACGAGCGTGTAGTCGTCAGTCGCTTTGATGCCGACCGAATCACGGGTGACGTCCGGCTTGCCCTTGTTAAATTCCTCGGCATTTTTCAGGTCGTACAGAAAGCCGGCGTAGGGCGCCTTCGTGTTCGGGTCGAGCTGCCGCTTGAAGGACCACTCGAAGTCATGCGCCGTCACCGGGTCGCCGTTCGTCCACTTGGCGCCCTTGCGGACATAGAACGTCCAGATAGAGCCATCGGCGTTCGACTCCCACCGTTCGGCCATGTCGGGGACAGCTTTCAGGTCGGGGTCGAATTTGCCCAAACCGGCGAAAAGGCTCGAATCACCCTGGCAGTAGAGGTCGAAGTTGAAGTCGTGGCTCAGCGCGTCGCGACCGGCGCCGGCCGGGTAGCGGAACACACCCGGCGCGGCCGCGACACTGCCTGCTGCCGCGGCCGGTTTGGGCGCCTCGGTTGGCTTGGCGGCCGCCGCTGCCGGCGCGCTAGTCGGCGGGGGTGCCGCGGCTGGCTTAGGCGCCTCAGTCGGCTGGGCTGGGGCCGACGGCGCCGCGGGACCGCAAGCGGCCGCTACAGCCGCGAGGGACACGCCGCCGGCCGCGGCCGCATAGCGCAGCATGTCGCGACGATCGAGGCGGATCGCGGCCAGTCGCTCCTCAAACAGACGCAGCTGCTCTGGATCTAACCACCAATTGTCGACACTCATCAACGTGTCCCCCTTCTACTAGTCGTTCATGCGCGGGTCGAGCGCGTCGCGGATGCCGTCGCCCAGGAACGTAAACGAGAGCATTGTGGCCGCGATCGCCGCCGCCGGGAACACGGCCAACCACCAACTCGAGCGCAGGTACTGCTGGTGCTCCCCAACCATCTGGCCCCAGCTCGGCATGGGCGGGTTGACGCCGATGCCGATAAACGAGAGCGCCGCCTCTGCGAAGATAAGTTGCGGTATGCCGAACGTTACCGCGACGACGATCGGCGTCAGCGAATTCGGCAGCATGTGCCGCGCCACGATGCGCAATGCGCCCGCCCCGGCTACCCGTGCTGCTTTGACGTACTCCTTCTCGCGCAGGCTGAGCATCTGGGCGCGAGTCAAGCGCGTGATCGTGAGCCAGCCGGTGGCGATCAGGGCGAGGAAGAGATTCTCGATGCCACGGCCAAGCACCGACATGATTAGGATCGCCAGCAGCAGGGGCGGGATGGCGTAGAAGACGTCGACCACGCGCATAACCACCAGATCGATCCAGCCGCCCCTGAAGCCGGCGAGCGCGCCGAGTGGCAGGGCGATGCAGAGGATCACGAATTGGGCGACCAGTGCGACAGTGATCGAGACGCGCGCGCCGTAGATCATGCGGCTGAGCATGTCGCGCCCGACCAGGTCGGTGCCCAGCGGGAACTCCCAGGTCGGCTCCTCGTTGATATGGACAAAGTTCTGGATGTCGTAGTCGTACGGACTGAGCCTGTCCGCGAAAATCGAGAGAAAGACCAGCACCCCTACACCAAGCAGCCCGCACATCGCGAGCTTGTTGCGCACGAGGCGGCGGCTGGCGTCGCGCCACAGGTTGGCGCGGCGGCCGGGCAGCTCCTCGGCCTCGACCCACGGCGCTGCGACCTCACCGACATTGGCGACCTCGGCGATCTCGGCCGTGGCGTGCTCGCGATACACCTCCATCAGTCGGCTCCCCCGAACCGGATGCGCGGGTCCGCCTTGCCGTACAGCAGGTCTATGACCAGGTTCATCAGCTGCAGAAACACGCCGTAGAAGAGGAAGACGGCCATGATCACCGGGTAGTCGCGAGCCAGAATCGACTCGAAGAAGTAACGGCCCATCCCAGGTACACGGAAGATCAACTCGACGAACGGCGACCCCGTCAAGACCGCGGCGATAATCGGCCCCAGAATCGTGAGCGGCGGTATGAGTGCATTCTTCAGCACGTGCATCAAAATGACTCGCTGCCCCGAAAGGCCCTTGGCTCGCGCCGTCCGCACGTAATCCGAGCGAATCACGTCGATCATGCTCGACCGGGTGTAGCGGGCAATCACAGCCAGCGGACCGAGCGACAGGGTCACGGTCGGTAGGATCCAGTCGGAAGGTTGGTTCCAGCCGCCTGTGTAGGGAATGATCTTCAGCCCGAGCACGAATACGGTGATCAGCAGGATCGCCATGACGAAGTTCGGCAACGACACGCCCAGCATGGCGACGAACGTGCACAGGTAGTCAAGCGGCCCGTTCTGGTTCATCGCCGCTAATACGCCGAGGGTGCCACCGAGGGTAATGGCCACAGTCAGCGCCATGAGCCCGAGGTGTAGCGAGATTGGGAGCAGCGGCGCGAGGATATCTGAGACCGCGCGCGTCTTATAGAGGTATGACGTGCCAAAGTCGAGCTGCAGCG
>DASPXK010000353.1:0-2927 GCA_035637315.1 Chloroflexota bacterium
CACCTTCCAGCGGTGGGCGCGGCTGGGGTTCTTCGACCGCATCTGGGCCGCGCTGCTGGAGGCGTGCGAGGACCTGAGCGGCTGCGACTGGGAGTGGCAGGTGGCCGACGCGGCCATGGGCAAGGCCAGGATGGGGGGTACCTGGTGGGCCCCAACCCGACGGATCGCGGCAAGAACGGCGAGAAGCGCAGCCTGCTGCTTGAGAAGGACCGCGGCCCGCTCGCCGTCGTGATCGCGGGCGCGAACGTTCCCGACCATGAACCTCTGGCCGCCACCGTTGACACGGTCGTGGTCGAACGACCTGAACCGGAGCCGGGCTGGCCCCAGCACCTCTGCCTGGACAAGGGCTACGACACGAGAATGGCGGGGGCGTGATCGTGGACCACGACTACGAGCCGCACATCGCGCTCATCCGCGACGAGCCGCCGCCTCGCAAGAAGCGTCACAAGCCACGCCGCCGGGTGGTGGAGCGGACGCTGGCCTGGCTCTTCAAGTGCCGCGCCATCCTGGTCCGCTCGGACAAGAAGGCGGCGAACCACCTCGGGCTGCTCAAGCTCGTTTCATATGGGCCAGACTGGACCACCCACCCAGGCAGCCCTCGGCTCTGTCGGCTAGGCGGCAGGCGAACGTTCCATCAGCAGTCGCCGGGTGGCCGTGCCAACCTCAGCCGCGCCGGAAATCTGCGCGGCCGTTCGGGCGTTCGGGCAGACGCTACAGAAACCGCCCGCCCCTTCGCTCGTTGCGGTGACGGCTTCCAGCCCTAGACATGTGGCTGCGGATAGACGTGAAAGCCCGTGCCGTCCGTATCCTCAAGGCGGGCGAGTTGAGAGGAGATCACAAGTCGTCACGCATCGAATTGCGGAGCGGGGGCTTCGCACCGATTCGGACAAGACGAAACACCGCGAACATTGCCTGGATGCCGCCGAGTAAGTCCTCCGTGTTTGTCCAGGCACCTGGATTGAGGACCACGATGCCGGGGTGGCCCCGAAGAGCCTTGGAATCCCGCTTGAAATCGCGGTGATTCGAGGTGAAGAGGATCTCGTCCCTGCGGCGGGACTCCGCGACATGAAATTGGTCGTCGCGCCCGCTGAAGCCTAGATCCCTTGAGGCGTGTACCGCGCGGCAGCCTCGCTTCGCGGAGATCGCGTCGGCTATTTGAGGCGACAGGCACTCGTCTACATAGAACTTCATTTGCATTCGCGAAGCGTTGGGCGACTCACGAAACAGGCACAGTCCGGAATCTGAGCTCAGCACATCGAGTAGCCGCAGCTGGGGCACTTCGTGCAGCCCTCTTCGAAGATCAGGCTGTTGTTGCAGTCCGGGCAGAACTCGCCGCTGTTGGGCTGCATGGGCAGCTGGAGCTGCTCCTGTGGGACCACCGTCGCTCGGCCCTCGCCACCCCGCGACGCCACGCTTTCCAGATGCGTCTCGATCACTCGGGCCAGCGCGTCGGGCAGCGAGCGGGCGCGCTGGGGACCGAAACCCCAGCTCGTGTTGCCCCCGGTTCCGCGCAGCCGCCGTGCGACTTCTCGCAGCCGCTCGGAGCCGGCCATTGTGGAGGGCAACCCCAGGACCAGCGAGGCCAGCTTGCCAATCGCGACCGACATCGCCGCCATGTCCGAGCCGGTCTTGCCCTGGTTGACGAAGACCTCGTACGGGTCGCCATACTCGTCCTGGTTGATGGTGACGTAGGCCGTTCCGAGCGGCGTCTCCTCTTTGTACGTCGTGCCCTGCAGGACTTTCGGACGGGGCGTGATCGTGGCCGGCAGCGGCGGCTGGCTCGGGGCGGCGCCCTGGTGGCCACCCGCGGTGCCGACGTGCAGGACGCCCTCCTTCGAACCGTCGCGGTAGACCGTGATACCGTTGCAGCCCAGCTCATAGGCGAGCCGGTACGCTTTCTCGACGTCGGCGACGGTCGCGTCGTGCGGCAGGTTGATCGTCTTCGAGACGGCGTTGTCGGTGTGCTTCTGCCAGATGGCCTGCATCCGAACGTGCCACTCCGGATCGATGTCGTGGGCCGTGCCGAACACGCGCTGCCAGCGCTCGGGCACCGCGTCCACCCCTCGCACCGAGCCGTTACGCTGGACCTGGCTGGCTAGCTCTTCGGTCCAGAAGCCGTCCCGTTGCGCGACGCTTTCGAAGTACGGATTGGTCTCCAGCTTGAGCTGTCCATCGAGCGAGCCCCGCCGATCGAACACCAGCGCGAAGATCGGCTCGACGCCGCTGGAGCAGCCGGCGATGATGCTGATGGTGCCGGTTGGGGCAATCGTGGTGACCGTTGCGTTGCGCTGCGGGCGGCTATCCTTGTAGATGCTGCGCGGCCAGTTGGGGAACGGCCCGCGTACCTCGGCCAGGCGGCACGACTCGTCGTGGGCGGTCTCGTTGATGAGCCGCATCAGCTCCTCGCCCAGCTCGAGCGCGTCCTGGCTGTCATATGGGATCTCGAGCTGGATGAGCAGGTCGGCCCAGCCCATCACGCCCAACCCAATCCGTCGGTTCGACTTGACGACCCGGTCGATGATCTCATCTGGATACGGGTTGGTCTCCACGACGTCGTCCAGGAATCGGATGGCGAGTCGCGTCGTAGCGGCCAGTCGGTCCCAATCGATCCGATCGCGCCAGTGGGGCTTGTGGTCGCCATTGAGCAGGCCGTTCGCACCGTTGGCCCGCTGCCCGTTGGCCTGATGGCCGTTGGCGCCGCTTAGCGGCTTGGGTGTCCCGAGCGGCCGAAGGAACCTGGCCAGGTTGATCGAGCCGAGGTTGCAGGCCTCGTTCGGGTAAAGTGGCTGCTCGCCACACGGATTGGTCGCTTCGACCGGGCCCATCTCCGGGACCGGATTGGCCGGGCCGGCGTTGATCCGGTCGAGGAAGACGACGCCCGGATCACCGGTCTCCCAGGCGTTGCGGACCATCCGGTCGAACACCTC
>DASPXK010000354.1:0-5013 GCA_035637315.1 Chloroflexota bacterium
GGATCGCGGCCCGGGTCAACCCCCCCAAGCTTGGGGGGGTTGGGGGGGCTGACCCGGCAGGTGGCCTCAGGCCGCTGCTGCCCCACCTCGAGGCGCTCGCCGGATCCTCAGGACAGGGCGTCGAGAGCCCGCCCCTCGACCCCGTCTGCACGACGGCCTGGCGTGCCCTTGGGGCTCTGGCGCATACCTGGCGCCATGAGGACAGTGCCGGCATGCGTCAGGCAGCGAGTAGGCTGACAGGCCTGGGGCCCGGGCTGACGCCCTCAGGCGACGACCTGTTGGCCGGCTTGCTGGTGGCAGCCTCCCGAACGTGCCCGGCGGCAGCCACACGCCTCGCGGCAAGCTGTGTGGCGGCCAGTGTCGGCCAGACGACCGACCTCGGTGTGGCCCGCGTGCGCCACGCGGCAGCGGGCGCGATCGAGGAAGTCCAGGAGGACGTGCTGGCCAACCTGCTGGGCGAGGATGGGGGTCAGCTCGAGTCGACTGTGACACGCGCCGCGCGCTGGGGCCACACGTCCGGTCTCGACACCCTGGTCGGCGTGTTCTTCGGGCTGCGGCTCGGGCTCTGCCTTACCCCTCTCCCCCGCGAGGGAGAGGGGCAGGGGTGAGGATCAATACAGCACGCGCTCGTCGCCGACCCGCCGGGTGACCTTGCGTTCGTCCAGATGGCCAAGCAGCGCCAGGGCATACTTGCGGCTGGTGTCGAAGAGGTCTCGGACGCCCGCCACGGTGATCGGACCCCGCGCGCGGATCGTCTTCGTTATTTCGTCCACCAGGACCTCGTAGACGTCCCGCGGATAGACCAGGTCGGCTGCCACCTCGACCAGCTCGCCACGATCGATCAGCGCCTGGGTCAGCTCCGGCGAAACGCCGAGACTGGCCTCGATGTCGCTTCGATCAGGTGGCGAGGCGCCCGCCTCGCGCAGAGCGCTGGTCAGTCGCCCGGCGAGACGCTGCTGGTCTGGTGTGAAGACCACTTCGTGCGCGGGCAGGCGCAGGAGGGGACCGCTTTCGGCGACGAGCTCCTCGGCGAGCAACCGCTCCAGCAGTCGAGCGAACACGCGGGCCTCGATGCCGAGCCGCGTCCGCAGCTCCTCCTTGGGCATGCCGCGCCGAAATGGGAACGCGCGGTGGTAGGCGGCCAGCCCGTCACGCACCTGGTCAGCGAGCCGCTGCCAGCCGGCCCGAGAGGCAAGCAGGGTCTGGGCAACCAGGCGGGACGGCCCACCGCGTCGCGCCTCGAGGACGACCAGCTCACCCGACTCTACGAGGCGCGCGGCGACGTCGCGCGCTTCGCCGGATGGCAGCCCGGTCCGACTCACCAGCGCGGACAGCTCGGCCGGCTCACGGCTCTGGAGCTGCTGCAGCACGACCTCTTCCGGGCTACCTCTCTCTAGGACGGCCAGTCGCTCCAGGACGCGCTCCTGAAAGCGGCGGTGGCGGCGCGGGTGCGGCTCGACGATGGTTCCGCCGCCCACGGTCACACTCGGGGAAGGCAGGCGCACCACGAACAGGTCACCCTTGGCCAGCGCAACCTCGGCGCCGAGCCGAAGCTGTGCCCAACCGGTCTCGCCCGGCTTCAATTGTTGGCGGTCTAAGAGCCCCGCCCGAGCTGTCGTCTCCGCGGCGCCGCTGTGAAATGTCAGGGCCACGTTGTGGGCTAGCGCCTTGGGAGCGCTCTCGAGCAGTCGCAGGCGCACGTCCGCCAACCGAGTTGGTCGCAGCGCGCCAGACGTCGATAGCACCTGGCCTCTCTCGAGCTCGTCAGTCGCGACGCCGCTCAGATTGACCGCCACGCGCGTCCCGGCCGGCGCCCGATCGACCTTCTTCTTGTGGGTCTGGAGGCCGCGAATCCGCGTCCGACGGCCCGACGGTTGGATTTCGACCTCCTGGCCGACCCGCAGCTCGCCGTCGACCAGCGTGCCCGTCACCACCGTCCCGAAGCCGGCGATCGTGAAGACCCGATCGATGGGCAGACGCGGCGAGCCGGTGTTCGGGCGGGCTCGCTCGTGCTCCAGCAACCGCTCGAGGACCTCCACCAGGTCGTCCAGGCCGGCCCGGGTCAGTGCCGAGACAGGGACCATCGGCGCGCCCTGGAAGACCGTTCCGGTCAGCGTCTCTTCGACCTCGGCCTTGACCAACTCCAGCCATTCCTCGTCGACCAGATCGATCTTCGTGATCGCTACCATGCCGCTCGGGATGCCCAGCAGGTCAATGATGCTCAGGTGCTCGCGGGTTTGAGGCATGATCCCCTCGTCGGCGGCGACCACCAGCAGCGCGATGTCGATCCCGCCGACGCCGGCCAGCATGTTGTGGATGAACCGCTCGTGGCCGGGGACGTCGACGATGCTCACTTCCTGGCCGCTCGGCAGCCTGAGCCACGCGAAGCCCAGGTCGATCGTCATGCCCCGCTCTTTTTCCTCCCGAAGCCGGTCGGGGTCGATGCCGGTCAGGCAGTGGATCAGCGTCGATTTGCCGTGATCGACGTGTCCGGCGGTCCCTACAACCCGCACTCGGCCACCCCCACCAGCGCACGTGCCAGCACCTCGTCCTCCTCCGGCAGGACGGTCCGCAGGTCGAGGACGAGGCGATCCCGTTCGACCCGCGCGATAACCGGCGGGCTCATTTGCCGCAGCGCGGCCGCCGCGGCCTGAGCGTCCAGGCCTGGCGGTCCGACCAGCAAGCGGGTGGGCAGCGTCTCGCCAGGCAGCGACCCGCCGCCGACCGCGGACTGGCCGTCCTCGACCCCAAAGCCAGTTCCGCGCGAGCCCAGCATCCCGACCACCGCCCAGGCACGGACCTCGATCTGGTCGGGATCTGCGGCGATCATCCGCCAGACCGGAACCCGGTCCTGCGCCTCGCCACGAACGTAGTGCACCAGCGTCGCGCCCAGACCGGCCAGAGTCGCCTTGTCCGGACGGATCGCTCGAGTCAAGGGGTGCTTCTTGAGCCGCGCGATCAGATCGGCGCGGCCGACGATCACGCCAGCCTGCGGCCCGCCCAGAAGCTTATCGCCGCTAAAACAGACCAGATTCGCGCCCCCGCTGACGCTCTCCTGGACCAGCGGCTCGCGCGCCAGCCCGAAGGGTGCGGTGTCGAGAAAAGAGCCGCTCCCGAGATCGTCGACCAGCAGCAGCCCGCGGGCGTCGGCGGCGACCGCGAGCTCGGCCAGAGTCGGCGTGTGGACGAAGCCCAGCTGACGGAAGTTACTGGTGTGGACCCGCAGGAACATGGCCGTCCGCTCGCTAATGGCTGCCTCGAAGTCGGCCACGTACGTCCGATTCGTCGTCCCCACCTCGACGAGCTCAGCTCCGCTCTGGCGCAGGACGTCGGGGATGCGGAAGCCGCCCCCAATCTCGACCAGCTCGCCGCGGCTGATGACCACCTCACGGCCGTGGGCTAGTCCGGTGAGCGCCAGCAGGACCGCCGCGGCGTTGTTATTGACGACCAGCGCCGCCTCTGCACCGCTCAGACGCTCGAGCAAGCCGCTGACGTGCTCATGGCGAGAGCCACGCGTCCCGGCTTCCAGGTCGTACTCCAGGTTGGAGTAGCCGCCGCCGACCTCCTGCATCGCTGCCAATGCCTCGCGGCTCAGCGGGGCTCGCCCCAGGTTGGTATGGATGACCACGCCGGTCGCGTTGATAGCGCGGCGCAGGGTTGCTCGGGTCGCTGTCTCGACGTGGGCCGCTACGGCTGCCGCCAGTTCGAGGATTGGCGGCCGGCCGGCTCCGTCTCGGATCTGGCGACGAGCATCTTCCAGCGCCTCGCGGGCGGCTTCGACGACCAGCGCGCGTGGATAGCCTCGCGTGAGGACGGCCACCCGCTCATCCTGGAGCAGCCGATCGACGCTAGGCAAGGAGCGAAGGGCATCTGGCACTGCGGTGAGCTGACGCCCGGCCGGACGTTACCGGATTGTAGGCCGCTGAAAACAGGTCGGGCAAAGCAGCCCTGACCCCTCTCCCAAGCTTGGGAGAGGGGTCAGAGGGTGAGGGCCGCTGACGGTGTGTGCTAGCGTTCCCAGCCGGTTGCATCCTCGCGTGCCAGATTGGCTCGAAAGGGCGAAGCATGGATGCCCTGACCGACAGTCCAAAGTCTCCAGATCCCCCACTTTCGACCGTGGACTTTCGACCTTGGACTGGTTCCAGTTTGACGCGGCGGCGGTTCCTGGCCCAGACGGCAGCCCTCGGAGTGTCGGCCGCCGCGCTGGCCCTGCTGGGCCCGCCCGAAGTCCTGGCTGTCCCGACTGGTCGGGGCCCGCTTCCCATCGAGCAATACATCAGGATCCGAGGCGCGGGTGGCGCGAGCTTCTCTTCGGATGGTCGCCAGCTCGCCTACCTCTCCAACGAGAGCGGCCTGATCCAGGTCTGGACCATGGACGTGGAAACTGGAGTGGCGCGGCAGCGGACGTTCGGGTCCGAGCGCGTCACATTCGTCGTGTATGCTCCGCGCGCCGCGGCGGTATTGTTCGGGTCCGATGTGGGGGGGAACGAACGATTCCAGTTCTCCTGGCTCGACCTCGAGAGCGGCCGCGCGCTGGCTCTAACCAACCAGCCGAACGCAACGCACGCGTTCGGCGGCTGGGCGCCGGACGGGCGGCGCATCGCCTTCGCCTCGAATCGCCGTCGGGCAAGCGTGCTGGACGTGTACGTTCAAGAGGTGCCCGAGGGCGAAGCTCGGCTGGTGCTCGAGGGCGAGGTCAGCCAGGTCCCGATGGGCTGGTCGCCGGACGGCCAGGCATTGATCCTCTCGCGAGCCCAGGTGGGCGGCAACGACCTCTACCTCCTCGACCTGGCCAGCAGTGAGCTTCGCTATCTCACGCCCCACGACGGCGAGGCGCGCTACTTCAACGTCGGCTGGGCCGCGGACGGCCGCCACCTCCAACTGATCACGGACCAGGGCCGTGATCGCGCCGCGCTGGTCGAGCTGGACCCCGCCGACGGCTCGAATCGCCCGCTTGTCCAATCCGAGTGGGAAGTGGAGGGGTTCACTCGGCGGGCACAGTGGCTGGCCTGG
>DASPXK010000355.1:0-16145 GCA_035637315.1 Chloroflexota bacterium
AACCCCCTCTCCCTCAAGGGGAGAGGGGGCTTAAGACGGAAATAGAGCGTGCCCCAACGCATACCCTGCGCCGCTCGAGTTGAGGCGTGCGGCTACCGGCTCGTGCGCCTGCCAGCGCGCAGAATCGAGGAGGACCTGCAAAGCGCGCTCAACGAGATCCGCGCAGTCCTGACTCCCCCTCTCCCCCCAGACGGAGAGTGGGTCGGGGGGTGAGGGCCCCAGAGGGACGGGGCCGGGGGTGAGGGCGCTCACCGCGCGGCTACGCGGACCGGCGTCAGCAGAACGGCGTCGCCCGCTCCGTCGAGGCGGTGGATCGGCCTACCGTGAGCATCGGCTAGCAGCGCCTCGAGCCGATACTCGCCTTCGGCCACGCGGAGCGGAATGGTGAGCTGCTGCCGACGAATGAGGAAGCGGTCGCCAACAGGAGTGGCGGGCGGGGGCTGGCCCTGGCGCTCAGGCGGGGCGAGGCGGCGCCCGCCGTCGTCGACGAGACGGACTGAGACTTGGGGCACGGCCGCTGGCGCTTCTGGCCCGAGGCGCCAGTAGGTGACGGCGTTGAGATCGTCGCCGGCCCGAGTCGCCCGCGCCGAGCGGTAGCCGCGGAGCTGGACGTCACTCTCGAAAGCCGCGTCGGAACGGTTCGGGACCAGCGCGGCCCACATCTCGGCTGAGCGCGGCTCTACCAGCGTCAGGCGGGCGCTGTCCCGACCGGCCCGATTGGTGCTGGGAATGGGGATGTTGGCACGCCGCGCGCCAAACCGGTCGAGGGGCTCGGGCGGGTCCACGTCCGGCGCCTCCAGAAAGAGCGCGGGCTGACCGAGCGGAAAGACCAGCGTATCGGACGGGAGGAAGTGTGGCTCGAGGGACGGGCGGAGGACGTAGTCCAGGATCGCGGGGCGCTCGGCGGTGAGTGGGTCGGCCGCGCCGGCGAGGACCCAGATCTCGCCGAGGCCGGCCCGAGCCGCCTCGGCGCGGCTCCGGTCACCGAGTGTCTCCCAGAAGCGCAGAGGGACCTCCACTCCGTAGCGCTCGCCCGTCCCGAGCTGCTCCGAGGCCTCGCGCGGCAGGGCGGCGGCGGCCTGGCGGAGCTCCAGAGAGGCGCCCTGATCGTCGCGCTCGTAGGCAGCCATGATCCGATACAACGCGCCCGTGGTGGTGAGCTGTACCCCGCACACCCAGAGGAGGGCCGCGGCTGCTATCAGGCGCGTGACGGGCCGACCGCGGCCCAGCGCCGCTCCCAGCGGCAGCGCCATCACCAGGAACATGGCAGGGAACACGGCGACCATGTAGTGGAGGTACACCGACGACGACTGGGCCGAAAGCATCAGGAGCGGCAGGACCAACCAGAGCACCAGCACAACCAGCCGCTCAGAGCCCGGGCGCCTCGTGACCACAGCCCAGACGGCCATACCCAGGCCGGCGGCGAACAGCACGCCGACGAGCCAGAGCGTGGCACGACCGGCCAGTCCGAGCGGGTTAAGCCAGGGAGCAGCCTTACTCACTGCCGGCAGCAGCGCGTAGCCTGACGCCGTCCAGAGCAGCAGCTCTGGTGCCCCGAGGTATCGGGGCACCAGCGCGATCCCGCGATTGCCCTCGCCCAGCTTCGACGCCAGCTCTGGCCAATGGCTCGCCAGGTAAGCCAGGAATGGTAGGGAGAGCACGGCGCCCAGTCCAACGCCGAGGGCTGGCCAGCGCGCTCCCCAGCGCAAGGGGAACAGAATGACCGTCAAGAGCGCGGCCGGCCCGTAGACGAGGGCCAGGATGCGGGTCTGGACCTGGAGCGCGAGGGCGACGCAGAACAACACCGCCCAGCGCGCTCGCCGACAACAGATCACCTCATAGGCACCCCACAGCGCCAGGACGGTGAACAGAGGGGTGATCTCGGCCCACGTGCGACGACTGAAATACACGGCCCACGGGTTCGTGGCGTACAACAAGCCAGCGGACAGCCCCATCCAGGGCCCAAAGTGGCGGTGGGCCAGCAGGTAGGCCAGGACCACGGCAGCCACGTTGAGCAGGGCGCCCCAGCTCGCGGCCGCCAACGCCGGCCGAGGCAGGGCGGACGGTGGGACCATCAGATACACCGAGACGGGCGGGTCCGGAATGCCCCAGGAGGTTAGCGGGCCAGTCGCCGTGGGCTGACCGTCCAGCACGGCGCGAGCCCGGCTCAGTACGTCGACCTCGTCATATCCGAACGGCGCGAGGTCGATCGCCCAGAGCCGCAGGCCAACAGCTAGCAGGCCGATGGCCAGGGACAGGAACCAGGCCGAACGGCCAGGCCCCTCGCTCGTAGGGGCGCGATTCATCGCGCCCTCTCCTTACTGGGCGCCCCGATTCATCGGGCCGCCCCTGCCAGGAAGGTTCCGCGTCACCGGCGAGAGGCGAGGGAACCCAACGCTCTGGCCCAACGCCAGTCCGAGCGTCGCCAGGTTGAGCAGAACGTTCGCGATCTGAGCAAGGATCACCCAGCCTGGCAGGGGCTGGCCCGGATCGGGCCCGGCCGCCAGATTCCCCACCAGGAGCGGGTCGTGAAGAGCGATGTTCGCCAGCAGCCCGAGTGAGACCAGAACCAACACCAGGCCAACTCGGCGATCGAGTGCCCACGCCACAGCCAGGAACGGGATCGCCATAAACAGGTGGTTCTCGTGAGCACGGACGATCAGCGCGAACCAGCCGACGGTGAGGGTAGCGACCAGCAGGAACAGACGGTCCCGAGGGCGCAGGTTTGGCAGGCGGGTCAGCACCAGACCGAGCAGGGCGGCGACCAGCCCCAGGCCGACCGCCCGATAGCTCAGGGGCCCGACGAGCGGCTCCCAGTCGTTGATGAACCGCCACTCGAGTAACGTCGGGACCCACCACAGATTGTGGGCCTGGGCGGTCAGCGCGGTGCTGTTCACCGACTTGGTGTCGAGGTACTCGAAGAAGCGGGGCAGTTGGTTAAGCCGGTTGAACAGGAGCCAGGGACCGAGGACCAAGAGGGTAGCCGCCAGCCCGCCGAGCGCGGCGCGCAGCAGGCCGCGACGCCCAAGCCAGATAGCCAACGCGAAGCCGACGAGCGGCAGGAGGAGCCAGGCCTGGGGCTTGGTGAGCGCCGCCAGCGCGACGCACGCCCCGGCCCAGCCTGGCCGATCGTGGACGAGAGCGGCAACCGCCAGCAGCGCGAAAGCCGAATGGACCGGGTCGGTCTGGCCGAGATGGGCCACGTCGTAGGCGACCGCGGGATTCAGGGCATAGGCGGCGGCCGCCCAGAACGCCGTCGCGGGACCGAGCCGCCGCGTCAGGCGGTAGATTGTGGCCGCGATGACGAGATGAAAGGCGACTCCCGGCCCCTTGACCAGGAACGTATACAGCTGGCTCGCCAGGGCCGGCCGCTCGGCGAAGGATGGGTCGACAAAGGCCTGATAGGTCCAGCCGGCCGCGCCGAAGAAGTAGAGCAGGACGGGTGGGTAATCGGTTGGGATGCGATAGGCGTCCTGGATCCCGTTCCGCGCGATCCAGCGGCCCCAGGTCTTGTTGGTCCCGATGTCGGAGACGTAGCCGGGGCTGATGGCGGCGATCAACAGGTAGACGACAGCGACGCCGAACAGCAGGACGACCAGGAGCTGGCCCCAGGTCAGAGGAGCGCGAGCGAGCATCGCCTGCGACCCACCCCGCGCGCCACGAGAGGGCTTAACCGGCAGCGTCCGGGAGAAGCTCGGCGGCCGCATCGTGGGGCCCATTGTACCAAGTCCTGCCCTCACCCCCGGCCCCTCTCCCTCAAGTGGAGCGGGGAGATGGATCTGGCGACGCGAGGCGGCGCATCGCCGCCTCAAGCACCTGCGTCGCCTCGGCGTTGGAGAGGGCGGGGTCGAGCACGAGCGGCTCGCCGACTCGGGCCCGCACGGGGCCGGGCCGCGGGCAGCTTCGGCCTTTTGGCAGGATAGCGAACAGGCCATGTAGATGGATCGGGACGACCGGCAAGCGCAGTTCGCGTGCGAGCAGGCCGATGCCGGGTTTGAAAGCGCCCAGCCTACCGTCGGGCGACCGAGTCCCCTCCGGGAAGACGAGGAGGGTATCACCAGCGTCAGCCAGATCGCCGCAATGAGCCAGGCTGGTCGAGACGGCTCCCTCGCGGTGGAACGGGAATGCGCCCAGCGCCAGGGCCGAGAAGGTCGCCAGCGGCTCAGTCTGGAAGAAGTAGTCCGCGGCGGCAGCGACCGCCGTGCGGCGACGGCGGTCGCCCGGCAGGATAGACAGGGCGGCCACGCTGTCCAGGTGGCTCGAGTGGTTGGCGATGAGCAGGGCTGGCCCACGCAGCCCGCCCCGACAGATCGGGGCGCCCTCCACCCTCAGCGGCCGACAGACGAGGTGCAGGAGCGGGAAGAGGACTAACTGCTGCAGCACCGAGCGCACCAGGCGGGCCGGCCCGCAGCGCGGCCAGGCGGGCAGCGGCTCGACGGTGCCGATCGAGCCACCCCGCTCGAGCGCCGCTTCGAGCTCGGCCACCGTCTTCAGGTCGGCCATCTCCTCGTCCGACAGCCAGCACCCGAGCTCCTCCTCGAGCAACACGGCTAGCTCGACCCGTGCCAGAGAGTCCAGGCCCAGATCCAGTGCCAGGTTGGCCTGCGGGCGTATCTCGGCCGGCGGGCGTGCACTCGCCCTTGCCAGCAGTGCGACCAGGCGGCCCGCCAGGTGGTCCGACGTGGGTGCGGCTGAGGTGGGTGGCGCGCCGCGCTGGCCTTGCTCCACGAGCGCCAGGACCTCCGCGCGCTTCACCTTCAGCGAGGGCGTGCGCGGGAAGTCGGGCTCCGGCCAGATAGTCATCCCACTCACCTGCTGGTGCGGGCCGAGACGGACGTTGGCTCGACGGACGGCGGCCGTGGCGGCGTCAGGGTCGTCGGCCGGGATCAGGACGGCATGGACCTCCTCGCCACCGCCTGGCTTCGGCTTGCCAACGACGATGCATGCTCTGATCGCCGGGTCGCGCTCGATCTCGGCCTCGACGTCCTGGGGAAAAACGTTACGACCGTCCGACAGGACGATCATCTCTTTCTTACGTCCCATCAGACGGAGCTCGCCGAGCGACCCAAAGCTGCCGAGGTCGCCCGTCCTGTACCAGCCATCCTCGAAGACCGTCTCGGTGGCGACCTCGTCGCGCCAGTACCCAGAGGTTACATTGGGCCCACGGACCAGCACCGCGCCGTCGGGCGCCAGACGCAGGCCCACGCCGCGGACCGGCCAGCCGACCGAGGCTGGCAAGCGACGGTCGAGCCGATTGGAGGTGACGATCGGCGCACACTCGGTCGCCCCGTAGCCCTGGATGACGCGCACGCCGACCGCCTCCCAGGTTCGCCACAGCTGGGGATCGAGCGCCGCTCCGCCGCACAGCACGAGCCGCAAGCGCCCCCCGAGGCGGCGGTGGAGCGGCCAGAACAGGAACGGTCGGAGCGCCATCGGCAGGCGGCCGGCCAGGCGGAGCATCCGCTCCCAGTGCTGCCGTCGGCCGCTCCGCTCGACCTCCCGCTCGATGCCTGCCAGCAGCAGCCGAAGCACCTCCGGCACGCAAATCAGAAGCCCGATCCGATGCCGCTGCAGCGCCGCCATGACCGCTGTCGAGCGGCGGCTGGTCGTGTAGTAGATCGTCGCCCCGGCGGCAAGGGCGGCTAGCAGTCCGGCCGTCTGCTCCATCATGTGGGACAGCGGCAGCAGTGACAGCAGCCGCTCGCCGACCGCGATGGGCATCGCGTCGAGCGCCGAAGTCACGTTTGACAGGATGTTGGCGTGGGTCAGCATAACTCCCTTCGGCGCGCCGGTCGTGCCCGAGGTGAAGACGATCTCGGCCAAGTCCCTCACCCCCGGCCCCTCTTCCTCAAGGGGAGAGGGGAGACTGGCTCCCCCTCTCCCCTTGAGCCCCTTGAGGGAGAGGGCGCTAGGGAACAAGTGCGCTTCGCGGGGTGAGGGCTTCAACTGGAAGGGGCTGGCTCTCGGGACCTGACCGAGCCCATCCACCGACCGGTCCGCAATCAGGAGCCGGGGCTCGGTCTGCTCGGCGATCCGGGCGATGACGTCGAGCGGAGTCCGCAGGTCGATCGGGACCAGCACGCCGCCGGCTAGCCAGGTCCCGAACATACTCACCACGAGCTCAGGGCTGTTGGGCGCTAGGGCCAGCACTCGGTCGCCGGGCGCCACCCCGGCTGCCTCCAGCCGGATCGCGGCCAGCCGAGCCGCACCTGCCAGGTCGGCGAAGCTCCAGAGCTCGGTCCGAAGGCCGCGGCGAATGGCGAGGGCCGGGCGGGTCCCGAAGCGGCGCTCCGAGTCGAAGAGCAGGTCCGGCAGCGCGGCGGTCAAGGGAGGGCTCGCAGCAGGTAGTAGGTAAGCGGTGCCACCACGATCAAGCTATCGACTCGGTCGAGCAGACCGCCGAAACCGGGCAGCCAGGCACCGGCGTCTTTGGTCCCGAACTCGCGCTTGAGGAGCGACTCGACCAGGTCGCCCCAGACCGCGCCGGCCGCCACCACCACGGGTAACACGACCAGGAGCAGCCAGGCGCGGGCGGGCGGCAGCGCGAAGCTCGTCAGGATGGTCCCGACGAACGCCCCGAGCAGGTTGCCAGCCACTCCCTCCCAGGTCTTGTTCGGGCTGACCAGCGGCGTCAGCTTGTGACGCCCGAATAGCTTGCCAACCGTGAAGGCGCCCACGTCCGAGAGTGCCACGGCCAGCGCGAGGGCCAATAGCAGCCCGGGCCCGCCCGGCACGGAGGTCTCAATCAGCACGAGGTGCCACAGCAACAGCGGCAGGTAGCCGAAGCCGAGCGCGGCGAAGGCCAGGCGCGTCATGCCGGTGCGCACGTCCTGGGTCAGCAGAGGCTGAAGCGTGGCGAGAATCAGGAGCAGCGGCAGGACGCCGAAGAACGCCTCCGGCGCCCAGACAGCCAGCGGTCCCATCGCCAGACCCATCGCCAGCAACACAGTCCGGTAGAGAGGCGGCAGGCCGACCAGCTCGCAGTATTCACGCAGCGATTGGAACACGATCAGACCAACCAGAAACAGCATGCCGATCGGTCCGCTCAGGACCGCGAGCGAGTAGACCAGCGCGATGGCCGCCCAGACCGCCCAGCGCTGGAAGAGCGTCCTGCGGTGCAGCTCGGCCAGGTGCTGGCGCTCGACGGCTAGCAGCAGGACGAGCCCGCTGGCCAGGATCGCGCCAATGATCTGGGCGGTGGGCCAGAACAGCGGGTTAGCCGCCGGATTGGAGATCACGGTAGGTCGCCCTCGCTCTGAGGACTACGGTCACCGCCAGGCCGGCCAGTACGAGCCAGAGGAACAGGTTGTAGACCAGGTCGAGCGGCAGGAATAGACCGCACGGCGCCATGACCGCCAGCAGGGTCATCCGGTCGGCCTTGCCCATCGGGCCCGCGTACTGGCGGCGTCCACCGGCCGCCTTGGACAGAATCGCTAGGTAGCTGTTGAGCAGCATGACCGTTAGCGTCACTGCCCCCAGCAGGCGCTCGGTCGGGGCGGACAGCGCCAGCCCGCCGAGCAGCGCCAGGTCCGCCAGCCGGTCGCAAAACTCGTTGAGCACCTCGCCCCAGGGTCTGGCGAGCCCGGTCCGCTTGGCCACCAGTCCGTCCAGTGCGTTCAGCGCCGTCCGCACGACGGCAATGATCGACACCATGGGCAGCAGCCAGGTCCGCTCCGGCGCCAGATACAGCCACGCACCGCCGAGCACCGAGAGGGCCAGCGCCGAGTACGTCAACCAATCCGGATGGACCCGTCGCGCGACCAGCCAGTCCTCGACGCCCCGCAGCGAGCGCTGGAAGGCCGGCTTGATCTGGTAAATGCCCACCCTCATACCCCGGCCCTAGTATGCTCGCTGCCACACTCTCACGTCACAGGCGAGCCGTGAGACGGCTCCCCCCGCTCTGGTCTTGCCCGCTCTCTCATCGCCGCTCGCTCCGCACAGCGCGCTCCTTGCGCTACCATCACCAGAGCCCGCGGACGAGCGTCTCAAAGGCGGGCGTGATCGCGGAACGAGGATGCCTGACGTCGTCACCCTGGGCGAGACGATGGCGCTGTTCGCGCCCCGTGAAGCAGGGCCGCTTCGCTATGTCAGCGAGTTTCGGCTGAAGCTGGGCGGCGCCGAGAGCAACTTCGCCACGGCGCTTGTGCGGCTGGGCGTGAGCGCGGGCTGGATCAGCCGCCTGGGGACCGACGGGCTCGGCCACTTCATCGCTCACCACCTGCGTGGCGAGGGAGTCGACCTCAGCCAGGTGGTGTTCGACCCGGAGGCGCCGACCGGCCTGTACGTCAAGGAGCTCAGCGCGGCAGGCGAGAGCAGTGCGTACTATTATCGGCGCGGTTCGGCCGCCTCGAGGCTGCGGCCTGACGACGTCGACGCGAGCTACCTGCGCGGCGCGCGCTGGCTGCATCTGACAGGCATAACTCCGGCCCTCTCCGACAGCTGTCGCGCAACGGTCGAGCACGCCATCGAGGTGGCCCGCTCGGCCGGCCTGAGCGTCTCATTCGACCCGAACCTGCGCCTGAAGCTGTGGAGCGTGGAGCGGGCGCGCGAGCTGCTGGTCCCGATCATGAAGCGATGCACCGTCCTGCTGGGCGGGGCCGAGGAGCTGGGCCGACTACTCCAGGTCGAAGGCCCCAACGACTCCGTCGACTGGGCGCTTCGTCACGACATTCCACTGGTCGCGGTCAAGCTTGGTGGCAAGGGGGCGCTGGTAGCGACCGAGTACGAGCGACGAACGGTGCCCGCGTTCGAGGTACCGACGGTCCTGGACGCGATCGGGGCCGGCGACGGCTTCGACGCCGGGTTCGTGGCCGGCCAGCTCGGGGGGTGGGACCCGTGGCGTTCGGCTGAGCTCGGCAACTGTGTCGGCGCCCACTCGTTGATGGTCCACGGCGACTACGAGGGCTATCCCTCGCTCGCCGAGGCCGAAGCCTTCATGGTCGGCCAGGCGCGGGTGACGCGATGAGTGACTTTCCGAGCCTTCTGTTCCTGGGCGGCGGGCAGATGGCTGAGGCGCTCATCCGAGGCGTGCTCGATGCCGGTCTGCTGCCGCGCGATCGGATCATGGCGACCGACGTCCGGCCGGAGCGGCTGGAGCATTTGGCGCGCCAGATCGGGATCCGGACCGAGGCTAGTAACCGTGCGGCGGCCCCGTTTGGCGAGATCGTCTTCCTGACGGTTAAGCCGCAAGACCTGCCCAGCCTGCTCGACGAGATCGGGCCGCTGGTCGGGGCCGAGCAGGTCGTCGTCTCCATCGCCGCCGGCGTCCCGCTGGCCAGGATCGAGTCGGCGTTCCATGGGCCGATCCCCACCATTCGAGTGATGCCGAACACGCCCTGCCTGGTGCGCACGGGCATGGCCGTCCTGGCGCTGGGCCGCCATGCCGGCCCGCGCGATGAGCAGCTAGTGCTGCGGATCTTCAACGCGGTCGGGCGGGCGATCACCTTGCCGGAGCGAGCGCTGGACGCGGTCACGGCGCTGTCCGGGAGCGGCCCGGCCTTCATCAGCCTGGTCGTCGAGGCCCTGATCGACGCCGGCGTGCGGGTTGGCCTGGCGCGGGATGTGGCGACCACTCTGGCGGTTCAGACGACACTCGGGACGGCGGTCATGCTGGCCGAGACAGGCGAGCACCCTGCCCGGTTGAAGGAGATGGTGACCTCGCCGGGCGGGACAGCCATCGCTGGCGTCCACGCCCTGGAGCGGGCCGGCCTGCGAGCCGCGTTCATGGATGCGATCGTCACGGCCACGAAACGGTCGCGGGAGCTGGGGAGACAGGAATGAGGAGGCACCGATGTTACTGGACGGTAAGACCGGGCTCGTTTTTGGGGTGGCCAATCGACGGAGCATCGCCTGGGCGATAGCCCAGGCGCTGGCGGGAGCCGGCGCGCAGCTCGCCTTCACGTATCAGGGCGAGCGGATCGAGGCTGGCGTACGGGAGCTGGCCGACACGGTCAACAGCCCGCTGGTGCTGTCGTGCGACGTGACCCGCGACGAAGACCTGGACCGCGTGTTCGAAGCGGTCGGCAAGCAGTTTGGCGGACTGGACATCCTGGTCCATAGCGTGGCCTACGCGGCCAGGGAGGACCTGGAGGGCCGCTTCGTCGACACGTCGCGCGCCAACTTCCTGATGGCCCTCGACATCAGTGCCTATTCCCTGACGGCGATGGTCAAGCGGGCCGAGCCGCTCATGGTCCAGCGAGGCGGAGGCAGCGTGGTGACCATGACCTACCTGGGCGGCGAGCGGGCGGTGCCCAACTACAACGTCATGGGCGTAGCCAAGGCGGCGCTCGACGCCAGCGTGCGCTACCTCGCCTCAGAACTGGGCGCGCAAAATATCCGCGTCAACGCGATCTCGGCGGGCCCGGTCAGGACCCTGGCGGCGCGATCGATCTCCGGCTTCACGATCATGGAGGAGCACTACGAGCAGCGGGCGCCGTTGCGGCGCAACATCGACGCCAGCGAGGCGGGCCAGACAGCGCTGTTCCTCTGCTCGCCGATGGCTTCCGCGATCACCGGCGAGGTCATCTTCGTAGACTCGGGTTATCACATTATGGGACTGTAGACGAGGAATGAGGGATGAGGAATGAGGGATGACGATGGAGATGGGATGATCGACGACGGGACCTGGAGCCTGGCGCCGATTGATGGAGCGACAGGCCGGCGGAGGCCGGAGGCGCTGGGCCTGCGTGGCATGGTCGCCTCGGCCCACCCGGTCGCGGTTTTCACGGGCCTGACCGTGCTGCAAGGCGGCGGCAACGCCTTCGACGCCACCATCGCCGTGGCCGCCGCCGAGGGCGTGCTGATGCCAATGTTGCCTGCGGGCTGGGCGGTGACGCCTTCGTGTTGCTCTACGACGCCAGGCGCGGCGAGGTGGTCGCCTTCAACGGCAGCGGTGTAGCGGCGGCGGGCGCGACTCGCGAGTACTACACAAAGCGAGGCTTCGAGAAGACGCCCCTCGAGGGGGTCCACTCGGTCAGCGTGCCTGGCGCCCTGTCGGTGTACGAGGCGGTCTGGAAGCGGCACGGCTCACGGCCCTGGCCCGCGTTGTGGGCGCCCGCGATTGGCCTGGCCGAGGAGGGGGTGGCGATCACCGAGCGGGTCGCCCGTCGAATCGCCGACCGCGCGGAGGTGCTGGCGCGTCATGTGCACTCGGCGGCCCAGTTCCTGCCGAATGGGCGACCACCAGCGGCTGGCGAGTGCTGGTCCGCACCCAACCTCGCGCGCAGCCTTCGCGTGGTGGCTCGAGATGGCGCCGAGAGCTTCTACCGCGGCGAGTTGGCCAAAGCTCTGCTGGACTTCCTGGCGCTAGAGGGAGCGATGTACGAGGCCGACGACTTCGCACGCCAGGAGGCGGCGATGTACGAGCGATCAAGACCGACTACTGCGGCGTCACCGTCTACGGGACGGCCCCGCCGTCTCAAGGATTCATGCTGTTGGAACAGCTCAACATCCTGGAAGGCTTCGACATGCGGGCGCTCGATTCCCTCAGCGCCGAGCGGCTTCACCTGCTGGTCGAGGCAAAGAAGCTGGCCTTCTCCGACCGCAACGCGGTGGCCGGCCACCCGGCCTTCGTGGGCTGGCCCCTAGACGACCTGATCTCCAAAGAGCACGCGGCTCGGCGGCGGGCCCAGTTGGACCCATGGCGGGCCGCATCGCCAGGCGGGACCCTGGTCGGCGAGCACGCCGCGGATACGAGCTATTTCTGCATCGCGGACGGCGACGGCAACGCCATCTCCTTCATCCACAGCCTGTCCGCCTCATTTGGCTCGGGAGTCGTGGCCGGCGAGACCGGGATCACCCTGAACAACCGCGCCGGGCGCGGCTTTTCGTTGGACGAAGGCCACCCCAACGTCATCATGCCGGGCAAGCGGACAATGCACACGCTGAACGCTTATGTTGCCTGCCGCGAGGGCCGCCCGTGGCTGGTCGGCGGCGGGACGCCCGGTGGCGACCAGCAGACACAGTGGAACGTCCAGGTGCTCACCAGCGTGCTTGACCACGGGATGGGGCTACAAGAGGCTGTCGATGCTCCGCGCTGGTCCAGTTTCCCGGGCACCGACCCTGCCAATCTGGAACAGCCGATGGTGGTGCGCGTGGAGGCGCGCGTTCCCGAGTCCGTGATCCAGGGGCTGAGGGACCGCGGCCACGTCGTGCAGGTGCTCGGCCCCTGAAGCGGCGGGGGCGCCGTCCAGCTCATCCAGATCGACCCATCCGGAGTGCTACGCGGCGCGAGTGACCCGCGGGCGGGCGGACTCGCGCTCGGGTGGTGAAGACCTAACCCCGAACCCCCCTTCCCTAAAGGGACGGAGGAGCTAGGCGACGTGTTCCCCGTTGCCATCGGGGAAGGGTCAGGGATCAGCTCTCAGCCTGGGCGCGACCTCGGCGGCGAAGCGAAGAGCGCCTTCGGTTCGCGGGAAGTCGAGGAAGCGCACGATGAAGTGGCGGACGCCGACCGCCACGTACTCCTCCAGGCGGCCGGCGATCTGCTCGGGCGTGCCGACCAGGGCGGCGTCGGAGGCGGTGTGGCGATATAGCGTGCTGCGCTCGGCCAGGGCGACGGCCTCGCGTTCGCCGTCGGCCAGGGCGACGGTCTGGCACTGCCACGTATAGAGGATCGAAGTCGGGTCACGGCCAATGGCCTCACAGTGCTGGGCGAGGACGGCGGCCTTGCGAGCGTACTCCTGGGGCGACACGCCGCTGTAGTCCCACCAGTCGGCGTGGCGGGCGACGACTCGGAGGGCGAGGCGCTCGCCGGCCGCTCCGATCATGATTGGCGGGACCGGATCGGGCCGTGGATTGCAGAACGCCCGCTCGATGCTGAAATGGCGGCCGGCAAAGGTGGCGGGCGACTCGCTCCACATCTGCCGAATGATCTGGACGGCATCCTCGAGCTGCTCGATTCGGACCCGAGCCGACGGGTACGGGTAGCCGTAGGCTCGATACTCGCTCTCCATCCAGCCCGCGCCGAGCCCGAGAATCAGGCGGGCGCCACTGAGCAGCTGAAGCGTGGCCAGCATCTTGGCTAGCAGCGGCGGGTGGCGGTAGGAGTTCCCAAGCACGATCTGGCCGTACTGGTAGTCGGGGAAGGCGGTCGCGAAGTGGGCCGTGGCGGTGAGGCACTCGAGCGTATCCGGCTCGGGCGGCATCCAGGGCGCCCCTGGGACGAAATGGTCAGAAAGCCAGACCGAATCGAACTTGCCGCGCAGCGCCTCGAGATTCAAGCTCACATCCGGCAGCCAGCTTCGAACTGGCGCTCCGTCCGGGTCCCACATCGGCACACGCCAACCGAACCGGATCGGGCTGGCCCGCCCAGCGCCAGGCCGCGCCGGGCTCGTTACCGCGTTCTCGGCCATCTTCGCTGCCTCC
Organism: Chloroflexota bacterium; assembly: GCA_035637315.1. GTDB lineage: Bacteria > Chloroflexota > UBA6077 > UBA6077 > JACCZL01 > DASPXK01. The sequence continues at coordinate 13,366 of DASPXK010000355.1, forward strand.
ATGTCGCCCAAAACGGCACGGCATGCCGTGCCCCTACATGGCCAGCCACTATACTTCAGGTATGCAGCCGTCGTTTGAACGGGGCGATCCGGAGCGGCCGAGCGGGCACGCGCTGGTCTACTTCCGCGCGGCGGGCGACCCGGATGTGGTGCTGGGCAGCTATATCGTCGTGCCGCCGATCACGATGGATCTGGCGAAATACGTGCCGGCGATGTTCGCCGCCCAGCTCTCCTCGATGGTGCCAAGTGGGCCGGCCGTATTTCCCCTGCCACCATTTCCCGAGCGGGTCGAGAGCCTGGAGCGGCTTCGCCAGCTCGCCGTGGCGCGCGGCGACGATCTGCTCGACGGGGGGAGTGTCGACACGTCCGACCTGCAGCGCATGCTCATGGCGGTGACCGAGATCGCTGCCGAGTACGCGCAGCTCTACACCAGCTACGCCGAGCGGCTGCCGGTCGAGGCGCCGGAAGAGCCCGCGGGGCTGCCGGAAGTTGACGTGGACGAGCTGCTGCTGAGCGTCATGAGCGAAGCCGAGAAGGTGGGCCGCCTGGCCAAGCTCACCGGAACCGTGCGTTATGCGCTGGAAGGTGACGACAGGGCACTACTCGCCGAGACGGTCCGCCAAATGGAGCGAGTCGGGCGTCAGCTTCCAGAACGTTACCGCGTCTCTGACCTGGCTCGTGCCGCACAAGACCCGGCCGAGCGGGGTGGCCAGCTCGCCGAGCTGCTACTACGACGCGGCTACATGCTGGCGGCCGAAGAGTACGCGGGTCTGGAGCAAGTCGACGCCGAGATCGACAAGCTCCGCGAAGGCGTCTAGGCGGTGGCCCTGCGCATCAGGGCTGCAGCGTGACCGAGCCAGCGGAGGCGCCGACGCCGATCGGCCTCGGATCGCGGGATCTGGCACTCATCCTGGCCCAGGCGCTGCGGGACCTGCGCGGGGATGACGGCCAGCTCGACGAGTCCGTGTTGATCGTCGTGGTCGCGGCCGCGATCGAGGCCAACAACCATAAGTTGTACGAGGGCCTGCGAGCCCGTGGCGCGCTGATGGAATGACGAATGGAGTAAGAAGGAGCTGAGTTGCGCTGCCTGCGGCGGCGTGCGACAATCCGACTGAGCTTGGAAGAACGCCGGCTACGGGCGGCGCTGGGCGGCGCGGGTTGCGTTTCCTTCGACTCAAGCGGGGAGGAGTCTCGTGTTCCGTCAATTAATGGTTGGCGCTCTGATTATCGTGACTGTCGCTGGGCTGGCTTCGAGATTCCAGGACAGCCAGACGGCCGCCGCTAGTCCTGGCAACATCGGGCTGTCGATCACGTTCGCCAGCGGGGTGACCCAAGACGGCGACCCAATCGACGAGCGGATCGAGTTCGGGCGCGATAACCACGTCTGGGCGATCGTGGATTTCACCGACCTGTCGCCCGGCGCCAAGCTGAGCTATATCCTGCGCGTTAACAAGGGCGACTTCAACTGGGGCAAGCTGCAGTGCTGCGGCGGCCTGACCAACGGCCGCTTCGCCTTCCAGCTCGAAAAGCGAAACGGCGGCAGGGAGCTACCCGGCGGGGCCTACCGCCTCTACATCTATGACGGCGACACCGAGATCGGGCAAGCTGGCTTCGGCGTCCGCGGCACTCGCGGCCTAGACAACGGCAACGCAAATAGCAACCGCGAGCGTTAGGTCCCACCGGTAGAGGCGGTAGAGGACGCAGAGATCTCAAATCGTGTGTTCCTTTGCGTCCTCTGCGCCTCTGCGGTGAAAGTTTCTATGGCACCGACGGGTCCACTTCGTACGCGCACCGCTCGAAGTGGCGGAGTTGCGAGGACTGGACCTTGCGAATTGCGGTGAACTCCTCGCTGGCCGCGAGTACCGCCAGGTCCGAGTCCCAGGTCGCGAGATCGGTAAGCTCGAGCTCCCAGATGGTGTCCGGGACGGCGTCCGAACCGCGCGCCAGGACCGGGATACGTCCCGCCGGCAGACCGAGGCGGACCCGGCAGGCGCTGGCGTCGCGGCGGGTTGCGATGACGGCGTCACGCTTGCCAGGCGAGGCGAAGTAGTGATTCTGCACGACGATCACGGGTGACCTCCAAACCACGGCAGCACGCTGGGCTGAAGACCTCGCCGCCCAGGTCGCACTGCCGCCCCCGATCTGGACCGGTGGGCCTGCACCTGGTGGCAGCGGATCGTACGCGGCGTCGCCCACACCGGCAGACCAGCACAGATGGTTCAGACTGCTGAGGCGCCGCACAGCCAGGCGAGGACGGATGGGACTAGCCGGGTGATGGCGCGGCGGTTGAGGACGAGGCCCCAGTGGGAGGCGCCCTCAGCCTCGAGGCGGTCGGCCTCGAGCCATATAGCGTCGTAGCGCTCGGCCGACCACTGAAGATCCAGGGAGCCGGTGATCAGCAGCAGCGGGCAGGACAGGCGCTCGACGACGATACCCCGCCGCCGCTCGTCGCGCGCAAGACGGGACTCTCGCCCCAGCGACGCCAGGGCGATCGCGCGCTCTCGAGCATCCAGGTCCGGCATCGTCGGCTGGTTATTTGGATCGCGGCTGGTGATGCCGTACTCCTCGGGGCCGAACTCGCCGGCCCGCGGCTCAATCGAAGTGTCCTCGGCGCGAGCCGGGAGACTTGGCGCAAGCGCCACGCAGGCCGACGCGAGGCCCGAGGCAGCGCCCATGAGCGCCACCAGGCCGCCCATGCTCCAGCCCACCAGGACAGGCCGCCGCGCGAGCTGCTCGGTCAGGGCCCGAACGTCGGACGCGTAGTCATGCATGCTGGTGCGG
>DASPXK010000356.1:0-3768 GCA_035637315.1 Chloroflexota bacterium
AGCGCTGGACCGGCCGCTCGCCGGTTAGCTTGCTGGCCGGGTTGATGAGCTGGATCGGGTCGAGCAGGCGCCCGCAGTTCTCGCACTGGTCGCCCCGCGCTCGCTCGTAGCCACAGTGTGGGCAGGTCCCCTCGACGTAGCGGTCGGGCAGGAAGCGCCTCGCCGTCGGGTCGTAGAACTGCTCGACGGCCTCCTCGAACAGGTAGCCGTTCTTCAGCAGGATGAGGAACTCGTCCTGGACTACGCGACGGTGAGTCTCGGTGCCTGTTCGAGTGTACAGGTCGTAGCTGACGCCCAGGTCGCGCCAGTAGCCCAGGAACTCCTCGTGATATCGATCGGCGAGCTCCTTGGGGCTGACGCCCTCCTGGTCGGCGCGCACGGTAATCGGCGTGCCGTGCTCGTCGCTGCCCGACACGAACAGCACGTCATTGCCGCGCAGGCGTTGGAAGCGGGCGAAGGTGTCGGCTGGCACGTACACCCCCGCCAGATGGCCAACGTGCAACGAGCCGTTGACGTACGGCCACGCGGTGCAGACCAGGATCCGATCAGGCATAGGCGAATTATGGGGGATAGGGGATGGGGAGTGGGGTCAGGGCGAAGGGGGAAAGGGGAAAGGGTTATGTCCTCACTCCTCATCCCTCATTCCTCATACCTGCCAAGCAGGTCGTTCAGCCGCACGCGGAGGACGTCCGCGAACATCCGGACCGTGTCGCGGACCGGGTCGACACGGCTGCTGGCACGGTAGACCCAGGTGACGGGCACCTCGCGAACACCGTAACCGCGCTTGCGGGCGATGTACAGCAGCTCCACGTCGAAACCGAAGCCGCTGGTCGTCTGCTGCGCGAAGACGTCCCTGGCGCACGCTCGGCTGAAGGCTTTGAAGCCGCACTGGGTGTCCTGGATGCCGGGCACCGCCAGAGCCCGCACCAGGGCGTTGAAGGCGCGGCCCATCAAGTGGCGGAAGTACGGCTCGCCGATGCGACGGGAGCCACGGCCCTCGCGGGAGGCGATCGCGATCTGGTAGCGCTCGTCGAGCAGGTCCGCCAGGCCAACGGCCTCCTCGATCGGGGTGCTCAGATCGGCGTCGCAGAACAGCACACGCTCGCCCCGAGCCTCGCCCACACCTATCTTGACTGCGCGACCCTTGCCGCGCAGGGGAGTGAGGATCAGTCGCAGGTTGGGGTCATGCTCGGCGGCCGCCTTGGCCACCTCGGCCGTTCGATCGGTGCTCCCGTTGACGACGACGATGACCTCGTAGTCGACGTCGCGGTGAGCCAGGTACTCGCTGACCGTCACCAGCGTCGACGGCAAGCGCTCCTCTTCGTTGTAGGCCGGGATGACCAGTGAGAGCGAGGGCGAAGTCACGTGGCAGGGTGCCTTGTCATCCTGAGCCCACATTGTCATCCTTGAGCGAAGCGAAGGATCTCGGTCCTCGGTCCGTAAACCGAGATCCTTCGCTTCGCTCAAGGATGACAACCTGCTGTTAGTGTCTTTGTGTCTTGGTGGTTCCGTCGGTTCGGTTCGGTCGGCGAAGCAGTATACTGGCTTTCCTGGAACCGGCGGAACGCTTGCAGCGGGGTATGATTCCCTCGATGTCAGCGGTCCGCTTCGAGACCGGCCAGACCGATGCGCGCCCCGGCGCCAGACTCGGGCGCCTGGTCACACCGCACGGCATGATAGACACGCCCGCCTTCGTCGTGGTCGCGACGCAGGCAGCGGCCAAGAGCCTCCAGCCCGACGAGCTCGTGGCGCTCGGCGCGCAGGCCGTGCTGTGTAACACCTACCATCTCTATCTGCGCCCCGGCCCCGAGACAGTGGCCGAGCATGGTGGACTGCACCGCTTCATGGCCTGGCCTGGACCCATCTTCACCGACAGCGGCGGGTATCAGGTCTTCAGCCTCGGCTTTGGGCTGGAGCACGGGATCGGCAAGCTGGTCGGCATGTTTCCAGACGAGGACCCGCCCGAGGCGCGTCAGGGGCGCCGAGGTGGCCAGCCGGCCAGGCTCAACCGCATCGACGACGACGGTGTGACGTTCAGGTCCCACCTGGACGGCTCGACCTGCCGCCTGACCCCTGAGAAGTCGATCGAGGTCCAGGAGCAGCTTGGAGCCGACGTGATCCTGGCATTCGACGAGCCCACCTCTCCGCTCCACGACGCGGCTTACACCCGCCAGGCGATGGAGCGGACCCACCGCTGGGCGCGCCGCTGTCTGGACGCCCGGCGACGCCCGGACCAGGCGTTGTTCGGGATCGTGCAGGGCGGCGCGTTCCAGGCGTTGCGCGAGGAGAGCGCGGCCTTCATCGGCCAGCTCCCGTTCGACGGTTTCGCGCTTGGCGGCTCGCTCGGCAAGTCGAAGCGCGACATGCACCGCGTGCTGGACTGGTCGGTCCCGGCTTTACCCGCGTACCGTCCGCGGCACATGCTCGGGATCGGCGAGCCGGAGGACCTGATCGAATGCGTCGAGCGGGGGATCGACACGTTCGACTGCGTCGCCCCGACCCGCCTCGCGCGGCGGGGCGTACTCTACACGAGCCGCGGAAAGATCACCATCACCCAGGCGAGATATCGAGCCGACTCGGTCCCGATCGACGAGACCTGCTCGTGTCCTGCGTGTAGGAGCTTCTCGCGGGCATACCTGCGCCACCTGTTCGTGGCCGAAGAGCTGCTGGCTTACACGCTCGCCACCATGCACAATCTGCGCTTCGTCCTGGAGCTCATGGAGCGCATCCGCCAGGCGATCGAGTCGGGGACTCTGGCCCGACTCAAGGCCGAGGTGCTGGCGGATCAGTATCCAACCCTGAGCCTGGAAGGAGCCGCGCATGTCTGACCTGACCTGCAGCCGCTGCGCCCGTCGGATGCCAGCCATGGAGGCGGCCCCGATGGCCGGACCGTGGGGCGCGCGCGTCCAGGCGGAGGTCTGCGCCGACTGCTGGAAAGCCTGGCAGGAGGAGCAGACGATCGTCATGAATCACTACGGCCTGAAACCCTTCGTTGCCGCCGATCGAGCGAAGCTCTACGAGCACATGGCCGAGTTCCTCAAGCTGAGCCCAGGGTAGAGGCGGCTCGACGTGCTCCCCCGCTCCCACGCTTGGGAGAGGGGTCGGGGGGTGAGGGCGACCAGAGGGTCGGGGGGTGAGGGCGAATGGAGCGGACCCGGGTCTGGCGTGGCAGGGTGAGGCCGGATGCTCGCGACGAGCACGAGCGGTTCGTGCCCTGGCTCGGCTCGGGCGAGGCGGCGGTCCAGTTCGCCAAGTACTTCCTGGCCGGCTACACCCTCGCCCAGCGCGGTGACGAGCTGACCGTGACCCTGGCGGCCGAAGAGCCGCTGGCCTTCATCCGCTTCCTGCGCAACCGACGGATGTGGCCAGAATACTGGGAGTACCTGGGCGCGGAGCCGAGCGGCGATGCTGAGCAGGAGGGCGACGTGCGCGTCAGGTGGCGGCGGGCGGCTGGATGAGCGACGCTCGAGCCTGCGTGTTCTGCAAGATCGTGGCCGGCGCGGCGCCCGCCAGCGTCGTCTTTCGGGACGACGAGGTGGTGGCGTTCATGGCCGCCTCGCCATCGGCCCCTGGCCACGTCCTGGTCGTGCCGCGCGCGCATTACGAGACCTGCTTTGATCTGGACGACGAGCTGGCCGGGCCGCTGTTTCGGATGGCCATCCGAATCGCTCGGGCTATCAAGCAGCTGTATCAGCCGGACGGGATCAGGCTGGTGCAGAACAATGGGCCGGCGGCGGGCCAGTCCGTTTTCCACGTTCACGTCCACGT
>DASPXK010000357.1:0-15915 GCA_035637315.1 Chloroflexota bacterium
ATGTGAGTCAAGTGCGTAGAAGCCCAGCGCCGCTCTTCGCTCGCCGGTTGTGAGGAGCGGGGCAGTCGGCGGATCGTCCGGCATGAGGCACGTGGCACGATGAGCAGGCTTCCAATCCGCCTCGATCTTGGCGCCGCCTCCGGCCCAAGCCTGATCCATGCCGCGACGGTGCCGTCCTGCACTGTCTGCGCCGGCGGCCCGGCCCTCGTCGGTCCGCTCGCCACCGCGGGCATGACCGGCACCGCCCTCGTGCTCCACCAGCTGCTCTGGGTCTTCGCACCTCTGAATGCGATCATGCTCCGGCTCAGCTACGGCGTTCACCGCGACCCGCTGCCGCTCGTGGTGGGCGGCCTCGGCTCGCTCTTGCTGTTGCTCCATATGGCCTCACCCTACATCTTGCCGCCGCATCCGCCCGATCTCACGAACCCCTTCCGGCTCATCAGCCTCACCCTGACCTGGCTCGGAAGTCCACTGCTCATCGTGGGCGCGGCGCTGGATTGGCGGGCCCGGCGGCGCGCCGCGACCTGCGCCCCGGAGGACTACTGGCAGACGGTGCTGCTGGGACAAAACCCCGGGCTGCGCCGGGGCCGACACGTGTTCGCCCTCATTCCCGCGAATCCGCGCTGCTCGATGTGCAACGCCCCATTCGCGGGCATCGGCGCGCCGTTCATGCGGCTGTTGGGTAAGGCGCCATCTGCCAACAACCCCCGGTTCTGCGCAGATTGCCTGGCCAAGACACCCCTGGGCGGCGCCGAAATCGAGTTGTCTCTGCTCTTCGCGGACGTGCGCGGCTCGACCGGCCTCGCCGAGGGGATCAGCCCGGCCGACTTCATGCGCCTCATGAACCGCTTCTACGCCGCGGCGATCGACGTCCTTGTTCCTGCCGACGCCCTGATCGACAAATTTGTGGGCGATGAGGTGATCGCGCTCTTTGTGCCCGGTTTCGCCGGCCGGGACCACGCGCGGCGTGCAGTTCAGGCGGCCCAGGAGCTGCTCCGCGCAACCGGCCATGCGCGTCCCGAAGGTCCGTGGCTGCGGGTCGGCGTGGGCGTCCATACTGGTGTAGCTTTCGTCGGGCTCGTGGGATCCGAAGGCAGCGTCACGCAGGTCACGGCCCTCGGCGACGCCGTCAACAGCACCGCCCGCCTGGCGTCGTCGGCCGCAGGCGGCGAGGTGCTGGTCAGTCAGGCCAGCTGCTCCTCGGCCGGGCTCGCCGTCGACGATCTGCAGCAGCGCCAGCTCGACTTGAAGGGACGCGCGGAGCCGATGCAGGTGGCGGTACTGCGTGTGGGACCCAACCAGCCCGTGCCTGCGCCCTCCCCAGTGCGGTAGTGAGGTAGCGCGTAGTGCCCTAGAGGGCGGACCCGCTACCGCACTACCGCACTACCCACTCGCTTTCAACGTCGTCCGGGCCTGGGCTGGGGCGTCGCGGTCGGCTGGGGCCTCGGAGTCGCCTGCGCGGGCGAGGTTACTCGTGCGGGGGCCACCGTCGGCGGGGGTGGAGGCGGCGTTGGCTGGGCCTGGTTCGTAGCCTGTGGCGGAGTCGCGGCCGGAAACAGCGCCGGCGGCGCCGGTCCGGTCGCGGGCGGTGGCCCCGCCGGCGTGCCCGAGCCGGCCGGCGTGGCCGCCACGGTCGCAGCCGGCGTGGCCGGCGCCTGATTCCCGCCCACAGTCACCCGTCCAGTGTTCGGGGCTCGCTCGAACGGGTAGAGGTCCTTGTAGCAGCCGCCCGGGCCGCACACGTCCACGTCGATCAGCCCGGCCGGTCGCTCGAACTGGTCGGGCGGCAGGTTGAGGCGCTCGATCGCGGCGTCCATCGCCTCGCGCCAGATCTTGCCAGCGCTCATCGAGCTGAGCACTTCCTTCATCGGATGGTTGTCGGTATTGCCCACCCACACGCCGATCGCCAGGTTCGGCGTGTAGCCCATGGTCCACGTGTCGTGGTACTGGTCCGTCGTACCGGTCTTGACCGCGGCCGGCCGAGGCATGCTGATCGGGCTGTTGGGCGCAAACGTTATCAGGCGAGCGTTCGGGTCTGAGAGGATGCTGGTGACCATATACGCGTAGCGCGGGTCCACCACCTGCTCACCCTGAGGCACCTTGTAGTCCTCGATCACGTTGCCGTCCGCGTCGATCAGCTTGGTGATCGACACCGGAGGGATCCTGATGCCGTTGTTGGCCAGAACCGTGTACGCCGAGAGCAGGTCCAGCGGCCTGACCTCGGCCCCACCAATCGCCATTGCCAGCCCGAGGCGGCTTCGGTCGGTCCAGGTGGTGATGCCCATCCGCGTCGCCAGCTCGGCCACCGTATCGATCCCGGTGAACTGGAGCACCTTGATGGCCGGGATGTTGAACGAGTTTCCGAGCGCCGATCGAAGCGTCACGGTGCCGTGAAATTTCTTGTCGTAGTTGTCGGGGCTCCAGACCCGCCCGAGCTCGTCTCGAAACGAGATCCGCTCGTCTACCACCGTCGTCGCCGGCGTGTAGCCCTTGGTGAAGGATGCCAGATAGACGATTGGCTTGATCGACGAGCCGGGCTGGCGCGCCGCGAGGGCGACGTTCAACTGGCCCTGGATGTCGGCGTTCCAGTAGTCCATGCTGCCGACCATCGCCAGCAGCTCGCCGGTCTTTGGATTGATCACGGTGATCGAGGTGTTGTTGGCGTCCCGCTGCTGAAGGGTCGGGATGTTGTTGCGGGCGACCTCCTCCATCCTGTTCTGGAGGTCCAGGTCGAGCGTGGTGAATATCTTCAGGCCGCCCTGGTAAAGGGCCTTGGCGCCGTACTTCGCTTCGATCACGTCGCGTACGTACATCACCCAGTGTGGGGACAGGTAAACCGGCTTCTGGGGCTGGTAGCGCAGCTCAGCCTGGCTGGCTTGTTGGGCCTCGAACTCGGTGACGAAGCCCTGGCGGACCATCTGGTCCAGCACGTAGGCCTGGCGAGCCTTCGCTCCGACCGGGTTGCGGAGTGGATCGTAGACCGAGGGCGAGGCGGGTAGGCCCGCGATCACGGCGGCCTCGCCCAGTGTCAGGTCGCGGGCGTGTTTGCCAAAGTACGTTTGGGAGGCTGCCTCCACGCCGTACGCCTGGTTGCCGTAGTAGATCTCATTCAAGTACAGCGCCAGGATCTGGCTCTTCGACAGCTTCTGAGTCACCTGGTACGCCAGCAGCGCTTCCTTCGCCTTGCGGGCGACACTGATGTCGTAGCGCTCCTCGGGCTTCAGCAGCACGTTGCGCACGAGCTGCTGGGTGATCGTGCTGGCCCCTGAGACCACGTTCTGCTCGGTCACGTTCTGGAAGAAGGCCCGCACCATGCCCTTCAGGTCCACGCCCGGGTTGGAGTAGAAGTTGGCATCCTCGGCGGCGAGCGAGGCGTCGATCAGGTACTGCGAGACCTCCGATAGCGGGACTACCGTCCGCTTGCCGCCCTCCTGGTCATAGAACTCCCAGAGCAGCGTGCCCTTGCGGTCGAACACCTGGGCCGTCTTGAACGACTCGCGGCTCGAGATCTGGTTGACCGACGGCAAGTCCCGGTTGATGTTGGCGTACGCCGTAGCCGCGCCATGGATTGCGCCGAGCAGCACGATCAGGCCGGCCCCGAGGATCCCGATAGCCGAGACGGCGACGACGATCAGGACGCTCTGAACTCCTCGCCGCTGGAGTCGCTGTCGTCGGCGGGCGCGGAGCTGGGCCCGTCGGTGCACGTCGCGGAGACGTCCGCGCCGCTCGACACCGTTACCGGCCTTGGGCAGGTCCCCGCCGCGATACCCGTTCCCGTTTGAGCTGTAGACCATGTCGCCCGTATTCTGCCACAGGATCCGGCGCCAGCCGGCCTTCGGGCAAGGCGTGTGCCACTATCGTCACCGCAACTCGCTTCTCGCTTCTCGCTACTCGCTACTCACTACGCCCGGCACCACCCTCACCGTCTGCTCGTTGACGTAGCTGACCAGGCCCGGCGGGCCGCCACGGATCTTGCGGACGTGCTTGCGCAGCGTCCAGTCGACGACTACGCGGCCCGCCCCGCGGCCCCGGCTGTAGTGGGCTGCCAGGCGAGCCGCCTGGAGCAGGACCCGGCCCGGCAGCTCGCGCCCGCCGGTCCGCACCACCACATGCGCGCCAGGCAGAGCCCGCGCGTGCAGCCAGACGTCGCTCTGGCCGGCCAGGTCGAACGTCACACGCTCATTGCCACGCGCAGACGTTCCGATCAGCGCCACGAAGCCTTCTGACAGTGCAACCCGGAGTGGCCGGGGACCCGCTTCTCTGCCTCTCCCGCTGGGCCCTCTGGCTGAGGGCGTATCGGCAAGCACACCCGACGACCTTAGCTCCTCACGCAGCGCCCTCAGGCTGGCCGGGTCGTCGGCAAGCTCGGCCAGAGTCTGCGTGTCGTCCAGATACGCCAGCTCCATGCTCGCTCGCTTCAACAGCTCCGGGATGCGTTTGGTCGCTTCGCGAGCCTTCCGGTATTCGCGGAAGTAGCGTTGGGCGTTCGCGACCGGGCTCTGGCGCGGGTCGAGCGGGATGGCTCTTCCGGCGATCTCGACTGCTTGCTGGCCGGGCTGGATCGAGCTGGCCGCGGCCAGGACGAGCTGGCCTGCCTCGCGCAGCTCATCCGGGTCGCCGGTCCCGTCGGCGGCCCGCGCCAGCGCCGCCTGCCGGCGTTCCACCAGCGCCCGGCGGGTCGCGATCGCGTCCAGCAGCGCCCGCGCGAGTTGGTTGTTGGCCTGGCGGCTCGCGGTCGGCCGTGGCGCGGCCGCGAATGCCAGCTCGATGGCCTCACTGATGCTGTCGACGTCGGCCACCTCACATGCCGGCTCGAGGTGGTGGAGGTGGTACGGCGCGAACGCCACTACCCGTCCCTCATGGCGCGCGACCGAGGGCGACCACCGGGCAGCGTGCCGCACCGGCCCCAGCAGCTCCATGACGGCGGCGCGAACGTCGGACCAGTGCGCGCCGCTGGCCGGCGCATCGACGCCTCCGCTGCAGCGGAAGGCGGCCTCCTTGCCCAGCAGCGGCGAGAAGCCGCGTAGCTGTCCCGACAGCAGCTCGTCCAGCCGAGCTGTCGGGGCATGGCGTGCCGTGCCCGCCTCAGGTTGGCCGGCCGCCAGCTCGGGCAGCCTGTCCCAGGTGTCAGTTGCCCAGGGGTCCAGGCGTGACTGGGGAGGCGGTGGCGCATATCGCAGATGCGGCAAGATAGGCCGGGCTGGGTTCCGGGCTGGCGCCGCTCGCCGTAGAGCGTCCAGGATCGTGCCGTCCCCGGAGACCAGGACCGCGTTGCTGCGCCGGCCCATCACTTCTATAATGAGGACAACTTCACGGAGGTCTCCTCCGTCGTCCCGTTTGGACACCCTCAGCTCGAGCACCCGCTCCAGGGGCGGCTGGGTCAGGTCCTCCACGAGCCCGTCGCGGACGTACTTTCGGAGCAGCAGGAGCAGCGGTGTCACTGCCTCGGAGCCCCGCGCGAGCCGTTCACGCGTGAGGCACACTCGGGCCGCCTCGCTTTCGGCCGAGATGAGGACGTGCAGACGCTCGCCTCGGCGGTACAGGTCGAGCCCAAGCCCTCGTGGACCGAGCAGCCCGATCTTCTGGACCCGCGCCCCCAGTACCCTGGATCGCAGCTCGTCCGTGACGGCGTGGAGCGTAAGCGCGTCGACGCTTAGGACTGCTTTCATTCGCGCTTGCGGTGGACAGCCGGCTGCCAGCCGAAGGATCTGGCCGGAGTGGCCGTTGGCATCGCCGGCCAGGCCGAGAGCCGGGCCCGATGGGTGAACGTTCCACTATAGCTGACGTGTCCGGTTCCCGCGCCGCCGCGGCCGAGGCTCCGGCCACCGGATTGGTGTTCATCCTGTCAGGACCGAGCGGGGTGGGCAAGGACACGATCACCAAGTGTTTGAAAGACGACGGCTTCCCGCTCAGCTTCTGCGTGACGGCCACAACCAGGTCCCGGCGACCCGATGAGGTCGAGGGCGACAGCTATTACTTCGTGACGGAGGAGGAGTTCGCCGCTCTGCGAGACGCCGGCGGGCTGGTGGAGCACGCCGTCGTGCACGGCAAGAACTATGGCATCCCAATCGAGGGCCTGCGCGGCGGCCTGCGCTCAGGGAAGGATGTGCTGGTCACCCCGGACGTCCAGGGCGCGGCTACGCTGCGGGCCAAGCTTCCGCAGGCGATCACCATTTTCCTGGCCCCACCGAGCCTCGAGGAGCTAGTCCCGCGTCTGGCGAACCGGGGGTCCGAGAGCGCCGAAGAGCGGGCCGCGCGCCTCGAGACCGCTGCTCGAGAGATGGAGCGCCTAGCTGAATACGACTACGTAGTCATCAACGAGCGCGGCCGACTCTACGAGAGCGTGGAGAGAGTAAAGGCGATCATCACCGCTGAGCGCTGTCGCGTCAGGCGGCGCCTGGTCACGCTGTGACACGCGCCGCAGGGGTACGGCATGCCGTGCCAACCGGGGCGGGCACGGCATGCCGTGCCCCTACAGCCGAATAGCTTCGTATGCACGCCGAAGTCGCGCTCGACCTGGCCGGGGCGCGCGGCGGGGCAAGCTTCACCTACCGCGTGCCGGACCACCTGCCGATTCGGCCCGGCGATCTCGTCCTCGTCCCGCTGTCGACTCGTCTGTTGCCCGGTGTGGTGCTCAGCGTGGCCGGCCGCGCGCCAGATTTTCCGACCCGCCCGGTTGAGGAGAAGCTCGCTGACGACGCGTTCCTGGGCCCCCTCCAACTCAGCCTGGCGCGCTGGATCTCAGCCCACTACCGCGCTCCGCTCTTCGACTGCCTGGCCCTCTTTCTCCCGCCCGGCCTCACCGCCCGTCTCGCCAAGGCCGCCAAGGAAGGGAGCTGGAAGCCGCCGCGGGCTCCGGTCCGGGCGTCCAGCCCGCCAGTCCTGTCCGAGGCCCCGCCGCGCCCCCCGCTGACCCTGCCCCAGCAGACCGCCGCTCGGCGGATCGTTTCCGCCATCGAGGACCGCCAGCACGTCGCCTTTCTGCTCTGCGGTGTGACCGGTAGCGGCAAGACTCACGTCTATTTCGAGGCGGTCGACAGAGCGCTCCAGCTCAATCGCCAGACCATCGTGCTGGTCAGCGAGATCGCCCTGACGACCGGCGCCCACGAGCGATACGAGTACCGCTTCCCCGGCAAGACGGCCGTGCTGCACAGTCGCGTCGCCGTCGCCGAGCACCGCCGCGCCTGGGAGCGCATCCGCCGTGGCGAGGCAGAGGTAGTGGTGGGCACCCGCTCGGCGCTGTTTGCGCCGGTCCGCCGCCCGGGCCTGGTCATCCTAGACGAGGAGCACGAACACACCTACAAGCAGGAGAAAAGCCCGCGCTACCACGCCCGCGAGGTGGCCCTGTGGTGGGGCCAGCTAGCCAGGTCACCCGTCGTCCTGGGCAGCGCGACGCCGGACGTTGAGTCGTATTACCGGGCCGAGCGCAAGCGCTACGTCCTGTTGCGCCTGCCATCCAGATTCGCGCGTGGGGAGGCCGATAAACCTAACCCCCCGGCGCGCACTTGTTCCCCAGCCCCCTTCCGCCACGGACAACCTAACCCCCTAGCCCCCTTCCCTGAAGGGAAGGGGGAACTTGTCGACGAGCCCCCCCTTCCCTTTAGGGAAGGGGGCTGGGGGGTTAGGTGGGGAACCCGTCCCCTCCCGCCGGTCTCGATTGTCGACATGCGCGCCGAACTGAAGGCCGGCAATGAGAGCATCTTCAGCCGTGAGCTGAATGCCGAGCTGGAGCGGACGCTCACTCGCGGCGAGCAGGCGATCCTGTTCCTCAACCGGCGCGGGAGCGCGACCTGCGTGACCTGCCGCGACTGTGGCCACGTCCTGGGTTGCCGCCGCTGCGAGACGCCCCTCGTGTACCACCGCTCAGGAGATTCGCTGCTCTGCCATCGGTGCGGCCGGCGCCAGCCCTCGCCGTCCCGCTGCCCCGGCTGCGGCGGCACGCGGATCCGCTTTCTGGGCCTCGGCACTCAGCGCGTCGAGCAGGACCTGGGGGCCCGTTTCCCCAGTGCCCGAATCGCTCGCTGGGACCACGACGCGACGACTCGAGCTGGGACGCATCAGCGGCTCTGGCGAGCGTTCGAGGCCGGCCAGACCGACATCCTGGTCGGTACTCAGATGATCGCCAAGGCGCTGGATTTTCCACGCGTCACGCTCGTCGGCGTAGTCCTGGCCGACGTCGGCCTGTTCCTGCCGGACTTCCGGGCCGGCGAGCATGTGTTTCAGCTCCTGACCCAGGTTGCCGGGCGGGCGGGGCGCGGACCCCTGGGAGGTTGCGCTATCGTCCAGACCTACGCCCCCGATCATTACGCCATTCAGGCGGCCGCCCGCCACGACTACCTGGCGTTCTACCGCCGTGAGATGGCATTCCGGCGCGCGCACGGATACCCGCCGCTGGCGCGTTTGGTCCGGCTCGTCTTCCAGGCCAGTAACGAGGAACGCTGCGCGCGTGAGAGCGCTCGAGTGCGACGCCTCCTGGAAGACGAGCTCCATCGCCAGGGCATCGCCGACATCCACCTTCTCGGTCCGGCGCCGTGCTTCATCCGACGAGCTCGGGGCCGCGAGCGCTGGCAGATCGTCATGCGCGGCGACCGCTTCGCGCGGATTCTGGACCGCCTCCAGCTCGCGCCAGGTTGGACCATCGACGTCGACCCCGTCAGCCTGTTATGAGCCCGCATTGCCATCCTGAGCCCGCTTGTCATCCTGAGCCCGCTTGTCATCCTGAGCGAAGCGAAGGATCACCTCCGCCACCGAGATCCTTCGCTTCGCTCAGGACGACAATTCCATGAACCGTGCCCTCCCTTACCCTCGTCACCGGCGGCGCCCGCAGCGGCAAAAGCGCCTTTGCGGAGCGGCTCGCGTTCCAAGCCTGTAAGCCCGTCATCTACCTCGCGACGGCGACGATCGAGGACGAGGAGATGCGGGTCCGGGTCGAGCAGCATCGCCAGCGGCGGCCGCATGACTGGCTCACAGTCGAGGCCCCAGTACATGTGGGGGCGGTCCTCTCGGCCGCGTCGCCGGGTTTCGGTACGGTGCTCCTCGATGACCTCGGGCTGCTCGTGTCTAACCTGTTGCTCGGCGCAGCCGCGGACGGAGAGCCGACGATGGAGACCGCCCAGCGGCTCGAGGCGGCCGTCGCCGACGAGCTAGAGGCGCTCTGGCAGGCTCAGGCTCATGGCGGCTGGGACCTGGTCATGGTCACCAACGAGGTCGGCTCCGGCGTCGTGCCGCCCACGTCACTTGGACGCGTCTTTCGCGACGCCCTGGGCCGAGCCAACCAGGCCGTGGCGGGCCGCGCGGACTCGGTGTACTTACTCGTGGCTGGTCTGCCGCTGCGAATCAAGCCGGCCCCATAGTCGCGTGCTCGCGGGCTTTGCTACAATGAGCGCGGCGCGGTGATCCCCATCCGCCCTAATGCCGAGACCCGTCTGCCCCGATCCGAGGCAGACGGGTCCGTAATATGCGGAGCATGGAGCGTCCGGTGAGTCCGGTCCTGGTCTTGAATCAGAATTACGAGCCTCTCAACGTCTGCAACGCCCATCGCGCGATCGTGCTGATCGGCGGCGGCAAGGCAGAGGTCCTGGAGCACGGGCTGGGCGAGATCCGTTCGCCGACCGTCGCCTTCCCGCGTCCGTCGGTGATCCGGCTCGTGTACCTGATCAAGCGACCTCGCCCGCACGTCAGGCTGACCCGTCGCGAAGTGTTCATGCGTGACCGCTACACCTGTCAGTACTGCGGTCTCAGGACACGGGACCTGACTCTGGACCACGTCCTGCCGCGCCACCGTGGCGGGAAACACAGCTGGGAGAATCTGGTCAGCGCCTGCCGCACATGTAACCACCGCAAGGGCGGCAAGACGACCGACGAGGCCCGGATGATCCTCCGGCGCGTGCCGTTCGAGCCAAGGGCCAACAGCCTGTACCTGTTCGGCCAGTACCTCGAGATCCACGACGGCTGGCACAAGTTCATCCCCGAGTGGGAGTGGGAGCGCGAGCGGGTCAGCTAACGCAGCCTTCGTAACTGCAGAGAACGCAGAGGACCGCTGAGGGATGAGAGGAAGGCCTTGGCGGTCATGCGCTCTTTTCCGGTTGGCCTTCGGACCGCGACCTTTACGACAGCGCCGAGCGTAGCGCGTCGGCCGCCTCCTGAATCGCTCGCTTGCCCTGGTCCAGGATAGCCCCGTACGCGAAGAAGGCGTGGATCGTGCCGGGATAGCGAGTGCAGGTGGTCGGCACGCCGGCCTCGCGGAGTCGCTGCGCGTACGCCTCGCCCTCGTCCCGCAGCGGGTCGTACTCGGCCGTGATGACCAGGGCGGGCGGCAGCCCACGCAGGTCCGCCGCCTGGAGCGGCGAGACGTACGGGTTCGTGCCGTCCCCGTCGCCGCTCAAGTAGTGCTGCCAGTACCAGATCATCGCCTCACGGGTCAAGAGATAGCCCTCGGCGTTCTGGCGGTACGAGGGTGTGTCAAAGGCGTAATTCGTGACCGGATAGATGAGTAGTTGGAAGGCGATGGCGGGGCCTCCGCGGTCGCGCGCCATCAGCGCGGTGACCGCCGCCAGGTTGCCGCCGGCGCTGTCGCCGCCCACGGCCAGGCGCCGTCCCGCTCCGCCCAGCGACGCCAGGTTCTTGGCCACCCAGGCGGTGGCGGCGTAGGCGTCCTCGGCCGCGGCCGGAAACTTGTGCTCAGGCGCCAGGCGGTAGTCGACCGACGCGATCACGCACCCGGCGGCGTTCGCCAGCCCACGACACAGCCCGTCGTGGGAGTCGAGGTTCCCGATCACCCAGCCCCCGCCGTGGAAGTAGACGAGGACCGGGAACGGCGCCTCACCGGCCGGCGTGTACAACCGCATCGCGATCCGGCCGCCCGGCCCGGGGATCTGCAGGTCCCGCACGTCGGCCACGTCCGGCCGTTCGTCTGGCACCAGCGCCCGCCGCGCCAGCATCGCCTCCCGCGCTTCGGTCGGGCTGAGCTTGTGGACGGGCGGTATTCCGGACGCCGCGAGCAGGTCGATCAGCGCTCGCGCCTGTTGATCTAGCGCCATGCGGCCCTCCTCGGCTGGCCAACCTACGCGAGGCAGTCGCGACTTCCCAGCCCGTCCCGAAGCCCGCCGGGCGCGCGTTTTTACAAGTGCGAGTTTAGCATGCAGCAGCTATAAATCAGAGCCGAACCTCTTTCCGTTGGCGTGGAGATCCTGCCGCCAGGCTCGTTGAGCGGCCCGAACATGCAAGCCGGCCTGGCACGGCTACTGCTTTGGGCCCGCCGCGCGCTGCCCGAGGGGCGACCGCTGGCGTCTGGCAGCGCCGGCCCGACGGATCATCGCCCTCCTCTGGGCGCACGCGCTCGGCTTGGTGGCCGTCGGCTTGCTCATGGGTGCACTGCCGGCGCCCGCTCTCCGGCCACGCCGACCTGCTGCGCCGGGCTGCCGACCGGGAGAGCGTTAGGGCTGCCGATCTGCGTGAGTCAGTTGACGTCATCCTCCAGGCCGCGACGGGGGGAGCCGAGACCGTCAAGCGGTTGCTCACCTTCGCCCCTACCAACCCTGAGGCGGAGACCAGGCAGGTCAACCTCGATACCTTGTTGCGCGAAGTGGCCCAGCTGACCGCGCCGCGCTGGCGAGACGCCACACAGGCCGAAGGTCGGCCGATCTCTCTGCACGTCGAGAGCGCCGGCAACGTGAGCATCTGCGGCCAGCCGGCTAGCCTGCGCGAGGCGCTGACCAACCTGGTCTTCAACGCCGTCGATGCCCTTCCCAGGGGCGGCACGATCTGTCTGCGGGCCGAACGCCACGGAGATCACGTCGCGGTCGAGGTGGCCGACACGGGCATTGGCAGTCCCGCTGGGCCGGGCCCTCTCAGCCAGGAGGATGACGCCACATCGACGGTCCTACTCCAGGGCGTGCGAGTCCTGGCCGTTGACGACGAGCCAGCCCTGGGTCGCATGCTGGCGCTCATGCTGAATGAGCAGGGCCACAAGACCGTCGTCGCAACGTCGGCCGAGGAGGCCCTCGATCGGCTCGCCGCCGAGCCGTTTGACCTGCTCTTAACCGATATCGGCATGGGTCCGGGTATGAATGGCTGGGAGCTGGCCGAACAGGTTCGGCAGCGCTGGCCGGCTGTCCGCCTGGTTTTTGGCTACTGGCTGGGGGGCGGCAATCGAGCCGCAGACTGCCGAGAGCCGCGGGATCGAGGCCGTCATCTCCAAGCCGTACCGCGTCGCCGACATCCAAGCCCTTCTCACGCCTCCAGCTTAGGGCGTTCCCTGACTCGCGGGAAGCTTGTTCGGCCCGCCTTCCACAGCCCATACTAGCGCCCCATGCGTGAGCCTAGCCCGGCCGCCGTCTTTGCGGCCCTGGTCGCGACGGCGGTGCTCGCGACGCTCCAGCTCCTCGTGCCATCGCCGGTCCAGGCGCGCTGGTGCAGCGGGCCCGCGTCCTGGTCCAGCTTCAGTCCCGACCAGCGTCTGGTGCTGACGTATTACTACTACTGGTACACGCCGGGACTCGTGGACCGAGGCGGGCTTGTCCTGAACCCACCTGACGGGGTGCTGCCCGATCGGCGCTCAATGGACTGGCACGCCCGCCAGCTGGCCGACATGGCAGAAGCGGGGGTCGACGTGGCCCTGCCGGTCTATTGGGGCACGGTCTACCCCTGGTCGTCGAAGGGTCTCGATGCGCTCGTCAACGCGCGTGAGGCGCGGTTGGCGGCGGGCCAGCGGGTGCCCCCGCTCGGCCTCTTCCTCGACACCAACAACTTCGGCCGTCTGGTCGCCCAGCGCCCGGGCCAGAGCGTCGCCGATCTTGGCTCGCCAGCCGGTAAGGCCGCCCTTTACGACCAGGTCAGGCGCTTCTTCCGCGAGGTCCCGGCCTGCCACTGGGCCAAAATCGGCGGCCGACCGCTCGTAGTGGTCTGGCAGGCCCAGCCCGACGGCGTCAGTCTGACTTACGACGAGACCGTGTTTGCCGCGCTGTACGATTGGTTCGAGCAGGACTTCGGGGTGCGCCCCTTCATCGTCCGCGAGGCGAGCTGGGACGTGGTCGGCTTCGAGACGCCGCGTCCGGTCCAGACCGACGAAGTGTACATGTGGGGCGCGGCGCTGGGCGGGCCATTCGCGATCGGCGGGACCGTCTCCGTGGGGCCCGGCTACGACGACCGCCTGCTGCCCGACCGCGAGGGCCTGTTCCGAGACCGTCAAGGCGGCGCCAATTACGCGCGCGGGCTCCAGTGGGCGATCCAGTCAGGCAAACGCTGGCTGTTTCTGGAGACCTGGAACGAGTTGTTCGAGGGCACCGCCATAGCCGAGACGGCCGAGTACGGCCGTCTTTACATCGAGCTGACCCGGACGTACGCCGATCGGTTCAAAGCTCTCGACGTGCCGCCACCCGCTAAGGCTCCGGCGCCCTGTTCGAAGAAGGTTCGTGTCTCCTGCTAGCCGTCCCCTGCAGCGGTCCTAGTCCTCTTTGCCCTTCCTGAAGCGACCTTTCTGGGCCAGCGCTTCGTCGTCGATTGGGACGTTGCCGACGTGCGCCTCGATCGAATCGCGTCTGGTGGAGAACTCTTCGCGCGCGCTCACGTCGATGTGGCCAGACAGGGCCGCCTGCAGCCGCTCGGCGGCCTCCGGAGTGAATTCGGCAGACAGCGTCCTGATCTTGCCGCCCTGAACGACCGCCTCAGTCAGCGTCTCGAGTGGCGCCACGCCTAGCTTCCGCCACTCGTCATAGGAGACCTTGCCGGCCCAGTTGACCGTGTCGCCCGCCACGCGGGGGCTTCCGAACGGCTCATCCTGAACGTTCTGCGCCACAGCCCCCTGAAGGAAGCTTCGAATCTGGTCCCGCCCGACGTAGACGTTAGACGGCGTCTTCACGACCGCGTCGTCGGCAAATAGCGCCAGCGCCGCTTCGACGTCATGGGCATTCACGGCGGTCTCGAAGGCTGTTACTACCGACAGCGGGTCGGTAGGCTGCGCATAGGCCGCCGGAAGCGAGCTGGCTGAGAGAAACAGCGCCGCCCCGAGAATCGCGATCCGAAAACTCTTCAGCATTGACGTCCTCCAGACATTTGCCCAGGGCAGGCCGCGACTCGCATCGCGCCGTGGCCACCCGGTTCGGCGTGTGCTGATTGTACAAGACATCCACTCCTGCCTCTGTATCCCCCATTACCATCCCCCACCCCCCCAATCCCCATCTCCCATCTTCCGTCTCCCATAAAGGCTATAACTTCTCCGCATCTGGAGGTGAACGATGGCTATCACACTGGATCACACGATCGTTCCCGCGCACGACAAGGAGGCCGCGGCGCAATTCTTCGCCGAGATGTTCGGCGTGAGCTATGAAGGCGCCAGCGGCCACTTCGCGCCGGTCCGCGTCAACGAGTCGTTGACCCTCGACTTCGACAACCGAGATGCATTCGAGAGTCACCACTACGCGTTCGTCGTGACCGACGAGGAGTTCGACGCGATCCTGGGTCGGGTCAAGGCGGCTGGCCGCTCGTACGGCAGTGAGCCCAACGCCCAGGACAATGGCCAGATCAATACGCGCCGCGGTGGACGGGGCTTCTATTTCCGCGATCTCGACGGCCACAGCCTGGAGGTCATGACCCGCCCAGGCGGCTGAGCGACTGATGGCTCAGCCTGACCTCACCATCCGCGGCCTGCAGCCTCGGGCCGCGTCGGGCCATCTCCCAGGGATCGCCGGGCTTACTGGATGATCTCCGTCGCCTGGGCGAGCACCGACTGGGGGATGGTCAGCCCGAGCGCCTGGGCGGTCTTCAAGTTGACGACGAAGTCGAACTTGGTGGGCTGCTCGACGGGTAGGTCGGCCGGCTTGGCGCCCTTCAGGATCTTGTCGACAAAGGTTGCTGCTCGGCGGTATTCGTCCAAAGCGTCCGGGCCATAGCTCAGGAGGCCCCCGGCGTCCGCATAGACGCGACCGCCAGACATCATCGGCAGCCGACTCCTGGTCGCGAGCCCCGCCAGCTCGGCGCGGTGGACACTCAACAGGCCATTGTCCAGGGTGAGGAGCGTCTCGGCGCGCTGCCCGCTCGCCGCTTCGAAGGCAGCCTCGAGCTCTCTCGCCTCGCGCGCCTCCAGGGAGATCACTTGGAGACCGAGTGTGCGGGCGGCGGCCTCCACCTCCGGGAACTCGGGGGCCCGCTCGGGGATGGCTGGGTTCCAGAGGACGGCGACGCGAGAGAGCCCGGGCAGGGCCTCCTTGAGCAGCTCGAGCCGCTTGCGTTCAACTGCGTGGTGATGAGGGTCAGCCCGGTGACGTTCCCGCCGGGCCGCGCCAGGCTAGCGACGAGCCCGAACCTGACCGTGTCTTCGCTCCGCACTAGCACGATGGGGACCGTGCTGGTCGCGTCCTTGGCGGCCTGGGCCTGTGCCGTGCCGGCCGCGACGATCAGATCGACCGGCAGCCGGACCAGCTCGGCGGCGAGCTCGGGCGACCGCTCCACCTGGCCCTCGGCGAAGCGAATCTCCAGGGTGAAGTCGCGGCTCTCGACGTAGCCCAGGTCGCGCATCCCCTGCCGGAAAGCTTCGAGGCTCGGCCCGACCGTGGCGGGTGATCCACTTGACAGGACACCGAGCCGATGGACTTTCACCGGCTGCGCTGGAGCTGGAAGAAGGCCGCAGCCCCACAACAGGCCGCCGCTCGCGACGATCAGCGCGTCCCGCAGGAGCCGGCGGCGGGTTCGCCGCGTCACTGGATGATCTCCGTCGCCTGGGCGAGGACCGACTGCGGGATGGTCAGCCCGAGCGCCTGGGCCGTCTTGAGGTTGATGACGAAGTCGAACTTGGTGGGCTGCTCGACGGGCAGGTCGGCCGGCTTGGCGCCCTTGAGGATCTTGTCGACGTAGGCGGCGGTCGGCCGCCAGTCCCGCCCCGCGCAGGAGCTCGCGTCTGGTCTGGCCATGAGCCACGCA
>DASPXK010000358.1:0-1541 GCA_035637315.1 Chloroflexota bacterium
AGCGCCAGGCCCTTGGATCCGTTGGACCGGGTCCGGGCTGCGCGGCCGGCGAGAAGCGCGTGGCCAATCTTCATGCCATGCAGATTTACCCACCGGCGGGCGCACGTCGTCGTGGCCAGCGCCCATCTTGGCCCCCCCGTCTGCTGGAGTCCAGCGGTACCGGCCAGCAGGTATCCGCAGATTGGCGATGGCCACGCCACTTCCCGAGCTGTCGCGCGATGCTACGCGGCCGCAGGCTGTGGCCCGAGCCGAAACGTCGGTTGGCTCGTCAGTCGTCGAGGACCGCCAGGTCGAGCTGGCGGAGCCGCGCGGGGTCGGCGAACACGTCGATTTCGACGATCTTCCCGTGCCTGACCGTGAAGCCCACGACCGCGAACGGCCGTCCACCCGCGGCGAAGACGACGCCCGCGGCTCCATTCACCAGCGCCGGTTGCGCGATCCGGACAAGCCGCGAGAAGCCGCCAGCGGTGAGCGTCCGCTCAGTCACGGCCGCCGCGCCGCGGACCTCCGCCGGTGCGCCCGCGTGCACGGCGGCGCGGTCGGCTCGGACCACGACGTCGGGGTCGAGCACCGCCAGCAGCGCGGCGAAGTCACCGTCGCGCGCGGCAGCGAAGAAGGCGTCGACCACCTCTCGCTGGCGGGCCAGATCGGCGTCGGGAACCGGAGCAGCACCCTGCACCCGGCGACGGGCGCGGCTGGCGAGCATCTTGGCCGCGTCCGGGGAGCGGCCCACGATGGGGGCGATCTCGTCGAAGGGCACGGCGAACATGTCGTGCAGCACGAACGCGACCCGCTCGGCGGGCGCCAGCGTGTCCAGGACCACCAGCAGCGCCAGCCCGACCCCCTCGGCCAGCAGCGCCTGCTGCTCAGGCTCGACCCCGTCCTGGGCGCTGATGATCGGGTCCGGTAGGTGCATGTCCAAGGGCTCCTCGCGCCGGGACTTGCGCGAGTGCAGCATGTTCAGGCACACCCGGGCGACGATGGTCGTCAGCCAGCCGCCCAGGTTCTCCACGCTGCTGGTATCGGAGCGGGCGAGCCGGAGCCAGGCGTCCTGGACGGCGTCGTCGGCCTCCGTGAGCGAGCCGAGCATCCGGTAGGCCACCGCTTTCAGGTGGGTGCGGTGGGCCTCGAACCGCTCCGTCAGCCAGTCGCGCTCGTCCACTGTTACCTTCCTCCGTCGCGATCTGTCATAGCAGTGACCGACGAAACCCAGCCGATGTAACAACGAGTGAGGAGCTCCTCATGACGGCGGGTCTCAAAACTGTCATCTATCCCGTCACGGACCTCGCTCGGGCGAAGACGCTGTACGGCAAGCTCCTGGTGTCCCGCCCTATACGGACCAGGCGTACTACGTCGGGTTCAGAGTCGGCGACCAAGAAGTGGGTCTGGATCCCCGATGCCCTCGATCCTTGAGGCTCGCGGCCTCACCAAGCGCTTCGGCCGGACGCAGGCCCTGGCCGGGCTGGACCTGGTGGCCAGCCCCGGCCGGGTGGTTGCGCTGCTGGGGCCCAACGGCGCGGGGAAGACCACCCTCGTGCGGG
>DASPXK010000359.1:0-9072 GCA_035637315.1 Chloroflexota bacterium
ACCGGCTCTGAGCGAACCGGCTCAGCCCGCGGGATCGGCTGTTAGTGGACTGTTGCGCGCGCCTCGCCGGGCCATGGGGCCCCCAGCCAGCGGTGGCAACTTCAACGCTGCCAACAGGAGGATATCGCGTCACCCGGCCCCAGCTGCGGCGCCCGCCAACCCCCTGAGCAAAGGGCTGTAGCCCTGTGGGCAATTGGCCGGGCTTATCCACACGCCTTGCACGCTGCGCAAGCGGTACAGCCGCCCATAGCTGCGGAGCGAGGGGATCGTGTTGAACCAAAGCCGCTCGCTGCGTAGCAACAGAATGAGCGCGTTGCGGTCCATCGCTCGTTCGACCAGGTGGAAACTGTAGCCTTGCGAGGGCAGCCGGGGGCCGTGATAGCCCTTGGTTGAGTGGTACGGGAAGAACTCCGCGACGAACAGGCCCTGGGCCACTGCGGCGAGCCCAACGTCCTCGATCGGCCACCTAAGTCGTGCGCGCCACCACTGGCCGCCGCCCGTCGCCTCGAATCGCGGTGCGAGCAGGAAGAATGGGTAGTCGGACGGCACGTGCAGCAGGTTGTCCCTGGCGGCCAGCGCGAAGTCCGGCCGGTCGTGGCCGCCCAGGTCGCCCTCGACCCAACTCGGATTCAGGTTGAGCAGCACCACGGGAGCATCCGGCCGCCCGAGAAATGGCTCAGGCGTCAGCTCTGTGTGGACCGCGTAGTCTGGCCGGGCGCGACGGTTGAAGGCCTCGACCAGCGGGCGGTCCTCTTCCAACAGGAATGGCGCCGATCGCGGTGCCCGTTTCCACGGGTTTTGCATAACTTCTCCCTGCCGTATGCCTCTCGTTCGCCGACGCGATACCATCGTGGACAACGCGACGCGGCGGTCGCAGGTGATGGCCGGCCAGGACATGACACGTGGGCAGTATCTGTGTCTTCGGGCAGATCGCGTCACCGGACTGGGCGCAGGCGGGGCAGGTTAGCGGGACGGAGGCCGGTCCGGGTCGAAGCACCACTTTGACGGCGCCCCCGTCGAGATCGGTGCCGGTTCCAGGGCCACGTGGGCGGCCGCTAGAGCCTGATGCAGCTAGTCCCCATAGTGAGTGAACTACCGGTAGCGGTCTGCGGCCCCGACCGCTCGGCGCTCGGATTCCTCCAGGACCTCGCGCAGCACCTCGTACGGCTGGACACCCTGCACGCCCAGGTTGCCGATCACGATGGTTGGCACGGCCGACACGCCGAGCCGAGCGCTGACAGCCTCTAGCTCGACCACTCGCTCGGTGTAGCGGCCCGTCTCGAGCGCCGTGCGCAGGTCCGCGCCCTCTAGTCCGACTCGCTCTCCCACGTCGACGAGCACGTCTAGCTGGCCAAGGTCTCGCCCCTCGACGAAGAAGGCCCGAAACAGCCCCACCCGCATCTCCTCGAATGTACCTCGCTCGCGAGCGTATTCGGACGCCTCGTGAGCCTTTCGGGAACGGGGTTTGGAGGGTGGAAAGTGCATCTCGACCCCGAACCGCTGGGCCAGCGGGGCTACGCCGGCCCGCCAATTTCGGCGAAACCGCTCGCCATCGGAACCCGAGACGTCAGGCAGTGGTACGGGCTCAGGGCGCAGTTCGTACGGCAGCCACTCTATCTCCACGTCATGCTCCGCCTGCAGCTCGGCCAAGGGACCCTCAGCCAGGTAGCAGTACGGTCAGACGTAATCGGAGAAGACGGTAACCCGCGTGCTCATCGTTCGCCCTTCCTGCCGCCTCGCACGCAGCGGCCCGTCGACAGTGTAGCATCGCGAGTCTCCGTGAGGCGTCGGCGTCAGCCGTCACTCGGACAGCGAGCATCTCGTTGTAGCGGACGAAATGCTTCGTCTCGCCATTCCGATCATCTGGCTGCTCGCCAGCGCATGGCATCCGACGCCAGCCGCAGCAGGCCAGACGCAGGCCGACGGCGCCTCCAGGCAGGCGACCGAGTCGAGAGCGACGTCTGCCTTTCTGGCCCAGCTCCTCGACGAGATCAACGTGCGCCGCGAGCAGATCGGCAGCCCGCCCGTCGGATACGCCTCGGACCAGGCGAACGCGGCGGCCAGCCAGTATCTCGCCGACCTGACGCCGCTCATGCTGGCCCTCGCAAGGTGCTTCCATGGCGACGGCAGCTCGGTTCGGCCTGGCTGGGACTACGTGAGCGACACGGGCTTCCGTGGTGAGGGTCGCGGCGAGGTCCTCGCCTGTCCGGGACGCGATGGGTACTGGACCGCCGCTCGAGTCGCCGATGGCTGGTGGAGCTCGCCCTTGCACAGGCAGATCCTCTACGCGGATGCTGCCATCAATACTGTGGCCTGCGGGACGTACGGCCCCCAGCTTGGCGGTGCCGCGTTCCAGACCGTCGTTTGCGTCACCTACCGTTCATAGCGCCACGCCCAGGTCCGGGGTTGTAGACGCAGCGATATGCGGGGAGGCCACCCGCCGCTCATCTCGGGCGCCCCCTCGCCCTCGACCTGTATGTAAAGGACAAGATCGCTTTTTCGTTCCGAGGGCATCCAAATCGACAATAATGCCAGTGTGAATACTCGCAAGCTGTGCGTTGTGCTCGTCGTTGCCATCTCGATCTCGATGGGCTGGCTATCCGTCGTGTCCGCGGCCCCAGGCGAAGAGCAGGCGCTCTCGCTGCCGCCAGGCTTCCGGATCGATGTCTTCGCGAGCGGTCTGGACGGCGTGCGATTCTTGACCGTTGGGCCCGACGGCGACCTGTACGCCTCGCTGATGGGCCAAGGCAAGATCGCGCGTCTGCCGGATCGAGATGGCGATGGCAAGGCCGACCAGGTGATCACGTTCGCCGAGGGGCTCAACCGACCGCACGGGCTGGCCTTCAGCGGCGCCTACTTGTACGTCGGCGAGACGGACCATCTGACCCGACTGGCCGACACTGACGGCGATGGCCGCGCCGATCTTCGAGAGCGGCTGGCAGAGCTTCCATCCAGCGGTGGGCATTTCACGCGTACGATCGGGTTCGGTCCAGACGGCATGCTCTACGTGTCGATCGGCTCGTCGTGCAACGTTTGCAACGAGCGCGACGGGCGGCGCGCCTCGATCATGCAGTTCGCGCCAGACGGGAGCGGCGGGCGGACCTTCGCGCGCGGCCTGCGGAACGCGGTCGGCTTCGTCTTTCATCCAACGACTGGCGAGCTGTGGGCGACCAACATGGGTCGAGACTGGCTCGGCGACGACTATCCGCCAGAGACCGTCAACGTGGTCCACGACGGCGACGACTTCGGCTGGCCTCGCTGCATCAATGGCGTCGCGCTGGACCCGGAGTTTGGACGAGCAGGCGCTTGCGAGGGAGTGTCCCGCGCGGCAATCGAGATGCAGGCCCACTCGGCGCCGCTAGGATTGACCTTCTACACCGCGAGCCAATTTCCGGCCGAGTACCAGGGCGACCTATTCGTTGCCTTCCACGGCTCATGGAACCGGACGGAGCCGACTGGCTACAAGCTAGTCCGAATCCCCATCCGCGACGGCTGGCCGACTGGGGAGGTGCAGGACTTCGTGTCTGGCTGGCTCGACCGCGGCAGCGCCTGGGGGCGGCCGGTTGACGTGACTGTTGGCTCCGATGGCAGTCTCTACCTCTCCGACGACAAGGCCGGCCAGATCTATCGAATCAGCTACGTGGGGTGAGCGCCGGATGATGCAGCGGATCCGCTTTCGCTCTCTCGACGAGGCCGAAGCGGGCGAGCGGGTCCTGGAGCGGGTCGTGACGGTCACCGTACTGCCCGGCGGCCACCTGGCCGTGCCGGCTCTCCAGCTCGAGACGGCTCGCCAGGCTCTCAGCCAGGCGGGCATCGACTTCCGCGACGAGCCGGTCGAAGGCTACCTGGCCGGCCGAGTGATCGAAGAGGAGCGCGACGAGGACCTACCTCATCACGGCTGGTAAAGCGCGCCTAACGGGCTATGCAAAATGGCCCGCCTGGGCTAGCGCTTCCCCTTCCCTTCCGCGCGCCTAGCGTGTACTATAAGGGTGAGCCTGGCGGGCTCGTGATGGTCTGACGAGGATCCCGATCGCCGGGGGAGGCGCACCCCCACGGGACGATGGGGACCAAGCTCGACCTGTTGTCGGTCCGTCGGGCTCTCCCCCGTTCTTGGTCGGTGTCAACGCCAACCGCCCGCGTGGCTCGACTCGAGCTCGCGAACGCGTCCAGCGCGACGGAAAGTCGCCAGCAACCGCTCGGGCAAGTGCCCGTGGAGGCGCGTGCCGTGGGCGCGGTGCTCCTCGCGTATCAGGAAGCCCTCGCGGCGAAAGAGGGCGACCAGGCGCCCGGCCGAGAAGGGCAGCTCCACTTCCACCTCGCGGGCCCTTGACCCCAGCCAACGCGCGATTCGCGTTCGAAGCGCCCCGATGCCGAACGCGGTTCGCGCTGAAACCAGGATTGCGTTCTGCTCGTCGACACTCGACCAGGCCTGCATGTCGAGCGGCTCGGCGAGCAAGTCGGCCTTGTTCAGCACCGCCAACGTCGGCTTGTCGGCCAGACCGAGCTCGTCCAGGACGCGCTCCACGGCTGTCTGCTGTGCTCGGGCGCGGGGATGCGCGACATCGACAACGTGCAGCAACAGGTCGGCCGCGTTCAGCTCCTCGAGCGTCGCTCGGAAGGCCGCGATGAGCTGTGGCGGGAGGTTCTGGATGAAGCCGACAGTATCCGAGATCACGGCGTAGCCGCCCCCTGGCAGCGCCATCCTCCGGGTAGTCGGATCGAGGGTAGCGAACAGCCGGTCTTCGGCCACCACACCGGCCGCGGTCAGACGATTCATCAAGCTCGACTTGCCGGCGTTGGTGTATCCGACCAGAGCCACGAGCGGCGGTCCATCGCGCCGCGCCACGCGGGCCCGCGCGCGATGCGCCCGAACCTGGCCGATCTCGCGCTTGAGGGCGGCCACTCGATCGCGCACCTGGCGGCGGTCCAGCTCGATCTGCTGCTCGCCAGGACCGCCCCGGGCCCCGATGCCGCCCACCTGCCGTTCGAGGTGTCGCCAGGCGCCGCTCAGGCGGGGTAGCAGGTACTCGAGCTGGGCCAGCTCGACCTGGAGGCGGGCCTCGCGAGTGCGAGCCCGCTGGCCGAAGATTTCGATGATCAGGCCGGGCCGGTCGAGAACCGGCCCGTCGATCCGCGCCTCGAGGTTCCGCTGCTGGACCGGACTGAGCGCCGCATCCACCACGAGCAAGTCGTAGGGGTGAGCCGCCGCCTCGCCCCTACCAGCGCGCGCGGTCGCTAGCTCCGTCGTCTTGCCGTGCCCGAAGAAGGTCGCCGGGTCCGGATGGTCCCGTCGCTGGATGGATTGCCCTACCACGGTCCCGCCGGCTGTCTCGACCAGACGGGCAAGCTCATCGAGCGAGTCCCCGGCCTGTGAGCTCGCCGCCCCCGGCCAGTCGAGCGCGGCGAGCATCACCCTGGCGCCGCGGGCTGGCGCCAGGATGCCGTTTCTCGGCTCGAGACTGTGGTCAGGCAGGGCGGGCTGGTTCGTCGTCTGACCGTTTCGGCGTGACACAGCCGAATTATGCCCCGACCGCCCGTTTGCCCACGCCGATCCGCTCCCACGAGGCGTTCTTCGGCAGGCCGCCCAGCGCTTCTGCTAACGACAGGCCCTGAAGCTCGTGTTTGATAACCGCCATGCTCACGCTGTGGGCCACGATGCAGATAGCATGGCTGGGGTGTAACAAGAGGATATCGTCCAGTGCAGACCGAACTCGACTGAGAACTTCGTCCAGCGTCTCGCCTTCGGGTAAGCGAAGATCCAGCGGGTAGCCAAGCCAGCGCTCATGCAGCTCGGCATGTGTGAGCACGATCTCCTCGCGCCGCAGACCCTCCCAGAGACCCTGATTGATCTCATCCAGGCGTGGGTCCCGCTTGACCTCCAGGCCGTGCAGCCTGGCGATCTCAACCCCCGTCTCGTACGCCCGTGCCAGGGTACTCGAGTAGACCGCTGCGATCGGCTCGTCGCGCAGCGAGGCGGCCAGCTGGCGCGCCTGCTCGCGACCGCGACCGTTCAGCGGTATGTCGGTCTTGCCCTGATAGCGCCCCTCCCGGTTCCACTCCGTCTCGCCGTGGCGGCACAGAATGATGTCAGTCACAGCGCCCCCGCGGAGCCAGAAGCCAGGAGCCAGGAGCCAGGAGAAACGACATCTCCTGGCTCCTGGCTCCTGGCTTCTGGCTCCTTCCCGTGCGCGGCGCGATACTCTGGCAAGCTGGCGATCGGTGGCCGCTCGACGTCGCCGAGCTCTTTGACCTCCACATGGAAGTTGTCCCGCTCGTGCTGGATGAGCTTCATGCTGGTGTTGACCTCGGACAGCAGGTGCAGACGGTGACGCTGCTCCAGTCGCTTCATGGCGACCTGGAGGATGGTGAACGCCATCGGACTGAGCGACGTCAACGACTGGTTGCGATGCACTCGCCGCTTGAGGTCGACCTGCCCAACCGCCTGCAGGCCGAACTGCTCGAGCATGTCGATCAGCAGGCCCGTCTCCACCCCGTAGCCGGTGAAAAACGGCAGCTGCTCCAGCACCTCGCGGCGACCGGCCTGTTCGCCGGATAGCGGTTGGAGTAGCCCCGAGAGCTCCGGGAAGAACAGGTTGAAGATCGGGCGGGCCGTCAGTTCGGTCACTCTGCCGCCGCCAGTCGCGTGAAGCCCGCCCGGCCCGCGGATCGGGCGTTTGTAGAACCCTTTGACGAACTTGATGCGCTGGTCTTTAAGCAACGGACCGATCAGTCCGTAGACGAACCGGGGATGGATGTTCTTGATGTCCGTGTCGATCCAGGCGATGAGATCCCCCTTGAGGATGTGGAGGCTTTTCCAGAGCGCCTCGCCTTTCCCGCGGTAGCTCCCGTAGCGCGGCAGGATCTCGCGATGCGCGCAGACCCGCACTCCG
Source organism: Chloroflexota bacterium (assembly GCA_035637315.1). Lineage (GTDB taxonomy): Bacteria > Chloroflexota > UBA6077 > UBA6077 > JACCZL01 > DASPXK01. Next base: position 6,891 of record DASPXK010000359.1, read on the forward strand.
TACTCGGCCGCGATCTGGCGCGTCCGATCGGCTGAGTCGCTGTCGATCAGGATGATCTCGTCCAGCAGGGGGTATCGGTCGCACAGCTCGGCCTTGACACTCTTGATGATGGCGCCGATCGTCTCCTCCTCGTTCAGAGTTGGGAGGCCGAGACTGATGGTCAGCCCTTGCTGGCGCTTCAGACGGACCAGCTCGTCGATCCGCTCGAACTCATGGCTGTCGAAGGTATTCTCTGCAAACCACTTGTCGACGACGGCCGAGATCTCCAATGGGCGCTGCTCGCGACGTGGCGTCGGTGGCAGGAACAGGCGCTCCCATTCGTCGTGAGTAGCGGTGCCCGGCAGCTTAGTCTTGACGATCACGGTGCCACGCTCGACCTGCCTAGCGACCGCCTCGGCGATTGGTCCGAACAGCAGGTTCGGGTCGGGCGGGCCGGCCGCCGCGCCCATCATCACCACATGGTGAGCCTCCGCCTGGCGGCAAATCGCCTCCACCACGGAGTCCGCGTTGACCACGAGCTGGTGGACCAGATCGGAATTCGTGGTGGTCGCCACCACCGCCGCGAACTCCTCGATGTCGCGTGCGCGCTCGGCCTCAACGACGTCCGGGGTCTCGATGCGGAGCGCGGTCACCGTCCCGCCGACCCGCTCAGCCAGCCCCATGGCGAGCCTGAATGCGAGGGCGGCGTGAGGGCCACCGCGGATCGGCACCAGAATGCGTTTGACCGCGCTCACCTTGAGCCCCTTGGCGACAGCGATGTCGCATGGCGCGTTGCGGACCGCCTCGTCGACCGTGGTTCCTAGGACGGCGTGCTCCGCTGTGCGGCCGCTCCAGCCAAGCAAGATCAGGTCGACGCCTTCCTCCTGAGCCGATTCGACGATGCCTTGCCAGACCTGGCGATGGACCCGCACCAGGGTACGCATCTCGATCCGCGGGGAGCGGTTCAGGCGCCGCAGACGGCCGAGCTGCTGGCGGTGCATCCGAGCCGGAATGGTGCCCTCGCTGAAGGCCAGCTCCTCCGGGATCTCCACAACGCCCAGTGATATGACCTTTCCGCGCGCCTCACCCTCGTGAACCGGCATCAACGCTGAGGCGACCTGGATCAGCTCGCCCGCGGCCCGCAGGTCCGCGACGGGGACCAGGATCGTGTATTCGTGGGACCCAGAGCCCAGGGGTGGGGGAATACTCATCGCACGGCCTGGGCCCTGACCCCCGACCCCGCGAAGCGCACTTGTTCCTGGCCCCCGCCGCCCGCGAGGAGGGGCTCGATCCGCTCCTCGAAGACATGCTCCCAGGTGAACGAGCTCAGCACACGGCGGCGGAGCCGGGCGGTCTCATCGCGGTCGAGGAACGTGGCGATCCGCTCGGCGACGTGGGCCGGTCGCTCGTCGAGGCCGAAGAAGTGGGCCGCCTTGCCAGCGACCTCACGGAAAGGCGGGATATCCGAACAGAAGACGGGCAGCCTGGCCAACCCGGCCTCGAGCAATGGGATGCCGAAGCCCTCCTGAGCGCTTGGGAAGAGCAGCATGTCAGCCAGCTGATACAGGTCGTCCATCATCGCGTCGCTCGCCCGCCAGGGCCGCCCGTCAGTTCGTCGCCGTTCGTGCAGGAATACCACCTCAGCCTGCACGTCGAGCGCCTCTCGCTTCGCCCGCAGCTCGTCCACGTAGTCCACCGATCGAACATTGTGGGGACCAGGCGGCCCGGTCACCAGCAGCAGTGGCCTGAGGCCACGGTCTCGCAGCCCGCGGGTGACCTCGATAGCGTACTCGATGTTTTTTCGTTTGGTGATCCGCGCCGGGAGCAGCATGAACGGCCAGGCATCGCCGATACGCAACTGCCGTGCCAGGGCCAGCGTGGAACTTCGAAGCTTCAGCTTGGCGGCCGGATCCACGCCGGCCGGGACCACGGCGATGTCTGGGGCCGACCCCGACCTAACCCCCCGCCCCCCTTCCCTGAAGGGATCGGGGTGATTCTCCCCCTTCCCTTTAGGGCCTTTAGGGAGGGGGGTTGGGGGGGTAGGTCTCCGACCCCACAACCGGCGCAGGGCCCGTCGGCGGTCCTCGGAAACCACCACGTACGAGACGCCCGGCAGCGGACTCTTGAGCAGGCTCCAGGGCTCGCGTTCACGCATCAGTGGCACATAGAGCGGGTTGGCCCATGACAGATCGTGGGACCAGGA
>DASPXK010000360.1:0-8881 GCA_035637315.1 Chloroflexota bacterium
ACCCATCCGACGCCAAGTGTCGGACGCGCAGGCGACGCCGACCGCGCCTGACGGTACGCCGGTGCTGGACGTCGCCGAGCCGACGCCGCGCCCGGCCGGCCCGGCGCCGGGGGAGACCCCGATCATCGCCCCGCCTCCCATCCCGACCAGACCGGCCTCATCTCCGGAGGACCAGCCGGTGCGGGACGCGATGGCCGCGCTGGCGAGTGATGAGGCGCGAGTCGGCCAGCTCCTCATGCTCGGGTGGGCTGGGAATACCGCCGAGCAGGCTCGCCAGACTCTGCGCGAGCTGCAGCCGGGCGGCATCGTCTTCGTCGACAACACCCGCTCCAGCGCGGAGGCGGCGGCTATCAACGCCGCGCTGCCCCGGATCGCCGCCGAGTACGGGGTCCTGGTGCCGCTCATCGCCGTCGACCACGAGGGTGGTCTGGTCCAGCGGATCGCGGACGTGCCAAATTTGGGCTCGAACCTGGACTTTGGCAGCCGGCGTCCGACCGACGCCGAGGCCTGCGCGCGTGGGTCGAGCCATGCTCAGCAACTCCGCGCGATGCGCTTCAGCATGAACCTGGCGCCAGTGCTTGACGTCAACAACAACCCGAACAACCCTGTCATCGGCAGCCGCTCGTTCGGTCCAGACCCCGAGCTCGTGGCCAGGCTTGGGAGTGCGTACGTTCGCGGTCTCCAGAGCGGCGGGATCGTCGCCGTTGGCAAGCATTTCCCAGGCCACGGCAACACCAGCGTCGATTCCCATCTTCAGCTTCCGGTCCTGCCGCAGACGGAGGCGGAGCTGGAGGACGTCGAGCTGGTCCCATTCCGGAGGGTGGCGCTGCCCGGCACGGACATCGCCGCCATCATGTCGGCGCACATCGTCTTTCCAGCCGTGGACCCGTCTCGTGCGCCAGCGACCCTGTCCGCGCCGATCATGACGGGCCTGCTACGGGAGAAGCTCGGCTTCCAGGGCCTGGTCTTGAGTGACGATCTGGCCGGCATGAAGGCGATCACCGACAACTTCCCGCCCGGGGAGGCGGCCGTCAGGGCAGTCCGGGCCGGTGTTGACATGCTGATCGTCGCCGGCGGAATCGCACGCCAGCGCGAGTCGCGCGACGCCATATTGGCGGCTCTCGAGGCCGGCGAGCTGAGTCGCGATCGGGTCGACGAAGCGGTACGCCACGTCTTGACGGTCAAGGCCCGTTTCGGCTTGATCGGCGGCCCGGCTTCAACTGGGGCTGGCTGCCCGTGAGGCGTATCTTGTCCCGCTGCGGGGTGGCCCTGGGCGGCGCGCTTCTGGCGATGGCCCTGGTGGTTCGGCCGGCTTGGGCCGAGCCCCAGCCGCAGTTGTCTTTCGAGCGACCGGGCGAGGTCCGGCCGGGCCAGCCATTCGAGATCGAGTTCCGAGCCGCCAACCTCGGTTCGGATGCCCAGAATGGCAGCATCACCATCTCGTTCCCCGGCAATCCAGCGGTCCAGGTCGTGGCCCACAGTTCGCTGCCGGCCAACAACTCCTACGCCAAGCTCTTCGAGCCGGGCGAGCAGATGTTCCACTTTGGGCAAGCGCGCAACGTGCCGATTCAGAGTCGGGCAGCAGAGCTGTTCGCGAGCAGCTGGCCCGCGGGCCAGGAACACTTCCTCCGAGTCAGTGTGACAGCCCAGCAGCCCTTCAGCATTCAAGCTCGCGCCACCCTGCGCGGGGCGCGGTTCGACACGGACCCCCCATCTGGTCCACCCGACCAGCAGGGTGCGCCGACGAGCGTGGTGGAAATCATACCCCGCGTTGCTGCTCCACCGACGCCAGTCCCGCCCACAGCGGTTCCGCCCACGCCCGTGCCACCCACGCCGATACCGGCAACCCAGGATCCGGTAACCCAGGTTCCGCCAACCCCGGTGCCCACGCTCCCGCCCACTCCTACCACGGCTGCGCCGCCCGGTCCAGCGGCGGCGGTGCAGCCCACGTTGGCGCCTGGAAGTGCCCCGCTCGGCGCGGCCGCTCCAGCCCCGCCTCCGGGTCAGCAAACCGTCTCGCTTCCGCTGCTGCTGGTGGGGCTGGCGGTGCTCGGCCTCGGCATCGCGCTTGGGCTCCTCGCCGTGCTGCTCTGGACGCGGCGTGGCTCTCCCCAGCAGCCTGGCTACCGCGAGACCGCTCCCGGTCCTGCCTGGTCGCCCGGCGGATATGCGCCATACGCGGGCCCGGCTGGCCAGGACCGGCCGCCGAGTCCGGCGGGCCCGTTCATGGCACAGGCGCCCTGGGACCCCGAACAGACCGGTCGGCCGTCGCCCGCGCCATCGCCACCACGAACGCCGCGGCCGCCGACAGCGGCCGCATTCGAAGACTCACCCACACTATACGACCGTTACCAGGACCGGACCCTCGTCGGCCAGGGTGGGATGGGGTCCGTCTATCGCGCCTACGATTCTCGCCTGCGGCGCTGGGTTGCGCTCAAGGTCATGCATGCTGACTTGAGCGCTCGGCCGGCGTTCGTCGAGCGATTCATGCGTGAGGCGCAAACGGCGGCGATGCTGGAGCACCCCAACATCGTCACCGTTCATGACGTCGAGCAGCTCGGCGACCAGCTCCATATTGTGATGGCGTGGGTGGACGGCCAGGATTTGCAGAAGGTGCTCCACGAGCTGGAGCGGCTCTCACCGGAGCGCACGGACCGGGTTCTGGTCCAGATCGCCGCCGCTCTGGACCACGCCCATCAGCAGCCGCAGCCTGTCTACCATCGCGACATCAAGCCGGCGAATATCATGCTTGCGCATGGCGACCGCGTCGTTCTGACCGACTTCGGGATCGCCAAGCTGATCGGCGAGGCGTCGCTGACCGGCACCGGCCAGTTCGTCGGCACTCCTGAGTACATGGCACCAGAAGTGATTCAAGGCGAGAGCGCCGACCACCGCTCCGACCTGTACGCGCTGGGCGTGGTTGTGTACCAGATGCTGACCGGGCGAACTCCGTTCCACGCCGAGACGCCCCTCGCCATACTCCACGCCCATCTTCACACCCCGCCGCCGCCTCCACAGCAGATCACGCCGACCATCCCTCTGCCCGTCGAGGGAGTCGTTCTGACCGCGTTGGCCAAGGATCCGGCCAAGCGATTTCAGAGCGCCGGCGAGCTGGCCGCGGCTTTCAGTCGCGCGGTGATGGAGGCAGGCAGGCAGCAGGCCGAGCGCAGGGGCCAATAGCGGTGGTCCGAACTGATCGGGGTGTCAAGCTCGAAGACCTGCCGCCGCCCTGGGCTGAGAACGTGCTAGCCGCGATTCGCGAGGAGATCGGCCGCTCCGAGCGACGACCGGTCTTCCTGGACGACGACCCGACCGGCACGCAGACGAGCCACGGGGTGCTGGTGCTGACGGAATGGTCGGAGGCCGAGCTGGCAGCCGGCCTGCGAGAAGCTGGCCCCGCCCTGTTCGTGCTGACCAATTCGCGCAGCCTGCCCGAGGTAGATGCTGTTACCCTGGCACACCAGGCCGGACGCAACCTGGCCCGCGCGGCTCGGGCGGCCAGGATCGACGTGGCTCTGGGTTACCGCGGCGACTCCACGCTGCGAGGCCACTACCCGGCCGAGCTGTGGGCCCTTCGCGACGCTTTCACGGCTGAGGCTGGGCGCCAGTTCGACGGCGAGCTGATCGTGCCCTTCTTTGAGGAGGGCGGGCGCTTCACGATCGGCGACGTGCACTTTGTGCAGCAGGCCAATGGGCTGGTGCCGGCGGCCGAGACCGAATTCGCACGCGACGCCGCCTTTGGCTATCGCAGCTCGTATCTACCAGCCTGGATTGAGGAGAAGACCGCGGGTCGCATCGCAGCCGAGGCCGTGGCCAGCCTTTCGATCGAGACGCTCCGTCTGGACGGCCCGGAGCGCGTCGCGGACGTCCTCGGTGGCGTATCGGGCGGCGTGCCGGTGGTCGTCAACGCCGCGAGCTACCGCGATCTGGAGGTGCTCGTGCTCGGCCTGCTCCGGGCCGAGGCCAGAGGCAAGCGCTTCATCTACCGTACGGCGGCCTCCTTCGCTCGGGTCAGGGCTGGGCTCGGGAGTCGGCCGCTCGTGAGCGCCGACGAGCTGTACTCGGAGAAGGGCTCGAGCGCGAGCGCCGGCGGCCTGACCATCGTCGGCTCTCACGTGCGTCGCACCACCGAGCAGCTCGAGCGAGCGCTACAGGTTTCCAACCTCGAGGCGCGCGAGCTGCCAGTCGAGCGATTACTGGACCCCGCTGTGCGTTTTGGCGAGGTAGCCGAGGCGGCTGAGTGGATCGAGCGTCGCTACCTCGCCGGCGTCGACGTCCTGGCTTACACCAGTCGCGAGACGGTAAGCGCGGCCAGCGCCGAGGCCAGCCTGCGTCTGAGCCAGACGGTGTCGGCCGCGCTCGTCGAGCTTGCCGGGCGGCTGCGGGCGCCGCCTCGCTACCTGATCGCCAAGGGCGGGATCACAGCCAGCGATCTGGCGACCCGAGCATTTGGCGTTCGGCGCGCGAGGGTGCCGGGCCAGGTCGCGGCGGGCGTGCCCTGCTGGATCCTGGGGGCGGAGAGCCGCTTCCCGGGCGTCCCGTACGTCATCTTCCCCGGTAACGTCGGGACGCCACGGACGCTCGCGGACGTGATCTCCCTGCTGCGGGCCGCCTGATGGCACTCCGGCGAGATCTCCTGGGCGAGCTACGACGCCGCGTGCTGGCGACCGCGCTGGAAGCCAGTCGGCTGGGCTTGGTGACTATGACCTCGGGTAACTTCAGCGCCTGCGACGCCAACTCCGGGCTTGTCGCGATTACCCCCACCGGGCGGCCGTACTCGTCGATGGGCGCGGAGGACATCGTGCTGGTGAGCCTGGACGGATCGGTGGCCGAGGGGCGCCTTCCTCCCTCGTCCGAAACGCCGCTCCACCTGGATGTGTACGCCGCTCGGGCCGACATCCGCGGGATAGCCCACGTCCACAGCGTGTGCGCCAACGCCGTCGGGGTGCTCGGCCTCGCGGTGCCACCCATCGTGGGCACGCTTTGGAAGTACGTCGGCGGCGACCTGCGGACGGCGGCTTTCAAGGAGTCGGGGACCGCCGAGTATGCCCGACACGCGCTTCAGGTTATGGGCGACCAGCGCGCCGTGATCATGGCCAACCATGGCCTGCTGGCGATCGGCGAGACCGTCGAGCAGGCGCTCGCGGCGGCCGCCTATGCCGAGGAAGGCGCCCGCATCTACCTCCTCGCTCGCCAGCTCGGCCAGCCCACGACCCACCCGCGCCCAAATCCTAGTGACATGTACGCGCCAGATTGGTGGGCGGACGAATGACGACGACCCCAAGGTTTGATCCCGACAGGCACCATCGGCGATCCTTCCGCTTGCAGGGTTACGACTACTCCCAGCCGGGGGCCTATTTCGTGACGATCTGCACGCAATCCCGTCGATGTCTGTTTGGAGATGTACAGGACGGCGAGATGCGCCTGAATGATGCGGGGCGGATAATCGCGCGATGGTGGTCGAAGCTCCCGAGCAAGTTTGCAGCGTGTGCCACGGACGCGTTTGTCGTGATGCCAAATCACGTTCACCGGATCCTCGTAGGGGCGGACCCGCGTGTCCGCCCCATTGCGAATCCACGGTCCACGAACGTGCCGAGCGCGACCCCGGTCGTCCCCAATCAAGGCGAAACGACTTCGGGCGCACACGCGGGTGCGCCCCTACGCGACGCGTCGCTTGGAGCCATGATGCAATGGTTCAAAACCATGACGACCAACGAGTACATAACTGCGGTCAGATCGCTCGACTGGCCTCCGTTTCCCCAGAGACTATGGCAGCGGAACTACTACGATCACGTTATCCGAGACGAGGACGACCTGAATCGTATACGCCAATATGTCCTCGACAACCCGGCGCTCTGGCCCGCCGATCCGGATAATCCCGAGGCAAAGTTCAGTACCGCGCCAGGCCTTGGATGAACAGGTCGATGAAGGCTTCGCGGTCGACGCCGAGGGCGACGTCGGCGTTGGGCGGACGGTCGGTGACGTGCCAGAGGTCGCAAACGGTGCGGCCGGCGGTATGCGTGCCGGCCGTCTCGACGACGACGTTGACGTGCTTCGTCTCAAGGAGGTCGGGCCGCATAACCGCTGCGACTGCCAGGGCATCGTGGATAGGTGGGTCGTTCCAGCCGTAACGTCGAGCGTGGTACTGGCCATACCACTCCATCAACTCGGCGACCATCGTCCCAACTCGACTGCCCAGCCCTCGGATGCGCTCGCGCTCGGCCGGGCGCACTCGGGCCTGATGGGTAGCGTCCAGGCCAACCATTGTGATCGGGACCCCGGACTCGAAGACGAGCGCCGCCGCCTCCGGGTCGACGAAGACGTTGAACTCCGCGGCCGGGCTGGCGTTGCCGAGGTACACGGCCCCGCCCATCATCACGATGCGGGCGATGTTCGACCTGATCTCCGGGGCGCGCAGAAGCGCCATCGCGACGTTGGTCAGCGGCCCAACCGGGACGAGGGTGACCGGCTCGGCTGACTCGCGTACCGTCCGGATCATCAGGTCGACGCCGTGTTCGGGTTGGAGACCTATCTCGGGCGGGCCGAAGTCGTATCCGTCCAGGCCGCTCTCGCCGTGCACCTGGGGGGCGATCGTGAGCGGCCTCAGCAGCGGCCTGGCCATTCCTGCCGCGACGGGCACACCGCGGACCTCCGCCATCGTCAGGACGCGGCGTGCGTTGAGGGCCGTTTTCTCGAGCGTCTGGTTACCGGCCACGGCCGTGACGGCCAGTAGGTTCAGCTCGGGCGCGCGGGCGGCCAAGAGCAGGGCGAAGGCGTCGTCGTGGCCAGGATCGGTGTCGACGATGATCGGGGTAATCACCCGCCTCTCCCGTGCGACGTGATCCGCTCCCTGTAGAGGGCCAGGAAAGGCTCGGCGTTCACGCCAAGGCAGACGTTGACGTTCGGCTCGCGCTCCCACTGCCCGCGTCGATCGGCGATCGTCTGGCCAAACGCGCGCTCGCTTTTTGTCTCGACGTCCACGAACCAGCGCTCGGTCTGAAAGTAGCTCGGGTCGATCGCGTAGAGCACGGCCGAGGAGTCGTGCACCGGGAAGCCGACTCGTCCGGTCCGCCGCGTGTAGTGGTTACTGTAATGTTGCGCGATGGCATGAATGAACTCACCCTCGGGAGTCCCCGAGTGCTTGAGTTCGGCGAGGTATTCGGGAGTCATAGTGACCTGGGTGGTGACATCCAACCCAACCATGGTGAGCGGGAAACCGGCGTGGAAGACGATCCAGGCGGCCTCGGGATCGTTGGCGATGTTGGCCTCGGCGACCGGCGTCGTGTTGCCCGGGACGGTGGCGGCGCCGCCCATGATTACCAGCTCGCGCACACTCTGAGCGATCAGCGGCTCCAGTCTCACGGCCAGGGCGATGTTCGTGAGCGGCGCCACCGCGACCAGGCTGAGCCGACCCGGCGTGGCCATCACTCGCTCCACGATCAACTCGGCTGCCCGCTGGCGGCTGGGCTCACGCGATGGGGTCGGCAGTTCGATCCCGCCGAGTCCGTTTTCGGCGTGCACCAGTGAGCCCGTGCGTCGCCGCTCGCGCAACAACGGCCTGCCAGACCCGCGGGCGACTGGGATATCCGCGCGTCCCGCGACGTCGAGGACAATCAGCGCGTTGCGGGTCGTCTGTTCGACGTCCACGTTGCCGAAGACCGTGGTCACCGCCTCGACCTGGAGCTCCGGCGAGCACAGCATGAACAGCAGTGCCATCGAGTCGTCCACGCCGGGGTCGGTGTCGAAGATCACCCGCTTCGGCATTTGCCAGCCTTCGGCGTTCAGCTATCAGCCGTCAGCTGTCAGTCCGTGGCTGACTGCTGATGGCTGATAGCTGACTGCTCGTCATCCCTTCAAGCCGGAGAGGACTGCCCCGCGAATGTAGTAGCGCTGGAGGGACAGGAACAGCATGATCACCGGCAGCGAGGCGAGAACCGAGGAGGCGAATGTGCGTCCCCAGTAGATCTGCTCCGGGCTGGTGTTGGTCACGATCGCCACCTGGATGACCATCAGCTCAGGCTTGCTGGTCACGATCAGCGGCCAGAAAAAGAGGTTCCAGATATTCTGGAACTCGAGCAGCGCCATGGTCACCAGGGCCGGGACAGCATTGGGCACGATCACGTGCCGCAGCACGCCCAGCCGTCCGCAGCCGTCGATGATCGCCGCCTCGTCCAGCTCGCGTGGTATCTCGCGGAAGAACTGGGCGAGCGCGAAGATCACGAATGGACTGGCGTACCAGGGGACGATCAACCCCGCGTAACTGTCCTGCAGCCCGAGTACTCGGACGACCAGGTAGAGAGGGACGATGGTTGCCTCGAATGGCACGAGCATCGTGGCGATGACCAGGACGAAGAGGACGCCCTTGAGTGGGAACTCCAGCCGCGCGAAGAAGTAGGCCGCCATCGTGTTGAAGATCAGCGAGCTGGCCACCACCGCGCTGGAAACCGCGATGCTGTTGAGTAGGAATCGCCCGAAGCCGAGTCGGAAGATCTCCACGAAGTTCTGAAGCGTCCATTCGACCGGCACAAAGGTACGGACCTGGAGCGGGCTGACATAGCGGAAGATCTCCTGCTCGTTGCGGAAGGCTCCCAGCGCCATCCACACGAACGGCACGGTAAAGATCAGAAAGATCAGCCCGTACGCCAGATACCGCCCGAGCGCACCGGCGACGAGCGGCGCGGTCAATACGCGCGCAACCGGCGTCGGTGGCCGAATCGCTCGGGTCCAATCGCGGGCGACGAGCGGCTCAGCCACGCCCCTCACCCCCAAACCCCCTCCCCCTCGAGGGGAGAGCTGGCCGGCTGCCCGGCCACCGCCCACTGCGCACTGGCCTAATACTCATGCTCTCCCCTGAGGGCCCACATCTGAGCCAGGCTGACAG
>DASPXK010000361.1:0-14512 GCA_035637315.1 Chloroflexota bacterium
AGGAGAATCCGGTCCGACAGGCCGAGGATGGCGAGGATCCTGACCGAATCCTTGCCTGACCGCCCGTCTCCCCGGTCGTCCATAGTGCCTTGGGGCCGACGCGGGCGCACGCCGTGCGCCCCTACCAGCTTCGTCAACTACTTGCAGTCAGCGCGACACGGCGCGATATACGTCGAGTGTGCGGCGGGCGGCCTCGGTCCAGCTCAGGTCGGTGAGCGTCCGCTGGCGGCCCGCCTCTCCCAGGCGCAGCTCCAGGCTCGGATCGGCCAGCACCCGCGACAGGGCGTCGGCCAACGCTCGTGGCTCGGCGGGCGAGACGAGCAGGCCGCTCTCGCCGTCGGCCACGATCTCGGGCAAGTCGCCGGTTGCCGTGGCGACGACGGCGCGGCCGAAACGCCAGGCTGCCATCAGCATCCCGCTGGTGGTGGTCTGCCGATAGGGCAGCGCCACGACGTCGGCCGAGCAGAGATACGCCGCCAGCTCGGCGCGCGGCAGGTAGCGCAGGTCGAGATGGACGCGGCCAAGCAGACCGAAGCTCTCCAGTGCTTGACGGTGCGGGCCGAACGGCTCGTTCGGGCGGCCGGCGACTACCAGCCAGGTCCCCGGCTGAGCGGGCGCGAATCTGGCGAACGCATCGATCAGATCCGCGAGGCCCTTGTATGCCTCGATGAGCCCGATAAACAGCACCAACCGCGCATCGAGCGGCAGGCCGAGCCGCCGCCGCGCCTCGTCGCGGCTTAGCTCGCGCTCGTCCTCGAGCAGTGGGCCATGTGGCGCCACCGCCACACGCTGCGCCGGCAGGCCGAATCGATCCACCAGCTCCGCGGCGCCGCCGCGACTATGGACGATGATCGCGTCGGCGGCGTGGTACAGACGGCGGTACCGCTCGTGGTCGCAGACTCGCGCGGCGTGTGGCAGCAGGTTGTGGGCCGTGTAGACGACCGGCACGCCGCGCCAGCGAAGCCATCGCCAGAAAGCCCGATCCAGCTCCGGCGACGGGCTCCATTGGATGTGCACAACGTCCGGCCGCTGCCGCTCCAGTGCGGCCAGCAGGATCGCCCAATCCAACGGATACTCGGCCGCCTTCAGAAGGCGCCGCGCGGCCGGTCGCTCAGCCACCCACTCGCCGCCGAAGTGGCTGGTCGTGAGGCGAAAGAACGCATGCCTCAGCCGGTAACCGTCTGGCGACGGTAGGGCCTCGTAGAGGAAGCGCGAAGTTGCCAGTTCTATGTTGCACCCAGCCGCGACGAGTGCTCGGCACAGCGCGCGATCGTAGGGCGGCGTGTTCGCGTTCGCGTCTAGCACCAACACCCGCGTCGGGCGAGCAGATATCATGCTCGGACCTTGCGTGTGCTGATCCTGACTCACCACTATCCTCCAGAGGTCGGGGCGCCCCAGACTAGGCTGAGTGAGACCGCCGTCTTCTTGAAGTCGCGCGGGCACGACGTCAGCGTGGTCACCGCCCTCCCGTCCTATCCAACGGGCGTCATCCCGCCATCTTACCGTGGCCGGGTCGTGTGTGCTGAGCTGATCGATGCCATCCCCGTCGTTCGCACCTGGACGTATGCGAAACCAGGCTCGTCGGCGCGTCTGCGGCTGGCCAACCAGCTCTCGTTCGCGCTCTCCGCGCCACTGGCCCTGGCGCGTATCGGCAAACGTGACGTGGTCCTGGTGGAGAGCCCGCCACTGTTCCTGGGTCCGACGGGGGCGTTGTTCGCTCGCCTCCTTCGGGCCCCGCTCGTGCTTCACGTATCTGACCTATGGCCAGCCGTACCGATTCAGCTCGGCGCCCTCCGAAACCATTCCCTGATCTGGATGGCTGAGCGATTCGAGCGGATAGTCTACGCCCTGGCCGAGCGCCTGATCGTCGTCACACAGGTCTGGGCCGACCAGCTCGTCAGCCAGGGCGTCCCGGCCGCGAAGATCAGCCTGGTGACCAACGGCGCTGACCCCGACTTTCTCGATCCGGCCGCGTCGGCCGGCGAACGCGAACGTCTGCGGTCCGAGCTGGCGCTCGAAGGCAACACGGCGTTCATCTGCCTCGGGACCGTCAGCACCGTGTACGACTACGAGCTGATCCTGCGGGCTGCCAAGAAGCTCGCGGCTCGCTCCGACCTACGCTTCCTGATCGTTGGCGACGGGTCCCAGGCGCCGATGCTGCGGGACCAGGTCGCCGAGCTCGGACTGTCCAACGTTAGGCTGCTGCGAGCCCAGCCGCGCCAGCGCGCGCGTGGACTGCTGGCCGCGGCCGACATCTCGATGACTCCGATTCGGCCGTTGCCGGTCACCGCGGGCCAGCTTCCCGTCCGCGTGCTGGAGGCGATGGCGATGGCCCGCCCGGTCCTGTTAGCCGGACGCGGCGAGGCGCGCAAGCTGGTGGAAGAGAGCGGGGCCGGGATAGCAGTCGATCCGGGCGACGCCGAGGCCTTCACCGAAGCGCTCGTCAGGCTCAGCTCCGACGCCAAACTGCGCGACGAGATGGGCGCCCGTGGAAGGGAAGCGATCCTGGCGCGCTTCTCGCGGTCCCAGGTGGCCGAAGGGATCGAGCGTGCGCTGTTGACGGCGGTTGGCTTCTAGCGCCGATAGGCCAGGTCGTACCAGCGCCTGGGCTGGCGGAGCAACATGACCAGAGGGAGTCCGGCGATGAAGCCGCCGACGTGGGCCCAGAAGGCGACGCCGGTGGTCTGTTCGGACGGCGCCAGCGACGCAACACCCAGGAAGAGCTGGGTGATGAACCAGAACCCGATCATGATGATCGCTGGGACCCGCGTCACGGTGATGAAGGGTCCCAGGAACAGCAGGGTTCGGATCGTGGCGCTGGGAAAGAGCACGAAATAACCGGCCAGCACGCCGGCGATCGCCCCGCTAGCGCCGATGCTCGGCGTCTGCGACCCCCAGTTGAAGAAGATGTGGGTTCCACTCGCCGCCAGGCCGCACAGGAAATAAAACAACAAGAAGCGGAAGTGTCCCAGTCGGTCCTCTACGTTATCGCCAAAGATCCATAGAAACAGCATATTGCCGACAATATGCAGGAGCCCGCCGTGTAGAAACATCGAGGTGAAGAGCGTCGTGAGGTAAATCCCGCCGGGCGCCGGGGGTGGGATGTCCTGGTTACGCGCGAACTCGAGCGGCACGACCCCGGCCGAGCGGAAGAGGCCCTCTACCCCATCCCCCAGCGAGAGCTCGTAGACGTAGACGGCGACGTTGGCGACGACGAGCATGAACGTAACGATCGGTGTCAGCCGACGCGGCCCAGGGTCGTCGCCAATCGGGATCATCGATCAGCTCGCAGAGGCGCTCAAGACTCGATGGTATAATACCCGGCCGCCGCCGAAACCTTGCCTCGCCATCCCTTCTTAGCTGCCCTTCCTTCGCTTAGCCTCCGCATATCGTGACCCCATCTTGAACTATCTCGACTAGCTGGTAAAGGAGTCGGCTATGAAGTCGTACGACGCCGACCACGTCTTCAACGTTGCGCTCGTCTCCCACGGGGGTGCCGGCAAGACGTCGCTGGTGGAGGCGATGCTGTTTCGGGCCGGCGCCATCACTCGGCTTGGGAGCGTCGAGGAGGGCAACACGACTACCGACTTCGACGCCGACGAGCTGAAGCGCAAAATGTCGGTCAGCCTGGCCCTCGCCCCACTGGAGTGGCGCGACAGCAAGGTCAACCTGCTCGACACCCCGGGCTACGCTGACTTCTTTGGCGAGGTGGTTCAGGGTGTTCACGTCGCCGATGGGGTGATCGTCGTGGTGGACGGTCCGTCTGGCGTCCAGGTCGGCACGGAGCAGGTCTGGCGGGCCGCCGACGCGCGCGACCTGCCACGCCTCGTGTTCGTGAACAAGCTCGAGCGAGAGAATGCCGACTACGGGCGCGTCTTGGATGGGCTTCGCGAGCGGTACGGCAAGCACCTCGTGCCGATGACGGTGCCGATCGGGCAGGAACACGGCTTCAGCGGCGTCGTCGAGCTGGTCGGACGATGTGTCTATCAGGGCGACGCCCGCGAGCCCTCGAGCGAGGTTCCAGCCGATGCCGTCGAGCTGATCGATCGCCATCGCGAGACGCTAATCGAGGCGCTGTGCGAGCTGGACGACGATCTTCTGAACAAGTACCTGGAGGGTGAGGAGATCGATGAGGCCGAGCTCAGGGCCGCGCTCGCGACGGGCGTTCGAGCGGGCAAAGTAGTGCCAGTCCTGTGTGGTTCGGCAGCGCGTCAGATCGGCGTGGACTGCCTGCTGGACGCGCTCGTGACGGTTCTTCCGCCCGCGGCCGCGACGAGCATCCCACTGGCGGAGGGCAGCGCGGCGGCGCCGGATGGGACGCTGGCCGCACTGGCCTTCAAGACCATCTCGGATCCCTTTATCGGTCGGCTCTCCTACGTACGCGTATATTCGGGCGTCTTCCAGTCGGATAGTCACGTCTGGAACGCGAGCAAGTCGCGCGAGGAGCGAGTCGGCCAGCTCTTCATTATGCGCGGCAAGTCTCAGGAGCCGACACAGAAGATCGGAGCCGGGGACATCGGCGTCGTACCCAAACTGGCCGAGACGTCGACCGGCGACACGTTGACTCAGAAGGACAAGCCGGCCACGTTGGCGCGGCCGATCTTCCCCGAGACCTCATATTCGGCCTCGATCCACCCGAAAACGCGCGCCGACGTGGACAAGCTGAGCACGGCTCTGAGTCGGATCATGGAAGAGGACCCCACCCTCAAGGTTCGCCGCGAGGCGTCGACCGGTGAGACGATCATGTCCGGACTGGGCGAGTCGCACGTGACGATCGCTGCCGAGCGACTTCAGCGCAAGTACGGCGTCAACGTCGAGGTCGGTGTCCCCAAGGTCCCCTATCGTGAGACGATCACTGGCTCGGCCAAAGCACAGGGACGTTTCGTTCGCCAAACCGGCGGACATGGCCAGTACGGCGTCTGTTCCTTGGAGGTCGAGCCCCTCGAGCGGGGCGGCGACTTCGAGTTTGTCGACAAGATCGTGGGCGGGGTTGTCCCCAGGCAGTTCATCCCGGCGGTCGAGAAGGGCGTCCGCGAAGCGATGGAAAGCGGTAACCTGGCCGGTTTCCCCGTCGTGGACGTGCGGGTGTCGCTGTATGACGGCAAGTACCACCCCGTCGACTCGTCCGAGCAGGCGTTCAGAATGGCGGGCTCGCTCGGCTTCAAGCAGGCGGTCGCCGAGGCTCGTCCGACGCTGCTCGAGCCGATCATGCAGGTCGAGATCACCGTTCCTGACGAGTTCACCGGCGACGTGATGGGTGATCTGAACGGGCGGCGCGCGCGGGTCCAGGGCATGAATCCCGCCAGTGGCTACACCAGCATCGAGGCGCAGGTGCCGCAGGCGGAGATGCTCCGCTACGCGACCGAGCTGCGCTCGATGACCCAGGGCCGGGGCATCTATTCGATGCGCTTTTCGCACTACGAGGAGGTCCCGCCGCACGCCGCCCAGAAGGTGATCGAGGAGCGCAAGAAGCAGGTGGCCGACAAGGCGTAACTTTTCACTGCAGAGGCGTAAGTTTTCACCGCAGAGGACACAGAGGAACGCAGAGGTTATTCTCCAGACTTCCTCTGCGTAACTCAGTGCCCTCTGCGGTTACATCTCGAGGCGCGCCGCTCTGGCCGCTTCGACGTCACGGGCGATCTGGTCGCGGAGGGCGTCGATCGATTCGAAGCGGCGGACATCGCGGATACGATCGACGAAGTCGACGGCCAGCTCTGAGCCGTACAGGTCACCCTCAAAGTCGAGCAGGTGGACCTCCAAGAGGCGGTCAGCCTCCTGGAAAGTGGGCCGCGCGCCCAGGTTGACCACCGCCCGCCATTCGCATCTCTCGCGCGGCGCCACGGCCGCGTAGACGCCGTCGGCGGGCAGCGCCCGGCGAGGGTCGGGGCGGATGTTGGCAGTCGGGAACCCGAGCTGACGCCCGCGGGAGGCACCCTGCTCCACCTGGCCCGCTACGCGGTACCGCCGGCCCAATAGCTGGTTGGCATGGCGGACGTTGCCCTGTGCCAGGAGGTTCCGAATAAACGTGCTCGAGATGACCTCGCGATCAACCTTCTGGGGCGGCACGACGTGGATCGCGAAACCGTCGACTCGCCCAATCTCAACCAGCGCTGGGATGGTGCCCGAGCGGTCGCGCCCGATGGCGTGGTCGGCGCCCACCCACAGCTCGGCGAGCCGATACTTGTCCTGGATCAGGGTGAGGAATTGCTCCGGTGACAGCATTGACAATTCGTGGGTGAAGTCGAAGACGAGCACGTGGGCGAGTCCCAGCTGGCGTAGGATTCGCTCCTTCTCAGCCCGATCTGTCAGGTAGGTCAGGTGTCGCTCTGGATACAGCACCAGGTCCGGCAGCGGATCAAAGGTGACGCACAAGCTGTCCACGCCCAGCGCCCGAGCGCGGTCCACGACCTGTCCGAGCAGAAGCTGGTGGCCCCGATGAACGCCATCGAACGCGCCGATGGTCGCGACGACAGGAGAACGCTGGGACATGACACCCCTACTCGAAGGCCAGCTTAGGCTGCCAGACCCCCCGCGCTCGGTCGGACCTCGCCAGCCCGAGCAGCCTGCCGCGAGTATCGTACACGCGCACGAGGCCGTCGTGAGCTTGCTCGTGGGCCTGGGCCGGCCAGGCTCGACCGTGCCGAAAGTCGATCTGCCGGGCCGGCTCGACGATCACCGCCGGCAGCTCGCCGAGGACGATGTCGGGCGGCAGCAGGACGTGATCGAGCTGGCCGCTACGAGTCGCCGACTCGAGCTCATCCAGCGAGACCGCATCTGCCAGGCGAAAGGGGCCCACCCAGAGACGGACAAGCCTCCCCAGATGAGCACCACAGCCGAGCCGCTCGCCGATATCGCGGGCGATGGAGCGGATGTATGTGCCCTTGGAACAGGCGACGCTCAGAGCAAGCCGAGGTGGCCGCCACCATTCGAGTGTCAAATTGCGCACGGTTACCTCGCGGGGTTGAAGGGCTACGTCTTCGCCGCTTCGGGCGAGCTGGTACGCTCGCCGTCCGGCCACCTTCACGGCCGAGTACCGCGGTGGGCGCTGGACGATTCTCCCGCGGAACGCAGCGAGCCCGGCCTCGAGCGCCGCCATGTCCAGCGCCGAGACCGGGCTGGTCTCGAGCACTTCGCCCTCGGCGTCGTCCGTGCTGGTCCGAACGCCCAGCACCAGCTCCGCGTAGTATCCCTTGTCGGCATCCGCCAGCCGGCCCACGAGCCGTGTAGCCCTCCCCACGGCGATCGGTAGCACGCCCTCGGCAGCGGGGTCCAGGGTTCCGGCGTGGCCGATCCGTCGAATACCGAGCGTCCGCCGGACGATCGCGACCACGTCGTGCGAGGTGAAGCCAGGCTCCTTGCAGATGTTGATGAAACCAGTAGCGAGTTGCGAGTCGCGAGTTGGGACTTCGTCATCGCTCGTGGGCTCGCCACTCGGTACTCGCCACTCGCTACTCACTACTCGTCGGCCGTTCGATCGCGCGGAGAAGGCGGAGGACTCGATCGCCGCGCGCGATCGAAGTGTCGAGCTGGAAGTCGAGCTGCGGGGTGTGTCGCAGGTTGAGGCGGGTGGCCAGCTCACGCCGGAAGAAGCGAGCCGCATGGCGCAGCCGCTTGAGCGTGGCCTGGGCCTCCTCCTCGTCCGCCAGCACGCTCACGAACACCTTGGCCCGCTGGAGGTCAGATGCGATCTCCACCTCGGTGATGGTGATCAGCGTGGCCAGCTTCGGGTCCTCCGTCTCGTGGCGGAGGAGGCGGGCAATCTCCTCGCGCAGCAACTGGTTCAGCCGCTGCTGTCGTCGGGTGACCATCGGAGTGGGGTAGGGGCGCTGCTTGCTGCGCCCAGTCCAGAAAGGCGCAGCAAGCAGCGCCCCTACAGTCTACGTCACTTGCTCTTCGCCGAACGCCTCGATTACGTCGCCCTCCGCGAAATCGCTGAAGCCGTCGAGGACGATGCCGCATTCGTAGCCGGTCGCCACCTCACGAACGTCGTCCTTTACTCGACGCAGGGTGGCGATGCGCCCCTGCCAGTTAGGCTTCTCGTTGCGCAGGACCCTGACCTGGCTGTTGCGTGTGATTTGCCCGTCGGTGACGTAGCAGCCCGCGGCCGCGCCACCCCTTCGAATTGGGAAGATCTGGCGAATCTCGGCGTGGCCGTGGACAACCTCCTGGAAACGGGGGCCGAGCATGCCGACGAGCGCCTTTCGGACATCGTCGACCACGTTGTAGATGACGTTGTAGTAGCGAACGTCAACGCCCTGGATGTCCGCGGCGCTTCGAGCGCCGGGCTCGGCCCGGACGTTGAAGGCGACGATGATCGCCGACGACGCGGAGGCCAGCATCACGTCTGACTCGGTCACGTTGCCGGTTCCGGAGTGAATCACCTTGACGCGCAGGCCCTCCTCCACGAGCCTCTCGAGCGAGGTAACCAGCGGCTCAATCGAGCCCTGGACGTCGGCCTTGACGACCAGGTTCAGGTCACGGACCTCGCCGGCCTGCATTCGATTGAAGATGTCCTCGAGCGAGACTTCGCCGACCTGCCCGCCGTCCCGCTGCGCCGTCCGCTGATTAATCGCGGCCTGCTGGCGGGCCGTCTTCTCGTCCGCGACGACCGCCAGCCGCTCCCCCGCATGCGGCACGCCGGACAGTCCGAGGATCTCAGCCGGCATCGAGGGCGCCGCCGATTTGATCCGCTTGCCCTTGTCGTTGAAGAGTGCGCGCAGCTTGCCCGTGACGCCGCCCACCACCACCACGTCGCTGACGTTGAGGGTGCCACGCTGGACCAGCACGGTTGCCACCGGGCCACGTGACTTGTCCAGTTTGGCCTCGACCACGATCCCAGCGGCGGCCCGGTCTGGATTGGCCTTGAGCTCGGCAACCTCAGACATGATCGCGATCGTCGACAGGAGGTCGTCGATGCCCTGGCCGGTGCGGGCCGAGACCGGAACGAGCGGCACGTCCCCGCCGTACTCTTCGACCACAACTCCGCGCTCGGCCAGCTGCTGCTTGACGCGATCCTGGTTGATGTCCGGCCGATCTATTTTGTTGAGCGCCACGACGATCGGGACCTTCGCCGCGCGGGCGTGGTCGATCGCCTCGACCGTCTGAGGCATGACACCGTCGTCAGCGGCCACGACGAGCACGGCGATGTCAGTGGCTTGGGCACCCCGCGCGCGCATGGCCGTGAAGGCCTCGTGGCCCGGGGTGTCGAGGAAGGTGATCTTGTGCGGCTGACCGTCGACGGTTACGTCCACCTGGTAGGCGCCGATGTGTTGAGTGATGCCGCCGGCCTCGCCAGCCGCGACCCGGGTGCGGCGGACGTGGTCGAGAAGACTGGTCTTGCCATGGTCGACGTGGCCCATGACCGTAACGACTGGCGGACGCGGGACGAGAAGAGCGGCTTCCTCTTCCGAGATCGTGACCTCGCCATCCTCGCCCTCTGGCCGGGCCTCCTCCTCCACAACCGTCGGCGTCGCTTCGCTCACCTCGAAGCCCAGATCGGTGGCCACGATGGCCGCGGTGTCATAATCGATGACCTGGTTCATGGTGGCGAAGATGCCACTTTTGATGAGCGCCTGAATCACCGCGGCCGGACGGAGGCTCAGCAGATTGGCGAGCTCCTCGACGGTCATCATCGGCGGGAGCTCCAGCGCCCGAGGCGCCACAGCTAGACCGTTGCCGCCCTGCTGCTCCTGGTCTTCGACCGGCGGCGCGGCCGGACCGCGGCGATTCTCGCCGCCCCGTCGTCGATTGCCGCCTGGCCTGGGGCGGAAACGACCCCGGCCGCCTCCCCGCCGAAATGGTCTTGGACTCATATGGCTCCCCTTTCTGCGCGAGCGATCAGCATTGAGTCATCAGCCATCAGCAGATCGGGCCTCCGCGACTCGTCCACCAGCCGAGAGCTGATCGGGGTTGGCTGGCTGCTGCTCTGCGAAAGCCGCAAGGGCCTGCCGATCGGCCGTCGATAGGTCAGTTTTCAAAGCATGTTCGAGCGCCTTGCGGCGCAAGGCAATGTGCCAGCATTCCCAGCTGCGACAGACGTAGGCGCCCCGACCCGCCTTCTTGCCGGTTGGGTCGATCTCCACGACACCGGCTGTCGCGCGGACGACCCGCACCATCTCGCGCTTGGGGCGGAGCGACCGGCACGCGACGCACGTCCGTTCTGGGATGTGACGCTGCGGCATCCGGACTCCGTTCTAGCCGTCGGCGCGCACCTCGGCTGGTCTCTGGGTCCCCGCCTCGGTGCCCGCCATGGCGCTGGCCGGCACTTCCGGCTCACCCGCGTCGGCGATGTCGGCCGGCGGCCCGCCGATCTGCGCGGCGGCCGTCTCCTCGGCCGCGACCGCGACGTCGCTCTTGATGTCGATTCGCCAGCCGGTCAACTTGGCGGCCAGTCGAGCGTTCTGACCTTCCTTTCCGATCGCCAGGGAGAGCTGGCGCTCCGGCACCACGACCGTCGCCGTCTTGGTCTCCTCGTCGATGCCAACCCGCACCACCTGGGCCGGGCTCAGCGCATTGGCGACGTAGATGGCCGGGTCCTCGTTCCACTCGATGACGTCGATCTTCTCGCCACTCAGCTCGCTGACGATGTTCTGGATGCGCAGGCCGCGCGGCCCGACGCACGAGCCGACGGGGTCGATCCCTTCCTGACGCGCGTGGACCGCCACCTTCGATCGGGCCCCGGCCTCGCGCGCGATCGCCTTGATCTCGACGGCGCCGTTGAAGATCTCTGGGACCTCCTGCTCGAAGAGCCGCCGCAGCATCAGTCGATGGGCGCGTGAGACGACGATCTGCGGGCCGCGATGGGTGTCGTGGACTTCGGCCACGTAGACCCGGATCCGCTGGCCTGGGTAGTAGCGCTCGGTGGGCACCTGCTCACTGCGAGGCATGATGGCCTCGGCGCGGCCCAGCTCGATGATCGCCGTTCCAGCCTCGATGCGCTGGATGATCCCGTGGACGATCTCACCCTCGCGCTCAGCAAACTCGTCGAAGACCATCCTGCGCTCGGCGTCGCGCAGCTTCTGGAGGACCACTTGCTTGGCCGTCTGGGCCGCGATCCGACCGAACGTAGGCGGCGTCACGTCGGTGGTAATCGTGTCGCCCAGGTCGGCGTTCGGATGGGTCTTGCGCGCCTCCTCGAGCGTGATCTGATCGTGGATCAGGACGTCGTCAGGCGCCGGCTCCTGGACCTCTTCCACTACGAGCCGGTGGCGGAAGATTTGGACGGCCCCAGACTCGGGTGAGATGTCGGCACTCAGGTCCTGGGTGGGGGCCTCGAAGTTGCGCTTATAGGCTGAGACAAGGGCCGCCTCGATGGCTTCGAGGACCATCTCCTTCGGCACGCCCTTCTCGCTGCTGAGCTGCGTGATCGCGGCGATGAACTCGGACTTCATATGCTCCTCACGCCTCCCAACAGAACCTGGATGGACGGCCCACACAATAAAAGAAGTGGGCGTCACCCACTTCAGCGGCCCGCGGCAACTCGCCTGGATTATACCACCGTCACATACGCCTCACAAGCCGAATTACCGCACCCCCCAGTCGATCGTGGGCAGCGGGTTCTGGATGTCGTTCAGGGAGATCAGGACCATCAGCGTGATCAGCACGACGATGCCCACGAAGTGGAACAGGCTCTCGCGCTCCGGATTTATCCGCCGCCCACGGACGGCCTCGACGAGGATGAAGAACAAGCGCCCGCCGTCGAGGGCCGGCAGCGGCAGCATGTTCGCGATGGCCAGCCCAGCGCTGAACGTGGCGGTCACGGTCAAGATGGGAAAGATGAACCCAGTATCGCTGGCGAAGTCGACTGCCTGAGACGCGACCTGGGCCATTCCGGGCAAGCCTATCGGCCGCAACATGTCCGGCGAGACGATGCCCTGGATGACCAGCACGGGCGCGGCCAGCGTGAAGCCGACCACGGCCACCGCGCGCGCGAAGCCAAGCAGCACCGACTCGATCGGGTTGTGCCGGACAGCGCGGATTGGGGGCCGAATCGCCACTCCGACGGCGCCCTGTCCCTGGGGAGGATTGGATCGCGGCGTGACCGTCAGATTGACGATCTGATCGGCTCGCTGGACGCGAACATCGATCGCCGTTCCCACGCCGTCGCGCGTGATCTGCCGGAAGTCGTCAACTCGTGTAATCGGCTTGCCGTTCATCTCCAGGACGATGTCGCCGGCGAGCAAGCCGGCCGTCTCGGCCGGCGAATCCGGTGCGACCTGTGCGACCTCCACCTCGTTCTCGATGGGGCTAGGCCAGCCACTGGCGAAGGCGAGCGCGAACACGACGCCAGCGGTCAGGAAGTTCATGCCGGAGCCGGCGATCAGGACCATGGCGCGGGTCAGCCTGCTCTTGCTAGCGAAGCTGCCGGGGGCTGACGGATCCTCCTCGCCCAGCATCTTGACGAACGCCCCAAACGGGATCCAGTTGAGCGAGTAGATGACGCCATTTCGTTTGATCCCAAAGATTCGCGGCGGGAGGCCGAACCCGAACTCCTGGACCACGATCCCGGCTCGGCGGGCGGTCAGGAAATGCCCGAGCTCGTGAACGAACATGAGCAGGCTCAGGATCGGGATGATGGCCAAGACCTGTAGGCTCATAACCTATGCGCAGGTGACCTGCACGGAAGATTCGTAGGGGCGGTCCCGCGAGCCGCCCCTACGCTCGGACTATAACATGGCCGCCCGCTGCGTCCGGAGAGTTCCTACGTTGAAACGAGGGCCGGCGCCAGCGCGTGACACACCTCGCGTGCCCAGCGGTCCACCTCGCCGACCACTTCCAGGTCAGGGTCGCGGATCTGGACGTGTCGCTCCAGGACCGCCTCGACCATCTCGGGGATCTGGTCGAAGCGGATCAGGCCGTTCAAAAACAGCTCGACGGCCGTTTCGTTGGCGGCGTTCAGCGCGGCCGGGTAAGACCCGCCCCGCCGACCGGCCTCGATCGCCAGGAACGCACAGCGAAACCTCGCCGGGTCGACCGTGGAAAAGGTCAGCCCCCCGATTCGGCTGAGGTCGAGTGGCTGACTGGGCGCCGCGAGGCGGTCAGGATAGCTCAGCGCGTACTGAATCGGCAGGCGCATGTCGGGTATGGAGAGCTGGGCCTTGACGGAGCCGTCAACGAATTCGACCAGCGAGTGGACGATGCTCTCGCGGTGAAGCACGATCCCGATGCGCTCGAGCGGCAGATCAAACAGCCAGTGTGCCTCGATCACCTCCAGGCCCTTGTTCATCAGCGTGGCCGAGTCGACGGTGATCTTGGCGCCCATGCTCCAGTTGGGGTGCTGGACAGCTTGTTGGGGCGTCACCTCGGCCAGCTTGTGCAGCGGCAGATCGCGGAATGCGCCGCCCGATGCCGTCAGCGTCACTCTTCGAACACTCCCAGTGTCCTCGCCGTTCAGGCACTGCCAAATGGCGCTGTGCTCCGAGTCGACCGGGATGACCGGACCGCCTCCCTCGCATGCCGCCCTCATCACCAGATGCCCGGCCATGATCAGGGCCTCCTTGTTCGCCAGCGCCACCGGGCGACCAGCCCGCAAGGCTGCAATGGTCGGCGCAAGGCCCGCCGTCCCGCTCGTGGCCACCAGCACAAGGTCCACATCCGGAGCGGTTGCCACTTCGACCAGACCTTGCGGGCCGGTCCAGACGCGGGCCCCGTTCGGGCGCCAGGTCGCCTCGCCACCGCCGGTCAGCGCTACGAGGCGCGGCTTGAAGCGCGCCACCTGTTGGCGGAACAACGCGGAGTCGCTTCGCGCGGCCAGGCCCACGACCTGGAAGCGGTCCGGGTGCCATTCGACCACGTCGAGCGCCTGCGTGCCGATCGAACCGGTGCTGCCCAGGACCGCGAGCCGCTTCGGTGTGCTCATGACGTAGCCACCACGTACAGATAGGCGCCGGGCCCAGCCAGGAGCATGCTGTCCATCCGATCGAGAATTCCACCGTGGCCTGGCACGAGGACGCCGGAATCCTTGGCCCCGCACTGGCGCTTAATGAACGACTCTAGCAAGTCACCCAGGACCGTGCACAGGCCCACTGCAAGGCCCAGTCCCGCGACCCGCACGCTCGGATGCGCCCCCACGAGGCCTGCCAGAGCGCCCACGACGATCGCCGCCAGAAGCCCAGCCGTGGCGCCCTCGACTGACTTGGCTGGCGAGATCCTGGGCGCGAGTTTCGTCCTGCCCAGGGCGCGACCGACGAAGTAGGCCGCGCTGTCACACGACCAGCTGCAGGCCAGGACGGTCAGCACCCAGAACGTCCCGTCCGCCATTTCCCGGAGTGGGATAAAGAACTGGAGCAGGCCGCCGACGTACAGCGCTGGAGCGATCGTCAGGGCCCAGTCGACCAGGGCGCCAGACCAATCTGGGCGCAACATCAGCCAGGCCAGCGTCGCGATGGTGCCAAGCGCCAGCACAATCAGCAGGACTCGCTGGCCAGGGAAGACCGCATCCATGACTATGCCGACCGACAGTGCGACGCCAAGGGGAAGGACGGGATGATAACCGCCCGCCTGCAGCATGGCG
>DASPXK010000362.1:0-9695 GCA_035637315.1 Chloroflexota bacterium
CCCCACCGTAGCACTTTGCCAGGACGTTCTTGCGCATCGCGCGGATCGTCTCGCGGGCGACGACCTTGCCGCCGATCGCCGCCTGGATGGGCACGTCAAACAACTGCCGCGGAATCAGCGAGCGGAGTCGCTCGACCAGGGCCCGGCCCCGGGCTTGGGCCTTGTCGGCGTGGAGGATTATGGAGAGGGCGTCGACTGGCTCGGCGTTGACCAGGATGTCAAGTTTGACCAGCCTGGCCAGGCGATAGTTCGCATGCTGGTAGTCCATCGAGGCGTAGCCCTGGGTGCGGGACTTGAGCTGATCGTGGAAATCCACGATCAGCTCGGCTAGCGGCATCTCATGGCTCAGCAGGATCCGCTGCTCGTCAACGAACTCCATTTTGTGGTACGTCCCGCGGCGGTTCTGGACTAGCTCCATCACCGTGCCGATGAACCGGCTCGGCGTGATGATGCTGAGCTCCACCCATGGCTCCTCGAGGCCGGCGATCTGGCTCGGGGGTGGCAGCAGCGCCGGGTTGTCCACCAGCACGACAGCGCCACTGGTCGTGGTGACTCGATATTCGACGCTCGGGGCGGTGATGAGCAGCTCGAGGTCGTACTCGCGTTCGAGCCGCTCGCGAATGATCTCCAGGTGGAGCATGCCGAGGAATCCGCACCGGAAGCCGAAGCCGAGCGCCACCGAGCTTTCTGGCTCGTATGCCAGGGACGCATCGTTCAAACGCAGCCTTTCGAGCGCTTCCCGGAGCGAGGCGTACTCCTCGCCGGCCGTTGGGTACAGTCCGGCGAAGACCATCGGCTTGGCGGGTCGATAGCCGGCTAACGGATCCGAGGCGGGTCGCGAGGCCAGCGTGATCGTGTCGCCCACGCGCACGTCGCGAACGTCCTTGAGCCCGGTCGCCACGTAGCCAACCTCCCCGGCGCGGAGGAGCTCAACCGGGGCCAGTTGGGGCTGGAAGACGCCCACCTCGGGGAGGTCTGCCCGCTGCTGAGTCGCCATCATGACGACCCGGTCGCCTGAACGGACAGACCCGTCCATCAAGCGAACATAGGCGATGACGCCCTTGTACGCGTCGTAATGGGAGTCGAATATGAGCGCTCGGAGCGGCCCGGACGGATCGCCGGCCGGCGGCGGGATCCGCCGCACGATGGCCTCGAGGACTCCTTCGACGCCGATCCCCTCCTTGGCCGATACTAGGATGCACTCGTCGCCCGGCAAGCCGACGACCGCCTCGATCTCCTGGCGGACCTTCTCCGCGTCGGCACCTGGCAGGTCGATCTTGTTGATGACTGGGATGATCGTCAGGTCGTGCTCGATCGCGAGATAGGCGTTGGCTTGGGTTTGGGCCTCGACGCCCTGCGCAGCGTCGATGACCAGGATGGCGCCTTCGCATGCGGCCAGGCTGCGCGAGACTTCGTATGTGAAGTCGACGTGCCCGGGCGTATCGATCAGATTGAGCTGGTACACCCGTCCGTCCGAGGCGGCGTACCGCATCCGAACGGCCTTCGCCTTGATCGTGATGCCCTTTTCGCGCTCGAGCTCCATCTGGTCGAGGACCTGGGCCGTGATCTGTCGCACGGCGAGCGTGCCGGTCAGCTCCAGCAGGCGATCGGCGAGCGTCGACTTACCGTGGTCGATGTGGGCGACGATGCAAAAGTTGCGGATCGTTTGCTGGGACATCGCTTGGCCCGACCGCTACACGAATACGCCCGCCGATCGGCCCCGACGCCGTCGGGGCGAACGTGGCGGGCGCGCAGCGTTCAGAGTATACCAGAGCCCCGGGTCGGCCTCCGTCCGTCGACCAGCGCCCTGCTAGAATGGTGCTCGGTTGCCTGGTCCACGGTGGGCTGTCTTATGGGCCCGGGATTTGCTGTCCCGTCGGCATCCCGTGACCGGTGGAGGTAGATCAGGGTGACGGAACAGCTCCCGCCCACCAGCCAGCAGTCGGTTGGGCAGCTCTTTCGACGGATCGTCAACGGCCTGAACGACCTGGTAGACCGCCAGATCGAGCTGGCCAAGCAGGAGGCCAAGGAAGATGTCCTGGACGCCCTGCGAGCGAGCAAGACGCTTGCCATCGGGGTCGGGATAGCGCTCGCGGGCGTGCTGATCCTGCTCGACGTGCTGACCATGACCATAGTGCTGTCGCTCAACGTCTTGGGGGCGCGCTTTATCCCGATCGTCGGGCCCTGGCTCGGGTGGCTTGTAGTCCTGGTCCTGCTGGTCGCGCTTTTCCTGGCGGCTCTCGGAGTAATCAAGCGCGGCCTGCGCGACATTCGAGTCTCGCCAATCGACCGCACGCGGCAGACGCTGAAGGAGGATGCTGAGTGGGCGCAACGTCTGCTGACACGCAACGGGAAATAGAAGAGATCCGGTTCGACATAAGCTCGGCCGCGGACGAGCTCGAGCGGCGGGCCTTGCGACTCGTGGACGTGCAGGCGCACGCGCGCTGGCTGCAGGAAAATCCGGCCGCGTTGGCCGGCGTCGGCCTCGTTGTGGTCGGCGTGTGCGGGGTCCTGGCATTCCGTGCTGTCTCGAGTGCGCGGAAGCGCAGGCGTCCCGACGAGCGGCTGAAGCGCACCGTGCTCGGTGCAGCCGAGGAGCTTGGCGAGCGCCTGGAGCGAGCCCGCGAGGCGATCCCGCTCGACGTTCATATCGGCAGCCACGACCACGAAGACGACCCGGGACGTGGCCCTGACAGGGAAGGAAGTAACGCCGGTATGGTCAAGAAGATGCTGTGGGCCGCGCTGGCAGCCTCGATGATGGCAGCGGCGGGCCTGGTAGCCCGCCGCCTGAGCGCCGTCGTCTGGAAGGCTGCGATGAAGGAGGAGCCGCCCACCGCGAGCGTCTAGGCTTCGCCCTCACCCCACGAAGCGCACTTGTTCCCAGTCCCCTCTCCCTCGCAGGGGAGAGCGGAGCCGACCCAGATCCCGGCCACGGATCGGAGGTGAGTGCTCGCCCGCAGGCGCAAGTCGACGTGTCCAGCCGGCCGCGCTGGCCAGTCCAGTAGCGGACCAGCGGCATCGCCTCGCGCGTCAGATGGGTGAGCACGAGCATGCCCGCCTCGCCAGGGGCGACCGCCTTCCGCGTCGACGGGTCCAGCAGCTCGACGATAAGGTGGTCCTCGGCCCAATGCAAGCCCGCCCGCGCCTCGCACTCGAACGCCAACGTTGGCCCGAGCTCGGCGGTGCCGTAAGCCCGATAGCTCCTGGTCTCCGGGTCACGGCGTTCGCCAGCTCCGGCGGGGCGCATGGCCCCAGACCGCGATCCAGGCAGGGTGCTCCCCGATCGGCCGGACCAGCACCTCTTCGGTCTGCTGGCCGGATTGGCTCTCACGCTCGAGGCGGGGCGTGGCGCCCAACTTGCGGGACGGCGGCCTAGATGGTCTCGATGGCCAACCTCGGTTCGCCAAATTGCGCTACGGCCAGCACGGAAGCGGGTCGGGTTCCGAAGGCCCAGAGCGCTCGAGCAGCCACGCTGACCCGATTGACGGCGTCGGCTTCGGTGGAGAGCGTCGAAGGCGTCTTCGGCACGATTAACCAGTTGGCCCGTGCCACCACCGCGCGGCCGAATGGAGGGTGTGCGGACCGGTCCGCTTCTAGCTCCACGCGCGTCAGGAGCGGGAGCCGCTCGAGATCGTCGAGGCCGCCGACGTCCTCGGGCCTGACGCCCGCCGCCTCGAGGTGCTCATGATAGAATTCGGAGCCGTCCCAGCATCGACGGACCTGCCAGTGGAGCCGGTGCGCCTGGACGTCGCCGAGCTCGTCGCGACTCATCGTCTCGATGCGAGGGTCCCAGTAACGGTCCACGGTCACCCTGCCGGCCGACGCTGACGCATACTGCAGAGTTTGGCCGCGTTATGCCTCCAACGACAAATCGCGACCGGACGAATCCGGCCAGGTTTGTGATACGTAGTTAGCGCGAAAGCGGCTGTTCCACGCCCGGCCAGCGAATCGACGGGGTGGGCCGGCCGAGAAACGGACGGTCGCTCAGCGCGGCCGTCCACATTGTGGAGGGTGTCCATGCGCTTCATCGCTCGTTCCCTGCGCGCCGTCCCCGGTTTTATGGTCGCCTTCGGGCTGGTCTGGTTGGTGGGGGTCTCGACGGCCAGCGCGACAACCCCGACCGTCATGATCATCGACAACGACGCACCGCCTCCTTCACGCGGCTTCGATGCCGGCCAGGGCTGGTGGGGGTACGCCCCGGGGCACATCGAGGTCCACCGCGGCGACAAGGTCCTCTTCAACAATCCCAGCAGCGGCAAGCTCCCCCATACCATTACCAGCATCCGGCGGTCGGGGGAGGCTTTCGAAAACCAGTTCGAAGCCGCGACGAAGTTTGATTCCTCGCCCAGCCGAGAGGGCCTGGTCACTCCGGGCAACTCCTGGATGCTCGACACCGGCGACCTCGACAAGGGGCACTACGCCTACTACTGCCGCCTGCATCCCTGGATGATCGGGAGCCTCACCGTACTGGAGGACTGAGGCGCCGGACTCGAAGTACGCTCGTCATCGCGCACAGTACCGCGACCGTGAGGGAGTGGCCCGTCCGAGCCCGCCGTGCCGCCCCGTACTGTCGCGGTACTCTTTAAGGATGCTCCGCTCCCTTACGGTCGCGGTACCGTTAACGACGCTCCGCTTCCTTGCGGTCGCCGTACTCCTAACGGCGCTCCGCTTCCTTACGGTCGCGGAACTGTTGACGACGCTGACGACGTTTCGCCAGACCCTGTGATGGATGCTATCGAGCTCATCGGCATGAGCTTCTATGGCTACCACGGCGTTCGGGCCGAGGAGCGCACGCTCGGCCAGCGGTTCGTCGTTGACGTAAGGCTCGAGCTCGATCTCGCTCCGGCTGGGCGGAGCGACGATCTCGAACGAACTGTGAACTACGCTCAGGTCTGGCAGGCGGTCCGTGAGGTGGTCGAGGGTCGGCCGTTCAACCTCATCGAGAGCGTCGGCGAGCAACTGGCCGCCAACCTTCTGGGACGCTTCGAGGTGGTCGAAGCCGTGCGCGTCAGAGTCGCCAAGCCGTCGGCTCCGATCAAGGGCGCTCAGGTTGGGGACGTAACCGTGGAGCTGACCCGGACTCGCGGGCATGTGGGGAGCTAGCAGGTGAAAGCTGAGGCGTGGCTGGCGTCGTCCTGACCGGCGAGACGATCCGGCGACTGATCCAGGGCGATCGTCCGCTCGTACGGGGTTATCGCGACCTGGAACGGCAGGTCCAGCCGAACGGGATTGATCTGACGCTGGAGAGCATCTGGCGAACGGCCGGGCAGGGACAACTGGGCATAGAGGAGGGGGAGCGCTTGGCGGCCCCCCGAGTGGCAGTCGTCTGTGGCGAGCAGGACTTCTATGAGCTGGCGGCTGGAGCTTACGTGTTCCGCTTGAACGAGGTGGTCGACTTGCCGCCCGACCTGATGGCGTTGGCGCGTCCGAGGTCCTCGTTACTGCGGTCTGGCGTCGCGGTCCACAATGCCGTCTGGGACGCCGGCTACACCGGGCGGTCCGAAGGCCTGATGGTGATCTACAACCCGGCTGGCTTTCGAGTCCGTCGGCACGCGCGCATTCTCCAACTCGTCTTCTTCCGCCTCGAGGGACGAGCGGCGCCATATCGGGGCGCGTACCAGGGCGAGCACATCGAGCGTAGTTAGGGCCCGAGCCCGGGGCGCCTGTTGCTCTAATGCGTCGGGCTACCGTATGATAGGCACAGTCCCGAAGCGGGGCGCGCGTACCTGAGGGAAGGCGAGCCCGGTCAACTTGCGCCAAGGATCCACGCCAGGCTGGGCCTCAAATCGAGCTCGTCCGCATCCAGCGTCTTCCCTGGGTGACGCGGGACTGGCCGCCGCGGCCTTTGTCGGCCTGCTGATTGGCCTGATGATCCTGGTGGTCTTCGGTGTCCAGGCGGCCTACGCCGGCCGGATGTACCCGGGCGTGCGAGCCCTGGGCGTCGGCGTGGGCGGCCAGTCGCGAGACGACGCCCGAGCGATGCTCGAACGTCGGGCAGCCGAGATGGCTAACCGATCGATCACGATCGGGTACCAGGAGCAGCGCTGGACCGTGGCCGGCCAACATCTCGGCGTGCGGACCGACGTTAGCCCGGTCCTGGAGGAGGCCTACGGGCTCGGCCGGCAGGGCAATCCAGTCTCCAGGTTGTTTCTGCAGTTTGGCCTGCTGATCAACGGCCCAGCCTACGAAGTCCGCGCCCCCGCCTACGAGCGATCGACGCTGGATGCCTTCATGCAAGCGCTCGCGGGCGCGGTAGACCGGCCAGTCCAGGACGCCAGGCTTGCTATCCGTCCCGAGGGCAGAGCCGACTTCACGGAGGCACAGACTGGTCGGCTGCTTCAGGTTGATGCGACTCGTCGACGGCTCGAAGAGGCGCTCGCCCACCCCGAAGTTATCTACGTGGACCTCGTCGTGGAAGAGACGGCTCCTCGTGTGACATCCAGCGATCTCGCGCCCACGCGGGCGAAGGCCGAGGCGCTCTTGAGCGGCCCGATCGCCCTGAAGTTCCAGGACTCGGAATGGCAGTTGAGCACCCAGCAGCTTGCCGCGATGGCCGTGGTCGACTCCGAGCGTGGCGTGGCGTTGAATCGTGAGGCCGTTAGCACCTGGGCGAGCCAACTCGCCGAGCAAGTCAACGGCCAGCCCCAGAACGCGCGCTTCACCTGGTCGGGTGGCAACCTATCGCTGCTACGGCCCGGCAAGGACGGTCGCGAGCTCAACGTCAGCCAGATGGTCGAGCTGGTGATAGCCAGGGCGCTCGGGCCAGAACGCAGCATCACGCTGCCGGTCGGCGTGACCAGACCCGAGGTCGCGACCGAGGATGGCGCGAAGCTGAACATCAAGGGCTCGATCGAGATATCGCGGACCTCGTTCGCCGGCGCCTCGCCCCCGAAACGCCACAACATTGGCCTGGCCACCGAGCGCTTGAACGGGACGGTGGTCCCGCCGGGCAAGCTCTTCTCCTTCAATCGAGAGGTCGGCTCCACCAGCCTGGACAACGGCTACCGGCTTGGCTGGGGAATCGCCAACGCCGGCACGAGTGTCAGGACTGTGCCTTCGGTCGCGGGCGGCATCTGCCAGGTTGCCACGACTCTGTTCCACACCGTGTTCTGGGCTGGCTACCAACTGGAGGAGCGTAACTACCACCTCTACTGGATCCCCGGCTACACGTCCAAGGGGGTCGAGGGCCTGGACGCGACCGTGGATGAGGAAGGTGGCCTCGACTTGCAGTTCTACAACAACACCGAGGACTACTTGCTGATCCAGTCGTGGGTCGAGGGGTCCAGCGTGGTCTTTGGTCTGTACGGGAACAAGCCTGACTGGGTCGTGAAGGTCACTCCGGGCGAACGGACGGACGTGGTCGACGCAAGCAAGGACCAGATCGTCGAAGACGAGCCAACCCTTCCGCTCGGCCAGCGGCTGGCGGTGGAGGGAGCACAGGACGGGTTCAAGATGGCCGTCGTTCGAACGGTCACCCGCGGGAGCGATGTTCGGACCCTGCGGCTGTCGAGCACGTATCGGCCCTCCCGAAACGTGACCCTGGTGGGAACGGGCGGCCGACCGGCCGGACCTTCGCAGGTGGTTCGGAACGAGGCGACACGCGGGGCGGACTCGACGCCGACGCCACGCGCGTCGGTGACGCCGGGGCCCATGCCGACCGCTGCGGCTCCCGCGGTCGGCACGCCGGTCCGCAATCCAACCAACACCCCGGCGCCTGCTCTGCCAGGCCCGGCCCAACCCACCGCCACACCGCCGGCGCCAAGCAAGCCACTTTTCCAACCGGCCCAGCTACCGGCCCCCGCCACGCCGACCCGCGCCCCAGCCGCCGCCACCCCTTCCCGACGATAGGGAGCGGCATGTGCCGTGCCCTACGTCACGGCGTCGCGCCGTCGAGATCCTTCGCTTCGCTCAGGAGGCCACCGGCGACCCCGTCAGCCTGGTCACCCTCCTCGAAGAGGCGATACAGGCCGTAGTCCATCAGGATCAGCATCTGCTCTTCGCGGCTGGACTCCTGCGGAAAGTCGATCCGCACGTGGACGCCGGGGATCGACCGAAAGCCACGGTCGATGCTGTTGATGCACTGCACGACCTCACGCCCCGTCAGGGACGCGCCTTTCCGAGTGCGCCAGGACCAGGTCTTTGTTCGCCCGTCGTCGTACCGATAGTGGACTGCGGCGGTGTAGCGCCGACCACGACGGATCACGGCGGCGGTGGCCTCAACCCGGTCGCCGTTGACGCGCCACAGCTTCATGAACCGATCGCGGCTCAGGTCGATCTGGAACAAGCTCGACCTCGCGGGCGGGGCTCGCTTCGGGGGCGAAGTGGTGCCGATTGTACAATGTGCCGCTCGCTTCGACCAACCAACCCACCCACCCCAGCCGCCCTCCCTAAAGGGAAGGGCGAGCTAGTCGCGAGGTTTCGATGTTGTGGGACGAGAGGCCGCTAGGCCATGACTGAGCGGTTCAGCGATGAGCTATGGCAGCAGGCCGGGCCGATCTGGCGGGCGATCCAGGCACACCCGTTTCTGAACGAGCTTCGGGCCGGCGTCCTGCCGATCGAGACGTTCCGCTTTTACGTTGCCCAGGACTACCACTACCTGGAGGCCTTCGCGCGCTCGGTGGCCACTGCGCTGGCGAAGGCGCCCACGCCGGAGGCGCTCGAGGCGCTTTCTCGGCGCGTCCTTACTCCTATCGAGCGGCCTCTGCACGAGCGGCTGTTCAGCCTAGCCGGGCTGGAGGCGACCGCGGTGCAGACGGCGGTGGTAGCGCCAACGAACCTCGCGTACCAGAACCACATGCTTGCGACGGCGGCCCGAGGCGGCCTGGGCGAGACGGCCGCGGCGCTGCTGCCGTGCCCCTGGACGTATCACGAGCTGGGCGCCCTGCTGGGCAACCTCGACCATCAAGTCTATGGCGAGTGGGCGCGCTTCTACTCCGAGGGCCTGTTGGCGGAGAGCGCTCGCGCCTGGCGGGAGCTGGTCGACCAGGAGGCAGAGGAGGTGGGCCGGCGCACCCGAGACGCGATGCGCGAAGCATTCCTGCTGAGCTTTCGGTACGAATACATGTTCTGGGACGCCGCCTACAAGCGCGAGTCCTGGCCGATCTGACTCCCCGCCGGGGGCGGATTAGCCCTTGATGGCTCCGCTCAGGACGCCCTTGGTGAAGTAACGCTGCAGGAACGGGTACACCAGCAGGATCGGCACCATCGCAACCACCAGCACCGCCATGTGCATGGCCTCCGACGGTGGGATGCCAGCTTCGTCGCCCGGTACCGCGGCCCCCGGCAGCGGGCTTCCCTGCACCACGTAGTTGCGCAGCACCAGCTGTAGCGGCCACATGCTGTTGTTGTTGAGGTACAGCATCGCGTTGAAGAAGGCGTTCCAGTAGGCCACCGCGTAGAAGAGCGCCACCACCGCGAGCACCGCCCCCGACAGCGGCAGGACGATCCGCGTCAGGATGCGCAGGTCGCCCGCCCCGTCAATCCTGGCGCTGTCAATCAACTCCTGCGGGATACCCATGAAGAATTGGCGCATCACGACCAGGTTGAAGGCGCTGATCATGACCGGTAGGATCAGCGCGGCGT
This sequence comes from Chloroflexota bacterium, assembly GCA_035637315.1. Classification (GTDB taxonomy): domain Bacteria; phylum Chloroflexota; class UBA6077; order UBA6077; family JACCZL01; genus DASPXK01. The sequence continues at coordinate 9,583 of DASPXK010000362.1, forward strand.
AGGTGTTCAGCAGGCCGAGCTGCTTGACCACCAGGTAGTTCGGGATGATCCCGGGCGTGAACAGTAGAGTGGGTCGCCAGGCTGGTGGCCACCACGGTGATGAACGGGTAGAT
>DASPXK010000363.1:0-11947 GCA_035637315.1 Chloroflexota bacterium
CTTCCGCTGGCTTGGCAGCCTCAGTTGGCTTGGCCGCCGGCGGGGCGGCCCCACCACATGCGGCGAGGATCGCCGAGCCCGCTACACCGCCGAGCGCCAGCGCCGTGCTTTGCAGCATCTGGCGCCGAGAGAAACGCCGCCTCACACCGTTGGCCATACTGTCCTCCCCTGTATCAGCGCGCCATCACCGCCGCGTTGACAAACGGGAACGATACGTGCGCGCACTCACCCTGTCAAGGGCTTCGTTCTACTCGCTCACGCGTCCCGTTATTTCGGCACACTGGCTGGGAAGCCTGCCCCGTTCACCAGCGTCGACCGTACGGGCATGGCAACTGCGCCGTCAAAAACTAACGGCTGGAGTGGTCCCCAGGGGCCATGAGCTATGGCCGAACCCCCCGCCATGCCAGCGGGATATCGTCAACCGCACCCCGGCTCCGGCCGGTGCCGTCGCCGCGGCCTGGGCCGCCTGCCCCTTGCCTAGACCTTCTCGTACACCTGCAGGCGGTGGCGGCAGTTGTCGACGATGATGACGCGTCCCAGGTCATCGACCTCGACCGCCGTAGGGCCGAAGAGGCGCTTTTCCGGCGTACCGTCGTGCATGATCTTGCGACCTCCCACGAGGTCCGCGTTGGCCTCTAAGTACTCGGCCCCCCACTTGGACATCTCCGAGTCGCCGATCATGGTCGTCAGCGGGAAGCCAAGCGCACTGAACACCGTCAGCCGCTCGTTGCCCCAGTCGGCGACGTAGACGTTGCCCTCCTCGTCCACCGCCACGTTGGCCGGCCGCCTGAGCTGGCCATCGCCCGAACCTGACGTGCCGAATGTCGCCAGGTACCCCCCGTCGTTGGTGAACTGCTGAACGCGATCATTGCGCCAGTCGGCCACGTAGACCCGGCCGTCCTTGTCGACGCAAGCGCCCCAGGGGAGATTGAACTCGCCTGGGCCGCTGCCGGCCGCGCCCCACCTCCCCAGCAACTCTCCCCCAGAGCTGAACTTGCAGATCCGGTTGTTCATGTGATCGACGACAAAGACGTTGTGGTCGCCGTCGACCGCCAGGCCGGAGGGACGGTCGAGTTGGCCGTCTCCCGACCCGTGGCCGCCCCACTTGCGGACGAAGGTGTGATCTGGGCCGAAGACCTGGACGTCGTGGCGGTGCTCGTCGCTGACGTAGATGTTGCCGTGGCTGTCAATGGCGATCGAGGTCGGCCAAACTAGCAGCCCGTCCTCTTCGCCAAAGCCCGAAAATTGGCCGACGTATTCCTCATCGAGCGTGCAGATGGTGACCCGCACGGCGCCCATCGGCGCTTGGAAGGAGTTTGAGCGGTTCAGCACGTAGACCAGTCCATTCTTTCCGAGCGCGAGGTCGACCGGGTTGCTGAACCCTCTCCCCGTCACCGCCAGCAGGCCGACGGTGTGGGAATAGCGAAAAGGCCGAGGTTTCACGGATACGGTCATTGGTTCGCTCCTGGCGCGGAGTGGTTGGGGGATGGGAAGACAGGCGGTATGGATGCTGGTAGCCGCTGCTCCTCCCTCCTACCGCCTGCCGCTTAATATCTACACGAATGAAAACTCCTCGAAGCTGCCGTTCACGATCGGCTTCGCCTCGAGCCTCAGCCAGTGCTCGAGGATAGTGCTGTAGGTCGAGCGGAAGTCGTTGCTGTACTGCAAGTTGCCGATCGCCAAGTCGCTCTCGTTCAGCGAGGGGTACTCGCCGTACATGCCACCCTTGACGGGATCGCCCAGCACGAAGGCAACGCCGCCGGCCCCGTGGTCGGTACCGCTGCCGTTGTCCTTGACGCGGCGGCCAAACTCGGACCACAGCAGCATGATCACGTCGTCCGCCTCGTCGTGCTCGCGCAGGTCGGCGAAGAACGCGGCCACCGCTTCCGAAACCTCTGTCCAGAGCTGGGCGTGGACCAGCAGCTGGTTGGCGTGCGTATCAAAACTTCCGTGCGAGGTATAGAAGACGCGCGTGCCGAGCTGGGCCATCTTGACCTGGGCGATCCCCTTGAGGCTGGCGGCGATCTGTGTCTTCGGATACTCGACGGTCGAGCTGTACTTGCTGAGGGCCGTGCCGAGGATCTCGGCGCCTTTCTGGGCGTCCAGCCCGGTTCGGCCCAGGTAGCTCAGGACCGGGCCAATCTCCTCTGGGAGCAGCTGCCGGCTTGGCGGCGCTCCCTGGTCGTTCCAGCCGTCGTCGTACAGGCAGGAGAACAACTCGAGCGCCGCTTGGCGCTGCGAGACGCTCGACAGACTGGTCAGCAGACCGTAAGAGTCGAGCTGGCCGACCGAGGCGACCGGCACGCCGGCCAGCGATAGCGCCCGCGGCAGCCCCCGCCCAAAGTTGACGGCGGTTAGCACGTTCTCGGCCCGCGGGTCCAGCTCCCGGACGGCCTTGCCGAGCCAGCCATCGATCGCGATGGTGTCCGGCACGGCGGTGTACCAGATGTCCATTGAGCGGAAGTGCGAGTAGTTCGGGTTCGGGTAGCCGATCCCGTTGATAATCGCCATCTTCCCCTCGTCCCAGAACGGCTTGACGGCGGCCATGCTCGGGTGGAAGCCGAAGCCGTCGTCGATCTTCAACACGTCTTGCTCGGCCACTCGCACCGTCGAGCGGTTGTCGTAGTAGAGCGGATCGCCGTAGGGGACGAGGGTGTTGATCGTGTCGTTCCCGCCGGTCAGCTGGAGCACGACCAGCGTCGGTGGCTTGTGTGTGGTTACCATCGCTGCCTCCTCATAGGGGCGGGTGTGCCTGCCGGCGGGCGCCGGGACAGCACTCCTACCCGAACTGGAACTCCCGGGTCGCGACGATGAGCTGGAGCATTTCGGTGACCCGCTCCTCGGCGGCGCGGTCGCCCGCCACCAGGCGCAGCGGGCCGCTCTGCTGGGCGAAGGTGGCCAGCGCGTGGTGCGTTCGATCGGACACCGCCAGCGGGCCCATCAGATCGAGGCAGTTGTCGACTAGCTGCTCCGGCGACAGCTCGCCCATCGCCCGCAGGCGCTCGATGATCTTGCGCACGCCGGGCTTGTCGATGTTACCCACCTCCGCGGCGGCGAAGTTGACCCGCTCGACGAGGATGCCGGTGTCGATCCACTCCTTGCCGGTGTGCCAGCCCTCGACGCTCGGCGGGTTCAACAGGTCCTGGCCCATGTAGCGGCATTCCAGAGAGATCTCACGGATTCCCCACTTCGGATAGGTGAAGTCCTCGACCAGCCGCATCACGCCGACCACGTGCTCGGCCGGGCTTCTGACCTTGGCGTAGTAGGCCTTGGGAGAGCGGAAGAAGTCCGACATGAAGAGCGTCCGCATCACCGCGCGGGTGTCGTACTGGGACTGGACGTAGGTCTCGGCCAACTGATCGATCGCCTCCTGGTCGGGCGTGTCGGAGACGAAGAAGTTGTGCAGTCGGCGGGCGACGAACTGGGCTGTGGCCGGTTGACGCACGATGATATCGATGATGTCGGTCCCCTGGAAGTTGCCGCGCTCGCCCAGGAACTCCTTCTCGCCGTAGTCGTGCAGGTCCGGCCGGAACTCGAACTCCCAATCGAAGCGGCCGAAGGGCAGGGCGCCGGGAATTGGGTTCTTCAGGGTCCAGCCGGTGAACGCGCGGGCGCAGTTTTTGACGTCGTCCTCCGTGTAGCTGCCGATCCCCAGCGAGAACAACTCGAGCAGCTCGCGACCGTAGTTCTCATTGTGGACGCTGTTGGTGTTCTCCTGGTTGTCCAGCCAAAAGATCATGGCCGGATCTTTCGACAGCTCGATCAGGATCGTTCGGAAATCGCTCAAGCAGTGCTTGCGGAACGTCGCGATCTGGTTGAGCATCACCCGCGCGTGGTTGAGCTTGGCGAAGCCGGTCGCGAAGAGCCCGTGCCAGAAGAGGGCCATCTTCTCTTCAAGCGGCTTGTTCGTGTTGATCATCCGGTACACCCAGTACGACTGGGACGGATCGATCTGGCGCTGTTCCTTCATGTCGGGCCAGTAGCGCCAGATCAGGTCGTGATCCAAGTCCGGCTGGGCTTCCGGGTGCAACAGCCCTTCGACCGTCGCTTCGTAGCCCCTCTCCAGCGCCGCTTCCAGCTCCTGTCGCCGAGCACCGAAGCCGGCTCGACGGAATAGGTGAGCCATCAGTTCCAAGTCGGTGAGCTGCTTCACCTCGGGAGCACTAACCGCCATTGCCTAACCTCCGTTGGCAAGATTTGTGCAGACACACTGGCGCACGTTGAGACGGCGACGCCGGTCGCCGATCCAGAACCAGCCGCCGAGCGTACCCTTGCCAAGGCTGTGGCCAGGACTCACGTGAGCGCTCGGTGGGGCTAACTATCACGTGACGAGTGCGAGGCGGCGGAAACGTGTCGCGAGGCGGCCGGAGGAGCGTGGAGTGGCTGAGCGGGCGGGCAGTGCGGAAGGCGACCATGGTTCGTCCCTCCTCAAGACCAGCCAGAAGACCGCTGGCGCTGAGCTGAAGCAGCTCGACACCACGACCGTCACGCATTCTAGCAGCGCGAAGCGCGTCGATCAACGCCTGTCCAAGCCTGGGGATGCCTTCGTTTAGTGCCGAAGGGGGAAAGCAAGAGGCTCACCCCGAACCTCTCCGACACTACTGAGCGCCCGTCGGGCTCCGCGCCGACGAACGAGAACGAGCGGCAGGGCAATGCTGGCGACTCTGGACGAAGCGCACTTTTGCAATCGGATACGGAGCGTGCTCATCCTGTCAAGCTCATGTCCTCCCTCGCTGGCTGCGTTACACATCCCCGGCTCCCGGTACCGATTCTGGCGAGATACGCCTGTCGCCTCTCCCAGAGGGCCTAGAGGAAGAGAGGGGACTTGCAACGCGAAGCCGCTACTGCTGTGGTCGGAGTACGCTTCTACGGGGAGAGCAACCGATGAAGGCTTTGCGGACTTCTGGCGAGCGACAAGTGACCGTGCTGGATCGCCCGGTGCCAAAGCCAGAGCCGGGCGAGGTCGTCATCAAGATGAAGGCGACCGGCATTTGTGGAAGTGACCTGCACCCGTACCGGCATCCCAGCCCGCTGCACCTCGAACCGGGCTTCGTTTCGGGACACGAGCCTTGCGGGGTGGTCCACGAGATCGGACCCGGCGTGGAGGGCTGGTGGGTCGGGAACCCGGTCGTGGTCTACTTCCGCCGCACATGTGGCCAGTGCGTCTACTGTCGCACGGGCCACCGTAACGTCTGCATGAACCGGCGCGCCTCCTACGGGCACCAGGGCCTCGACGGCTCGCACACGGAGTTCATGCGTGTGGAGGCGTCCTGCCTGATGCGGCTGCCCGGCCATCTGTCCTTCGTCGACGGCGCAATCCTGGCCTGCCAGGCCGGGACCGCCTATTACCCGCTGAGCCGGCTCGCCATAAGCGGTCGAGACGTGCTGGTCGTGTCTGGCCTGGGACCGGTCGGGCTGCTGGCCGTCCTGTTCGCCAAGGCGATGGGCGCGACGATCGTGGGGATCGATCCCTCGCCTGGTCGCCGCGAGCTGGCACGGCAGCTCGGGGCCGATGCGACCCTCGACCCCACCGACGGCCCGGTCGGCGAGCAGCTCAGCGAGCGCTACCCGGGTGGCGCGGACAAACTGATCGAGACTTCGGGTGCCAACGCGGCGCACGCCGCGATCGGCGACCTGCTCAGACCGCTCGGGACAGCCGCGATCGTCGGACTGGGCTCAGCCGACCTGACGATGCCGCTCGCGCGCCTCGTTCACAAGCAGCTGACTTTGTTCGGAACGAGCATCTACCCCGACACGCAGTTCGAGGAGGTCTGCGAGTTCATCCGTCGGCACGGCATTCGGCTCAGCTCGGTCGTGAGCCATTATTTCTGGCTCGAGGAGGGCCCGCGAGCATTCGAGATCGCGGCTAGCGCGAGGTCGGGCAAAGTGTGCTTCCGCTTCGACTAGGGGAGACCGTATGAAGATCGGAATCTGGATCCCGAGCGTTCGCCCCCTCGCCCGGCCGGACGTCATCCGGCGCAGCATCGTCCAGGCGGAACAGTTTGGCTACGACTCCATCTGGGTGATCGACCATGTGATTGCGCCGCGACCGAACGCCGCGCAGTTCGGCCTGCTCTACGACCCGCTGGTTGTCCTCTCGCTGGCCGCCGGTCTCACCGACCGCGTGCTGCTGGGCATCAGCGTGCTGGTCGTTCCGTACCGCCATGGAGTGCTGGCGGCCAAGATGATCGCCTCGCTCGACAATCTCAGCGGCGGGCGTATCATTCTGGGCGTCGGCTCCGGCTGGAACGCCGCCGAGTTCGCCATCCTCGGACTCCCCTTCGAGCAGCGCGGCCCGATGACCGACGAGTACCTCCGAGTCATGCGCGAGTTGTGGACTGACCCTGAGCCGGCCTTTGCCGGGCAGTTCACCCGCTTCGGCGAGGTCGACTTTCGCCCGCGGCCGATTCAGAAGCCACATCCGCCTATCTGGGTGGGGGGACACAGTCCCGCCGCTCTTCGGCGGGCGGTCGAGTTCGGTGAGGCCTGGCACCCGATCAATCGGACTCCCGCCGAGCTGCGGGCGGGCCGCGCCGAGATCGACCGGCTCTGCCAGCGGCTCGGCCGGGCGCAAGCGCCGGCCCTTGCGCCGCGCCTCGACGCTCGGCTGATCGTCGACGATCGCGGCGGCCCGGCGCCGGCCCACCCCGGCCATATGCTCCAGGGCACGCCCAGCCAGCTCGCAGAGCAGATCAAGGAGCTGCGCGAGATTGGCGCTGAGCACCTCGTCCTGAAATTCGCGGCCCGTAACCCCGAGCACTTCGCGGCGCAGGTCGAGGCGTTCGCGCGCGAGGTCCGGCCGCGGCTGGCCGGCTAGCGGCGATCGAGATCAGTGAGCGGAGCGCCCGTGCTGTGGCTCATTCCTCTAATAGCCGTGCACGCTGCCGTCCTCCCGGCGTGGCGCCGGCAGGTACTTGCGCTGGTATGGATACCTGGCCGCAAGCTTCTCGTCTACGTCCACCCCCAGGCCGGGCGCGTCGGAGAGCTTCAAGTACCCGTCGTCGAACCAGGGCCCGCCCGTGATCACCTCGTGGACGGCTTCCGGGTGGCGGACCCATTCTTGAATCCCAAAGTTGGGAATCGCCATCCCCACATGCGCGCTGGCGGCCGCACCGACCGGGCTGACGTCGCCCGGCCCATGGTAGGCGGTCTTCACCTCGAACGGCTCGCCGATCGCCGCCAGCTTCTTGCCCTCGGTGATACCCCCGATGTGGATCGGCGAGCAGCGCATGTAGTCGATTGTCTGCTCGACGATCATGGGCAGGATCTCGAATTTGCTGCTCACGATCTCGCCGATGGCGATCGGAGTGGTGCCAGCCTCGCGGACGCGACGCATCGACGCGGCGTGCTCAGGGCCGATCGGGTCCTCCAGGTACATCAGCTTGTACGGCTCCAGCTCCCTGAGCAGGCGGGCGGCCTCCGTCGGCGTTAGGCGGCCATGAGAGTCGTGGAACAGGGCCACGTCCCAGCCGATCCTGGCGCGCAGGTAGTCGAACAGCTGGGGCACGATCCGGAGATACGGCTCTGGCTCCCAGGTGCCCTCATACGGCAACCGGGCAGCCTTCGCTTGCTGGTAGGCCGCGTCATCGGGGTCTTCGGCGCCGTACGCGCCGGGCGCGCCTGGGACCTGGACCTGGCTTCGAATGACCCGGTAGCCTTTGGCCCTCGCCTTCAGGACCTCGTCGGCCGCCTCGGCGAAGTCCCGCCCGTGCGTGTGAGCGTAGGTCAGCAGCTTGGTGCGAGTGGGCCCACCCAGCAGCGAATAGACTGGCAGGCCGGCCGATTTGCCCTTGATATCCCACAAAGCCATGTCGACAGCGGCAAGCGCGGCCATCTGGATCGGTCCACCTCGCCAGTACGCTCCACGGTACAAGAACTTCCAGATATCCTCGATCGCGCCGGGGTCACGACCGATGAGCGTTGGCGCGATGTGGTGCTCCAGCAAGGCCGCGACCGCTAGCTCGCGCCCACTCTTGGTGCCCTCACCGACGCCGTAAATCCCCCGGTCCGTGAAGATCTTGGCCAGCACGAAAGACTGCCCGGCCGGGCAAGTGACGATGATCCGAACATCGGTGATCTTCATCGACTGCCCGGCCCGACCTTCATCCGTCCTGATGATAGACGATGTGCGGCGGGGCTTTGGACTGCTACCATCGCTTGTACAACCGCGGTCAGCCGATAGCCTGGGAGCCGCGACGAGGAGCTTCGAGCTATGAGCCAATCTGACTTACCGAGCCCCGAGCAGCACAAGCAGAACCTCCGCCGGGACTGGACCGAAGGAGCGAGAGCCTGGCGAAAGTGGCATCCGCAGCTCACCGTTCAGGGCAGGGCTGCGACCGAGGCGATCGTTCAGGCTGCCGGGGCGCGTCCGGGCATGCGCACGCTTGACCTGGCCAGCGGGACGGGGGAGCCCGCGCTCACGCTGGCGAGCGCGGTGGCGCCGGGTGGCCACGTCACGGCTACTGACCTCGTGCCCGACATGCTGGCGATTGCGGAAGACAACGCGCGCGAGCAAAGCCTGGCCAACATCAGCTTCCAGCAGGCCGATCCTGAGGCGCTGCCGTTTCCCGATCAAAGCTTTGACGTGGTGACGAGTCGATTCGGGGTGATGTTCTTCCCCGACATCGTGCAGGCGCTGCGAGAAGTGCGTCGCGTGCTCAAGCCTGGAGGCCGCGCGGCGTTCGTAGCCTGGGGGCCACTCGAGAAGAATCCCTTCTTCGGGAGCACGCTTGGGGTCTTCTTGAAGTACGTTCAGCTTCCCCCGCCTCCGCCGGGAGCTCCCCAGCCGTTCCGCTTTGCGCAGGCGGGGTCGCTTTCAGGTTCGCTGCGACAGGCGGGCTTCCAGCAGGTCGACGAGGAGTATCGGACCATCCCCTGGGTCTGGCCCGGATCGGTCGAGCAGCTGTGGGAAGCGGCCCGTGAGCTTGCTGCGCCGGCCTTCCGCCACGTCACCGAAGCCCTCCCGCCCGAACGGCGCCAGGAGGTCGAGCGCGAGGTGCTCGAGGCGATCAGTCGACATGCGGACGGACCGCAGGTCAAGTTCTCGGCGCTCATTGTCCTGGCATCGGCCGTTCGCTGAGGACGCGGCGCCTAGGGGGAGGGTTGTTCGATCTGATCTTGCGAGGCGGCCGGGTTCTGGACGGGGCCGGCAACAACGACTTCCCGTCCGACGTAGGGCTTGAGGGCGGTCGGATCACGGCGCTCGGGCAGCTCGAGGCGGCCGAAGCGCGCGAGATCGTCGACGTGGCCGGCCTGACCGTCGCGCCCGGCTTCATCGACGTCCACACCCACTCCGATGCGCTGCCGTTCGAGGCTGAGCCGCTGCCGGCCAAGATCCTCCAGGGTGTGACGACGGAAGTCACGGGAAATTGTGGCTTCACGCCCTATCCGCTGCTGCCCGAGACCGCTCACCTGCTGCGCGAGCACCACGCCGGGATCTTCGCCGAGCTGCCCTGGGACTGGGGGGGCCTGGCCGGCTATCTAAAGCGACTCGAGGAGGTCGGGCCGGTCAGCAACGTCGCGCCCCTGGTGGGCCACGGCGCTCTGCGGGTGGCCGCGATGGGCTTCGAGAACCGCGCCCCGACCGACGACGAGCTGCGGACGATGCAGCGGCTGCTCGCCGAGGCTCTCGACGACGGCGCCATCGGCCTCTCCTCGGGTCTGATCTACGCGCCCGGCCTCTACTCACGCACGCCCGAGCTGATCGCTCTAGCGTCGGTCCTCCGTGGCGCCGGGAGGCTGTATACCAGCCACATTCGGGGCGAGACGGCCACCCTGTTCGACGCGGTGGCCGAGGCGATCGAGATCGGCGAAGCAGCCGGGGTGCGCGTCGAGATCTCACACCTCAAGGCAGCCGGACGCGCCAACCACGGACGGGCGGGCGACCTGCTGGCGGTGATCGAGGCAGGCCGGGCGCGTGGGGTGGAAGTCACCGCTGACGCCTATCCGTACAACGCCGGCAGCACCGGCATGGTGGCGCTGCTGCCACCCTGGTGCCACGAGGGCGGCCGGGGCGCGCTGCTGGAACGTCTGGCGGATCCGACCTCGCGCGCCAGGATCGCGCGTGAGTTCGCCGAGGGGCTGCCTGGCTGGGAAAACCTGGCCGGCGCGGCCGGCTGGGACCAGGTCCGAATCGCGAGCGTCGAGCGCAACCCGGACTACCTGGGCAAGAGCGTTCAGGCGATCGCGGACGAGCTCGGCCAGGACCCCGTCGAGGCGTTCTGCGACGTCCTGCGCGAGGAGGAGGGCCGACCGACGGTCGTGCTGACGATGATGGACGAAGCCGACGTGCGCACGATCCTGGCCCATCCGCTGGTCATGATCGGCTCGGACGCGATCATCGCGCGGGGCAAGCCGCACCCGAGAACCTGGGGCACCTACCCGACGCGTCCTGGGCCACTATGCCCGCGACCTCGAGTTGATCTCGTTGCCCGAAGCGGTCCGCAAGATGACCAGCTTCCCGGCTCAGAAGTTCCGACTGTTCGAGCGTGGCCTGGTCCGCCCGGGCATGTGGGCCGATCTGGTCGTCTTCGATCCGGCCGCGGTGAAGGACCACGCCACATACGAGGACCCGGAGCAACCGCCCGTCGGCATGCCGCACGTGCTCGTGAATGGCGTCTTCGCCGTGCGCGACGGAGTGTACACGGGCGCGCGGGCGGGGAAGGCGCTTCGGGCGACTCAGCTCTCCGCTTAGGCGGTTGAACCGGTGCCGTCGCCACGCACCCGCTGAGCCCGGGATCGACTCACCGCAGCACGGTGAAGGCGCGAGCACGGCGTCGACCGTACCGGAAGACGGCGAGGTCGTCGTCTAAGGATGCCGCGCGCTCGATGCCCAGGCGCTGCATGATCGCGAAGCTGGTGCGGTCCACCAGCGAAAAGTCCTGGTCTGCGAACTGCTCACCGACCGCCCAGGCAACTTCCAAGTCCGCCGCCGTCACGGCCTCGATGACTGCCACACCACGGCGCAGCCCGTCCCAGAACCGCTCCGCCGCCCCTCGGCCGATGCGGTGCCGGAGCAAAAGCCATGTTTCGACGAGCACGTGATCGGTGGTCGCCAACGCCTCAGCGCCCGAGAGAATCTCCTTTGCCCGGGCGTTGCTGCGGTCCCCAGCGGTCAGCCGCCGCGTACCAGACAGAGGTGTCGACGAAGACAGTCACCTGCGCTCAGACGTGCGCGCGCCCGCGGCCTCGGCGAGATAGGCATCTTTGTGGGCAGCGACATCGCCCCCACCGGAATCGCCGAGGTTGAAGACGTCGTGCGCAACCCCAATCGGCCGCTCCTCGGCGAGGTCGGCGACCACTAGTCGCCGCACGTACTCGGCCAGGGATAGGCCCAGGGCGGCAGCCCTGCCGCGCGCCCTGCGGTGCAACTCTCGATCTAAGGTGACCTGCGTGCGTGACATCATGGTGGCAGCATTATAGCGCTCCACCACCCATCCTAGGCGGCGTCTGCGGCAAGGGTAGTGCGCGAGAAGCCCACGCTCTGGGCAGATGGCGGGGCCCGCTGCACCGGGAATCGCGCAGCATCCCGGCCGCTGGGAATCCTGGTCCAAGGTTATCACTACCGGGTCGGCCTTGCCGGCATGGCGATTACACGCACATACTCGCACTGCTCCGCCAGCCGGCGGTGCATGCAGGGTGGGGTGGGGCCCAGAGGAGGGCGATATGGTCGACTTCGAGCTCAGCGAGGAGCAGCGCGCGATCCGAGATCTGGCGCGTGAGTTTGCCCGCAAAGAGATCGCGCCTGTCGCGGCCCAGTATGACCGGAGCGCGGACTTCCCTTGGGACGTGGCGCGCAAGGCGTTCGAGGTCGGCCTGGTTAATCTCTCGATTCCGCCAGAGTACGGCGGCGGTGGGCTCAACCTGCTCGAGCAGTGCCTGGTCTGGGAGGAGCTAGCGGCCGGCTGCGCTGGCATCGCGGCCGGGCTGAGTATCACCGGCCTGAGCG
>DASPXK010000364.1:0-10590 GCA_035637315.1 Chloroflexota bacterium
CAACGTGTTCGTCGGCGTCCAGCCGCCGCGTGGCTTCGGCGAGAACCCCATAGCCATCTACCACAGCCCCGACCTGACGCCGACTCACCACTACCTGGCCTATTACGGCTGGCTGCGCGACGAATTCGGCGCTCAGGCGATCGTCCACGTCGGCAAGCACGGCACGCTGGAGTGGCTGCCAGGCAAGGGCCTCGGGCTGTCGGCGTCCTGTTACCCAGAGGTGGCGCTGGGCGATCTACCGCACTTCTACCCGTTCATCGTCAACAACCCCGGCGAGGGGGCCCAGGCCAAGCGGCGCGCCCACGCCACGATCGTCGACCACCTGATCCCCGCCATGACCACCGCCGACAGCTACAACGAGATCGTCCGCCTCGAGCAGCTCATGGACGAGTACTACCAGGTCCAGACGCTCGATCCGAAGAAGGCGCCAATGGTCCGCGACCAGATCTGGCAGGCTATCCTCGAGGCGCGGTTTGATCGTGACCTGGACCTCGACGGGCGGCCGCGTGACGACGAGTTCGACAACTTCGTGCTCCACGTCGACGGTTACATCTGTGAGCTGAAGGACGCCCAGATTCGCGACGGGCTCCACACCCTGGGGCAGGCGCCGCGCGACGAGCAAGAGATCGGGCTGCTGCTGGCGCTGACCCGGCTGGATAATGTCGACGCGCCTAGCCTGCGCCGAGCGCTCGGCGAGGCGCTCGGGATGCGCTACGACGACCTCCTGGCCGATCGGGGCGCGCCGCTCAAGGGCAACGTGCCCGCCGCGCTCGCCCGAGTCGGCGACGACGATCCAATCCGCAGCAACGGCGATGTCCTCGAGCGGCTAGATCGCCTTGGCCATGCCTTGCTGGCCGAGCTTCAGGCGGTAGGCTTCGCGCCCCGAGCTGTCGGCCCGCTCGTCGAGCGCTGGTTCCCAAGTGACGGCCAGGTGGTCCGCGAGTCGCTGGAGTACGTCACCCAGACCCTGGCGCCCAATCTGGCCCGCACCTGCGACGAGATCGCCAATCTGCTGCGCGGCCTGCGCGGCGGCTACGTGCCGGCCGGCCCGAGCGGGGCGCCGACTCGCGGCCAGGCGAACGTGTTGCCGACGGGGCGCAACTTCTACTCGGTTGACCCCAACACCATCCCCTCGCCCAACGCCTGGCAGGTCGGCCGAGCGCTCGGCGACGGCCTGTTGGCCAAGTACCTGGCCGAGGAAGGCCGGTACCCCGAGTCGGTCGGCATCGTCGTGTGGGGGACCTCCGCGATGCGGACGCACGGCGACGACGTGGCGGAGGTCCTTCACCTACTCGGGGTCAGGCCCATCTGGCAGCGCGAGAGCCGCCGCGTGCGGGGCCTCGAGGTGATCCCGTTCGAGGAGCTTGGCCGTCCCAGGATCGACGTCACGGTCCGCATCAGCGGCTTTTTTCGCGACGCATTCCCCAACCTGGTCCAGTTGATGGACGACGCGGTCACCCTGGTCGCTGGGCTTGACGAGTCGCCGGAGCAGAACTTGGTGGCCGCCCACGTCCGCGCGGAGGCGGTCCGCAAGGAACTCGCGGGTGCGGCGCCGGAAGTGGCTCGGCGCTCGGCCAGCTATCGTATCTTCGGCAGCAAGCCGGGCACCTACGGGGCCGGGATCCTGCCCTTGCTAGAGGAGCGCAACTGGAAGACGGACCAGGACCTGGCGACCGTGTATCAGGCCTGGGGCGCCTTCGCGTACGGCCGTGACGTGTTCGGGGTCGAGGCGCCGGACGAGTTCAGCGACCGATTCGGCGGCATCGTCGTAGCCGCCAAAAACCAGGATAATCGGGAACACGACATCTTCGACAGCGACGACTACATGCAGTATCACGGCGGCATGATCGCCACCGTCCGCGCGCTGAGCGGGCGGAACCCGCGCCAGTTCTTCGGGGACAGCGCGAATCCGGAGCAGCCCAGGCAGCGCGATCTGGCCGATGAGGCGCGGCGTGTCTTTCGGACCCGGGTCGTCAATCCCAAGTGGATCTCCGGCATCAAGCGGCACGGCTACAAGGGCGCGTTCGAGCTGGCTGCGACTGTCGATTACCTGTTCGGCTACGACGCCACCGCCCAGGTGATCGACGACTGGATGTACGAGCGCGTAACCGATGCCTACGTGTTCGATCCCGAGCTGCAGCGCTTCTTCGAGGAGAAGAACCCTTGGGCGCTGCGCGGCATCATCGAGCGCCTGGTGGAAGCGATGGAGCGCGGGATGTGGCAGGCGCCACCTGAGGACATGCGCGCCCGCCTGCAGCAGCTCTACCTCGATCTGGATGGCCAACTCGAAGAGAGGGATGAGGAATGAGGGACGAGGCATGAGCAGCTTACCGGCAACGTCCACCCATTCCTCATTCCTCATTCCTCATTCCTCGTCGCGGCCCGTCTTTCCATTCACGGCGTTGGTCGGGCAAGAGCGAATGAAGCGGGCGCTGGTGCTGAATGCGATCAACCCGCGCCTGGGGGGCGTCCTGGTTCGGGGCGAGAAGGGCACGGCCAAGTCGACGGCGGTGCGAGCGCTGGCGAATCTACTTCCCGAGATCAAGGTGGTGATCGGCTGCCACTACGGCTGCGACCCGACGCTGTGCGACGAGCTGTGCGCCGACTGCCGTGGCCGGGCGCCAGGCGGGACCGTGCTGCCAACCGCCGCGCGTCGGGTGCCGATCGTCAACCTGCCCGTTGGAGCCACCGAGGACCGTGTCACCGGCGCGATCGACATCGAGGAGGCGATCTCCAAGGGCGAGCGGCGATTCGAGCCGGGCCTGCTAGCCGCCGCGAACCGCGGGATTCTCTACGTCGACGAGGTGAACCTGCTCAACGACCACCTCGTCGACATCCTGCTTGACGCGGCCGCGATGGGCATGAACTACGTCGAGCGCGAGGGGATCTCGCTGTCCCACCCGGCCCAGTTCATCCTGGTCGGCACGATGAACCCAGAGGAGGGCGACCTGCGACCCCAGCTGCTCGACCGTTTCGCGCTGGCGGTCGAGGTCCAGGGCCTGCCGGACCAGCCGCGGCGCGCGGAGGTAGTCCGTCGGCGCATCGGATTCGAGGCCGATCCGGCCAGCTTCGTGGCGGGCTGGGAGCCCGAAGAGGAGGCCGAGCGGGCCCGCATCCTGCGAGCTCAGCAACTGATGCCCGCGGTCGTCCTGGACGAGCGGATGTTGGACCTGATCACGCATCTGTGCTGCGACTTCCAGGTGGACGGGCTGCGGGCCGACATCGTGATGTACAAGACCGCCGTGACCCTGGCAGCCTACGCCGGCCGCGGCCGGGTGACGGAGGAGGACGTCCGCGACGCGGCCGAGCTGGCGCTGCTCCACCGTCGACGCCGCCAGCCCTTCGAACAGTCTCGCGTGGACCCCGAGGACATCGAGCGCGCGATCCGGGAGCAGGGGTCGGGTGACGGGGGGCCAGGAGCCAGGAGCCAGGGCCCAGGGGACGGGGACCATTCCCGGTCCCCTGAACCCGAGAAGCGCACTTGTTCACGGCCCCCGACCCCTGACCCCCAGGACCGGGTCTTCGCGGCCGGCGACCCGTACACGGTCCGCCCGCTCGAGCCGCCGGCCGGTCGCGATGAGCGGCCGAGGCGACCGGGTCGGCGCAGCCGAACGCGGACGCGAACCAGCGGCGGCCAGTACGTGGCCGCGGCGCTGCCCGGGGAGTCGGTTCACGACGTGGCCCTGGACGCGACGTTGCGGGCCGCAGCTCCCCGCCAGCCGGCCCGCCGCGCGGCCAACCCGACTGGCCCCGCGCTCCAGGTGCGGCGCTCAGACCTGCGCGAGAAGGTCCGCGAGACGCGGACCCGGAACCTGATCCTCTTCGCCGTCGACGCCAGTGGCTCGATGGCCGCGCGCCAGCGCATGGTGGCGGCTAAGCAGGCGGTCCTGTCGCTGCTGGTCGATGCGTACCAGAAGCGCGACAAGATCGGCCTGATCGCCTTTCGCGGCCCGCGGGCCGACCTCCTCCTGCCGCCGACGACATCGGTGGAGCTGGCCGAGCGCCAGCTTCAGGCTCTGCCGACCGGCGGGCGGACCCCGCTCGCGCATGCTCTGCAGCTTGGGCTGCTGACGGTTCAGCGCCACCGTGCGAGCCATCCTGAGGACGTTCCGCTCCTGGTCCTGGTCTCCGACGGGCGTCCGAACGTGTCGCTGAGCGGCGGTGCCGTCGGAGACGAGGCGCGCCTCCTGGCGGGCGAGCTGCGAACCCAGGGCATCCAGGCTGTGGTCGTCGACACGGAGAGCGGGCCGGTCCGCATGGGCCTGGGCCGCGACCTCAGCGTTGCGCTCGGTGGCCGCTACTTGCCAATCGAGCGGCTTCGCGCGGGTGACCTGGTCACGGCGGTGCGGGGCTCCGACTAGTCGGAGCGCCTGAGGTGAGGCCGCCGAGCGTGGCATGAAAGCACTGGTGATCGCCGGGACGGCAAGCGGCGTCGGCAAGACGACGGTCGCTACCGGTCTGATCGCCGCTCTCCGCCGTCGCCGCCTGGTCGTCCAACCGTTCAAGGTTGGACCGGATTACATCGACCCGACCTACCACCAGGCCGCGGCCGGCCGGGCGTCTCGCAACCTCGACTCGTGGATGCTGTCGCCCGACGCGGTGCGGGAGCTGTTTGCGCGGGCCGGCGCGGGAAGTGACATCGCGGTCGTCGAGGGCGTCATGGGCCTGTACGATGGCAAGTCGGGCGGCGCCGAGGTGGGCAGCACGGCCCACGTCGCCAGGCTGATCGGGGCCCCAGTCATCCTGGTGATCGACGCCGCCAGGATGGCCCGCAGCGCGGCCGCGCTCGCGCTAGGCTTCCGCAGGCTCGACCCCGACCTAGATCTGGCCGGCGTCATCCTCAACAACGTCGCGACCGCCGTCCACTACGCTGCCGCGGCCGAGGCGATTGAGCGCGAGGCCGGCCTGCCGGTCCTGGGATGGCTTCCCCGCAACTCGACCTGGCGCTTCGAGGAGCGCTATCTCGGGCTGGTTCCGACGTCCGAGCGCCGGCTCGACGCCCAGACACTCGAGCGGCTCGCCGATGCGATTGCCGAGGGGATCGATCTGGGCAGACTGTTGCGGATCGCGTCGCGCGCCAGGCAGCCGAGCCACCCGAGTCCCGTGGTCTTCCCAGGCGAGCCCCGGCCGCGCCTCGTTCGAATCGCCGTGGCGCGCGACGAGGCGTTCAGCTTCTACTACGAGGACAACCTCGACCTGCTGCAGGCGTGGGGAGCCGAGCTTGTGCCGTTCAGCCCACGCCGAGACGAGCAGTTCCCCTCGGACACGTCGGGCGTGTACATTGGCGGCGGCTTCCCGGAGCTGCACGCGGCCGACCTTGCAGCGAACGAAGGTCTGCTGGCCGATCTCCGGACCCGAGCGCGGGCTGCGATGCCGATCTACGCCGAGTGTGGGGGCCTGATGTACCTGGCCGAGGGCCTGGTCGACGCCAGCGGCCAGCGGCACGGGATGGCCGGGCTGCTGCCGGGCTGGAGTGGGCTCCAAGGCGGACGTCTGACGCTGGGCTACCGTGAGCTCCAGGCCCGTCGTGACTCCGTGCTGACCCGGGCCGGCGAGCACTTGCGTGGACACGAGTTCCACTGGTCGGCCGGCGATCCGCCCGACCAAGCCCAGGCCGCGTACGACGTGGTCGGCGACACCGCACGGGTGGAAGGGTACGTCGCCGGCAACGTCCTCGCGTCGTACATCCACCTACACTTCGCGACCGACGCGCGCCTGGCGCCGCGGTTCGTCGAAGCAGCCACGGCGTGGCGCCGCGCGCACGATCCTGGACGAAGCGAAGGATGTGTCTCCGCCTTCCCGCCCAGCAGCGGGAAAGACCCAAGGTCACATTGTCATCCTGAGGACAAAGAAAGCCAGGATCACGAAAGGGCTGACACAAGCCGAGCCGGCCCGCTGCTCCGCCGCTATGGTATGCCACCCGACCGGATCGAGGCGCTCAGCCTGCGTCGGCTGGGCGAACTGCTCGGCCAGCGCCTGCCGCCAAAGGAGCCCGAGCGGTCGCTGGTGGCCCGGCTGGTCTACGCGGCGGGCGACTTGGCTCTGGCCGAGCAGGTGGCGATCTCAGGCGACGCGATCGGGGCGGCGCTCGCGGCCCTGCACACGGGCGCGTCGGTCGTCGTCGACGTGCGGATGGTCGCCGCAGGGCTCAATCACGCAGACCTGGCGAGACTCGGGTGTCCCGTGCTGGTAGCGGTGGATACGCCCGGCGGGTCCGAAATCGCGCTGGAAGAGAGGATAACGCGCGCCGCGGCGGGCATGATCGCGCTGCGCGAAAGGCTGGACGGGTCGGTCGTGGCCGTCGGCAATGCGCCAACCGCTTTGCTGGCCATCCTTGACCTGGTCGACGCGGGCCAGGCCCGGCCAGGGGTGATAATCGGGCTCCCGGTCGGATTCGTGGCGGCGACTGAGTCGAAGGCGGCGCTGCTGAGCTCGGGAATCCCGTGCCTCGCGGTACGCGGGACCAGAGGAGGCTCGGGACTGGCGGCCGCAGCGCTCAACCATCTGCTGCGGCTGGCGTCGTCAGCACAACTCGCGGTCGAACGACACCATGACGCTTGAAGACGAGGAGACGTTCACACCGGTCAGACGGCGCGGGCTGCGGACGGGCTTTACGACCGGGGCCTGCGCCACGGCGGCGGCGGTCGCTGCCGCGCGCTGGCTGCTGCGCGGTGAGACCACACCGGCGGTCACGATTCACCTGCCGGCTGGCCGTGACGTGAAGTTCGAGATCGCCAGCCGCTCGCGCGAGGCCGACTGGGTCATGTGCTCGGTCATCAAAGACGCCGGCGACGACCCTGACGTCACTCACAAGGCCGAGATCCGGGCCAGGCTGTGGCGGCCGAGCCAGCCCGGGCTGACGCTCACGAACGGCGTCGGGGTTGGGAGAGTCACTCGCCCGGGTCTTGGGCTCGAAATTGGCGGGCCAGCCATCAACCCGGTCCCCAGACAGATGATCGCCGAGCACCTCGAGGGGCTTGCGGGGGACGTCATCCGTTCCGGCGGTCTCATGATTGAGCTCTCCGTGCCAAACGGCGAGGCCCTGGCCAAGAAGACCCTCAACGGGCGACTCGGCATCGTCGGCGGCCTATCTATCCTGGGCACAACTGGGATCGTCGTTCCCTACTCGACAGCGGCCTGGCGCGCCAGTGTTGGCCAGGCGGTCGACGTGGCGGCCGCGACCGGTCAGATGCACGTCGTGCTAAGCACCGGCGGCACGAGTGAGAAGTTCGCGCAGCGAATATTCGACTTGCCCGAGGTGGCGTACGTGGAGATGGGCGAGTTCACCGGCTATGCGCTCAAGCGATGCGTCCAGCACGGGATCAGGGCCGTCACGCTGGTCGGGATGATCGGAAAGATGTCCAAGATTGCGCTCGGCCACTTCATGACCCATGTTGCCAGCAACCAGGTCGACCTGGTCTTCCTGGCCGAGGTAGCACGCGAATGCGGCGCCTCGCCTCGGGTCGTGGAGGAGATTCAGGGCGCGAACACGGCCCGCCACTTCCAAGAGATCGCCCTGCGCGAGGGGCTGCACCGGGCTTTCAGTCGCGTCTGCCAGCTGGTCTGCGAGCGCAGCGACGCGCTCGTGAACGGCGAGCTGACCCTCGACTGCATCATCTTCGACTTCGACGGAACGGTGCTCGGTCGAGCCGCCCCGCCGGTGGGGGTGGCGTGAGCGGCCACGACCGCGTCGCCATCGTTGGCGTCGGCGACGATGGACTGACCAGCCTGGGGCCGCGCGCCAGAGAGCTGGTGCAGAGCGCCGAGCTGCTGTGTGGTGGCCATCGCCACCTGGCACTGTTCTCGGAACACCCGGCCCAACGGGTGACCATCACGGGCGACGTCGACAGTCTGGTCGAGCGGATCAGCGCTGAGCTCGGCCGGCGGCGGGTAGTGGTGCTGGCTTCCGGCGACCCGTGTTTCTTCGGCATTGGGCCGATCCTGGCCACCCGACTCGGTCGAGAGCGGGTGGAGATCGTGCCGAACGTGAGCTCGGTCGCCCTGGCGTTCGCGCGCCTCGGCGAGTCCTGGCACGATGCAACGGTTCTATCGGCTCACGGGCGTGCGCTCGGGCCGGTCGTGGGCCGAGCACGCGGCGCCCACAAGCTGGCCATCCTGACGGACGAGGTCAACACACCCGCGGCGATCGCTCGGGCGTTACTCGAGGGCGGCATCGAGGACGCCGAGGCATGGGTGTTCGAGCATCTCGGTGGGGCCGGCGAGCGCTGCTTTCGCGGCCGCCTGAGCGAGCTGGCGGGCGAAGACTTCTCGGACTTGAACGTGCTGGTCGTTCTGCGCGCCAGGCCGGGCGAGGTCGATCAGGCCTTCGGACGGCCCGAGCGGGAGCTGCTCCATCGGGATGGCTTGATCACCAAGGCCGAAGTCCGGGCTGTTAGCCTGAGCAAGCTGCGCCTTCGACCAGACTCTGTGGTGTGGGACATCGGGGCTGGCAGCGGCTCGCTCGCAGTGGAAGCGGCTGGGCTGGCCCCCGATGGCGTGGTGTATGCCGTCGAGCGCTCGGCCGAGCAGGTCGAGCTGCTCCACAAGAACATCGTCGCGCTCGGAAGGACCGGGCTGGTTGAGGTGGTCCATGACGAGGCGCCGGCCGCGCTGGCCGAGCTACCAGGCCCTGACGCCGTGTTCGTCGGCGGAACTGGCGGTTCGCTGGCCGCCATTTTGGACCTGGCATGCGAGCGCCTCTCACCGGGCGGCAGGATCGTCATCAACCTGGTGACCGTCGAGCGCCTAGCGACCTGCATTCAATGGGCGACCAGTCATAACCTGGTGGCCGACGTCGTCGAAGTCTCGATCTCGCACGGCTCCGAGATCGCCGGGCTGACCCGGCTCGTGGCCAACAACCCCGTCTTCGTCGTGACGTTCGAGCGGAAGGCGTGAGCGGACGCTACTACCCCTCCCCCCACCCCCCTCCCCCACGGGGCCCACGGGGAGAGGGGGAGTCGACTCCCCTCTCCGCGCCTGGGAGGGGTCGGGCGAGCGGCACTCTCATCGGCGTGGGGGTTGGGCCGGGTGATCCTGAGTTGATCACCCTCAAGGGTGCGGAGGCGATCCGAAGCGCGGACGTCATCTTCGCTCCCACACGGAGAGCGGGCCAGACCAGTGACGCGCTCAGGATCGCGGAGTGGCTGGTCGACGCCGCTCGCCAGCAGGTCGTCTGCATACCGTTCCCGGATGAGGCCAACGACGACGGCTGGCGCCAGGCGTGTGACGCGATCGCCGCCGCTCTGGACGGCGGGCAGCGCGGGGTGTTTCTGGTGGAGGGCGACCCGAGCCTTTACAGCTCCTTCGGCCACGTCGCCAAGGCGCTGGCCGGGCTCGCCCCTTGGCTGCGAGTCGAAGTGGTAGCGGGGGTGTCCTCCCTCTCCGCCGCGGCGGCTGCGGCTGGCATGGGCCTGGCCGACGGTGGCGAACGGGTCGCCATCCTCCCAGCCAACCACTCTCTCGACGCGCTGGAAGAGACACTACGCGCCTTCGAGTCGGTCGTCCTGATCAAGGTTGGCCCGGTGCTGCGAGAGGTAATCGAGCAGCTGGACCGCCTTGGGCTAGTCGACAAAGCCATCTACGTCCGCCGCTGCGGGCGGCCGGATCAGCAGGTCGTCCACGATCTGCGCTCCCTCGCCTCCAAGCCACCCCGCGACTACTTCGCCCTGATCATCGTTAGACGGAGCGGCGCTTGAGCACGGTCCGCCAATTCGGGCCGGGCATGGTCGTCTTCGTCGGCGCGGGACCTGGCGACCCGGAGCTGCTCACCCTGCGCGGCAGGCGAGCCATCGAGCAGGCCGACCTGGTCATTTATGCCGACTCGCTGGTCCATCCTGGCGTCGCCGCCTTCGCGCGGTCGGACGCCCAGGTGATCGGCAGCTCGACCCTCACCCTGGAGCAGATCGTCGAGCGGATGGTCCAAGCGGCCCGTGCCCACAAGCTGGTGGCCCGCGTCCAAAGTGGCGACCCGTCGATCTACGGCGCCATGCATGAGCAGATGGTCTTGCTCGACCGGGCCGCGATCCCGTACGCGGTAGTGCCGGGTGTGAGCTCCGTCTTCGCCGCCGCGGCCGCGCTGCGGGCGGAGCTGACTGTCCCCGACCTCGCTCAGACCGTCGTTCTCACCCGCCTCCCTTCGCGGACGAGTGTCCCGGATGGCGAGCGGCTTCGAGACGTTGCCAGCCACGGCGGAACGGTCGTCCTGTTCTTGAGCATCGGCGTCATCAGTCGGGCCGTCCAGCAGCTCCTGGCCGCCGGCTGGTCAGAGGACACACCGGCCGCCGTAGTGCACCGGGCCACCTGGGAGGATGAGCTGGTGTTGCGAGGGACTCTGGCTGACATCGCATACCAGGCCCGCTCGGCCGGGCTGGCCAAGCAGGCGATCGTCCTGGTCGGACGGGCGCTCGATCCGGCCCTCCGCCAGGTCTCCGCCCCGAATCGATCGAACCTATACAACCCAACGTACAGCCACGGCCGCCGCCTGGCCGTGGGCCGCGGGAAGAAGCGCGAACATTGAACCACCAAGACACAAAGACACCAAGATACGGCCAGAAGAAGCGAATCGGTATCTTGGCGCCTTGGCGACCCGAA
>DASPXK010000365.1:0-20515 GCA_035637315.1 Chloroflexota bacterium
CCGGCCAGCAGCGTGATCGCGAAGAACGGTGTGCCGCGCCAGATATTGACCGCGATCACCGACCCCATCGCCAGGGCCGGCTCGCCCAGGAAGGCGATGTTTGTCTTGATCAGCGGGACAGCGATCGGTGCCCAGCCGAGGGTTGGCACGGTCCCCTCCCAGCTTACCGTGGCCCAGGGCAGGGCGAGGTTCCTGAGCACCCAGCTAATGATCCCGTAGGTCCCGTCGAAAATCCACTTCCAGGCTAGCGTCGAGAGCACGGTTGGGATGATCCAGGGGAGCAAGAGCGCGGCCCGAACGAGATGCTTGCACGGGAAATGCTGATTCATCAGCAGCGCGAGTGCCATCCCAAGTGAGAGCTTGAAGACAGTCGCGCCGCCCGTATAGACGAACGTGTTCTTCAGCGTCTGCTGGAAGATCCCGTCACGAGCATTGGCGATGAAGTTGTCCAGCCCGACGAACACGCCCGGCTGGCCGATCCGGGCATTCACCAGGCTGTACCAGATGCCCAGCAAAAACGGGTAGGCGATGAACGCCAGGAGGATAGCTAGCGCTGGGAGCATCATGATCAGCCCCAGGCTGCCTTCCTGGTTGAGCAGGTCTCCGAAGCGACGGCGGGCCGGGAAGGCCACGCCAGCGGTTGCGACCGTGGGGCTGACACGTGTACTCATCGCCAACCTCCTCCGCCCGCCGGGCTTCTCTGTTGCGGCGCTCGAGGTGCCCTACGCGCCGGCCTACACGAAGACGCCCTGGCTCTCGGTAGCATACCCACGCCCAACGGACCTGTCAAGGAAGCTCCGGTGTGAGCTGATGCCCGCGTGCGGCCCCCTCAGGCTGGCGGCCGAGCCCTTGCGGCGCCCGCTTCGCCGCTTTTGAGCGCTGACTGGCTGGAGGTGGGCAGCCTTCTTGACACGGACGCCGAAGCCGTCGGACACTACCCCCCCGAGTGCCGTGCGGCAACGCCGGGCGGACCTCACCGCGGCCCACTGACCCTGTCTTCGTTTAACCCTGGTACATGCCGCCCAGTTTCAGAGGAGGACCGTGGCCCGCTGCTTTCTGATGCGCTTACTTATCCTGGCCGTAGCCTTCGGCCTGCAGCTTCCAGATGCGGTCCGCGCCACCCCGATTCCGCCTGGTACGGTCGGCACGCCGGCCGACTATTACGGCTACCTCAACGGTCGCTTCCTGCTGCTCAACATGCACGGAGCACTGTTCCACCCCGACGTCGAGCCAGTCCGCGAGAACGTGCGCTACGCGGCCTGGATGAACGCCGGGGTGATCCGCGTCTTCGCCACCGACAGCGCCCAGGCCGGACCTGAGGACGGCGCCTGGGTCGGAAGCCGCATCGCCGACCTGGCGCCAACCCTGCGCGAGTACAACATCAGGCTCATCGTCGCGTTGGTCAACAATCACCAGCAAGTCGCCGGCGAGCGCCCCGAGAGCGTCGGCATGAAGGACGGCTACTGGCAGCTCCTGCTGCCCTTCTACACGGATAGCTGGCGAGGTGTCTACCTGGACTTCAGCCGCCGGCTCATCCGGACCGTGTTGGACCGTGGCGCTCGCGATGTCATCTTCGCGTGGGAGTTTGGCAACGAGCTCCATAGTCCTGACAACCCGCCCCAAATACTGCACTTCATCGACGACATGGCGGCCGAGATCCGGCAGCTCGATCCGATCACCCCGCTCCTTCCCGGCACCATGGGAGCTCTCCACCTGGACCCCGAGAACTACAACACCGGACTCGGCTTCAAGCTGTACTGTGAGGCGCCGGTCGACGCGTACACGCTGCACGGCTACGACTGGCTGGACCCCGAGCGCTGGGGTGACATGCCGATCCATTGGGACCTGAACTACGTCGTCACCCGGCAATGTCCAAATGGGCGACGGCTGCCAGTGATCGTCGAGGAGCTTGGCACGTCCCGCCAGCTAGGCAGCATCTGGGGTCCAGAGGACGAGGAGCGGCGCTTCCAGCAGGAGATCGATGAGCTCCGGATGGTGCTGGGCCACGATCGGGTCGTCGGGGTGGGCTCGTGGTCGTCGGAAAGCCCGGCCGTGAGCAATCGGCGCTTCGACAATCGTCGCGGCCTGACGTCCTATGGGCCCGCGCGGGACGGCAGCGGCTCCTGCTACCCGGCTGTGGCAGCGTACACCGTGCCGGGCATCCGCTGCCGCCTTGAGAACGTGCTCAGGAATCTCCCGGCGGCGCCGTAGCAAAGGGTCGCGAGTCGCGAGGCACGAGTCGGGGGTCCGGACTGCTTGCTCGCGACTCGCGACTGGCGACCACCGACTCGGCGTTGCGGAACTGCTGCTCGTACAGGCGCGCATACAGGCCGCCGCGCGCCAACAGGTCGGCGTGGGTGCCCCGCTCGACCACGCGGCTCCGATCTAGCACCAGGATCGAGTCAGCAGCCAGGATCGTGCTCAGTCGATGCGCTATCACGAGGCTTGTCCGCCCTTCGAGGAGTGGCGCCAGGGCAGCCTGGATGAGTGCCTCGGAATGTGAGTCGAGCGACGAGGTCGCTTCATCCAGCAGCAGCATCCGCGGGTTCTTCAGTAGGACCCTCGCGATAGCGATGCGCTGCTTCTCGCCGCCGGAGAGCCCATAGCCGCGCTCGCCAACGATGGTCTGGTAGCCATCCGGTAGCTCGGCGATGAAATCGTGAATGTGGGCTGCGCGACAGGCTGCCTCAACTTCTTCCTGGTTCGCGTCCCGACGACCGTACAGCAGGTTCTCCCAGACCGTAGTGTTGAACAGAAACGTCTCCTGAGTCACGATTCCGATCTGCGAGCGAAGCCAGTCCAGGCTCACGTCGCGGATGTCGATTCCGTCCACCTCGACACAACCGTCGGTCGGATCGTAGAAACGGGGCACGAGATAGGTGATCGTCGTCTTGCCGGCTCCACTCGGCCCAACGAGCGCCACGAGCTGGCCAGGTCGCGCCTCGAAGCTGATCCGATCCAGCGCCAGGCGGTCCGGAACGTAGCCGAACGAAACATCGCGGAAGCGAATCGCGCCGCGCGTCGGGGCAGGGATGACCGGGTTTGGGCGCTCGCGGATCTCGGGTTCCAGGTCCAGGTACTGGAACAGTCGCTCGAACAGCGCCAACGAGCTCATCACGTCCACGTGGACGTTGGCCAGCTCCGAGACGGGACCGTAGAGCTGCCGAAGGTAGGCGACGAATGCGACGACCGTGCCGATGCTGATCGCGCCGCTTATGACCAGCCAGCCGCCGTACAGGTAAATCAGCGCCGGCCCGATCGACTGAAACAGCCCGATCGCCATGAAGAACCAACGCCCCACCATCCGCTGGCGGATCTGCAGGTCTCGCAGCTCGCCGCTGCGCTCCCGGAAGCGCCTGGCCTCGTATCGCTCCCTTCCGAACGCTTTGACAAGCACTGAGCCGCTGATTGACAGCGTCTCCTGCATGAACGACGACAGGTTGCCCTGGCGCTCAGCTGTCTCACGCCTAAGCTGGCGCCGAATTCGCCCTACCCTCCGCGTGGGCAGCACAAACAGTGGCAGGATGCCGAGCGAGACGAGCGCCAACTGCCAGTTGAGTGAGACTGCCAGAACTGTAATGGAGCCCACCGTGACCACATTCGTCACGATGCTCACCAGGGTATTGGTTACCACCCCCTCCACCCCGGCCACGTCGTTGTTGATCCTCGACATCACCTCGCCAGTCCTGGTGTCGGTGAAGAATCGGAGCGACTGCCGCTGCAGGTGGCGGTACAGCTCGTTGCGCAGATCGAACATTACCCCCTGGCCGATCCGAACGTTGATCGAGAACTGGCCCACGTTCACCAGGCGGGCAAGTCCGCCGGCTAACACCATCCCCCCAACCGTGGCCACCAGCAAGCCGACGTCTCGGTTAGGCAGGGCGTGGTCGATAATCTCACGGACGAGTAGCGGCGGGATCAGGCCCAGGCCGGCACTGACGCCAATGAAGATCAGGATCAGCAGCCAGCTTCGCCAGTAGGGCCGAAAGTAGCCCAGGACGCGCCGGATGCTCGCGCCGGCCGAACCATCTGGGCGCTGCGGCTCGTCGTAGTTGATGCGGCCGATGCCCGCCGCCCCGCCCAGCGCCATCCGCATGCCCATTCCGCGACTCATCGTTGTCAACTATACTCGAGCGACCGCATGTGGACTGTCGTCGGAGACCGTAGCGAGCAGCCGCCACCTCCGGTGTCGCATGGGCGTTAAGATCCGGTTAACAAACCGTCCACCGATTCTCGAAAGGTTTCTGGCACACTTTCCGCAGACATGAATATGCCGTCAGGTCGACGGCGGCGGTCCTTGGCCCGACCATAAGGCCTTCGGTGGTCCACTGATGCACGTCACGCTGGCGATCCCACGACGGATCGCGACCATGGGCGCCCCGCGCTGGGTGCTTCCGCTCATGGCTCTGCTCCTGGTCGCCAGCGCGCTTGTGGCCGCCTATCTCCGCTGGTGGGCGCCCACCACGCCAGCCGTCCAGGGCACCCAGGTCCCGGTCCGGACCGGGACCATCACTCAGAGCGTCACCACGAGCGGTTCGACCGTCTCCACCAGGCAGGCCAAGCTGAACTTCGCCACTAGCGGGCGGATCAGGGACGTCTACGTCAAGCTCGGCGATCGGGTCATCGCCGGCCAGCCGATCGCATCGCTCGATACAGCCCCACTGGAGGTGAAGCTGGACAGCGCTCGCTCGGCGGTGCGCTCGGCGGAGCTCAAGGTCCAGCAGCTCAAGGAAGCCGCCACTCCTGAAGAGATCGCGGCCGCGCAGGCTGCCTTCGGGGCGGCACAGGCCAAGTACTATGAGGTCGCCGCGGGCCCGGAGGCGGCCGACGTGCAGGCGGCCGAGTCTCAGGTCAGCCAGGCCGTGGCGACCTATCAGAGCGCGGTGGCGAAGCTCGAGACGCTCCAGGCAGGGAGCAAGCCAGAGGATGTCGCGGCCGCCCGCAGCCAGGTCGATACGGCCGGCGAGAACGTCAAGAGCGCTCAGGCCAAACTCGACTTGCTGATTGGTGGCGGTACGGCCGCGGACGTTACCGCCGCCGAAGCCCAGGTCCGCACCGCCCAGGCTAGCCTTGAGAGCGCCAATCAGAAACTCGCCGATTTGCTGCGCGGCCCCGACGCCGCCGACGTCCGCGCGGCCCAGGCCAATCTCGAGGCCGCCCGCGCCAGCGTCAGACAGGCCGAGGCCAAAGTCAAAGCCGACAAGCAAGCAAACCCGCCCGCCTCGAGTGGCGCAATCAAAGCCGACCAGGCCGCGGTCGATTCGGCCGAGGCGAAAGTCAAGGCGGCCCAGGCGGACCTGGACAAGGCACGCGAGGGTCCCAAATCGGGCGACATCGCGGCCGCTCAGGCCGCCCTCGACACCGCTCAGGCCAGCCTGGACAGTGCAAAGGCCAAGCTGATCGGGCTGAAGGTCCCTAACGCCCAGGACGTAGCGCAGGCTCGGGCAGCGCTTGAGAGCGCCAAGGCCGGCCTGCGGTCGGCCGAGGCCAAACTGGTGGCCGTCCTGGCTCCGCCCACGGACACGGACGTCGCAGCAGCTCAGGCGGCGGTCGATTCGGCCTCCGTCGGCGTAACTAGCGCCCAGGCCAAGCTCAGCCAGGTCCGGGCTGGCGCCAAGCCCTCGGAGATCGAGGCTGCCTCTTCCAGCATCGCCGCCGCCCAGGCCCAACTGGCCAGCAAGACCCAGGGCCCCAAGGAGGCCGACCTGGCGCTCGCTCTCGAGGGCGTCCAGGCTGCCGAGCTCGGCGTGCGCCAGGCCCAGTTGGACCTTGACAATGCCATCCTGACCGCGCCGTTCGACGGCGTCGTCGCCGCCATCAACGCTAACCCCGGCGAGCAAGCGAGTGCCGGGGCCACCAATGTGAACACCCAGAACGTCCAGCTGACCGCGCTGGTCACCCTGGTCGATCCCAGCGAAGTGCGTGTCGACGCCAATGTCGACGAGGTCGACGTGGCCAAGCTGGCGGTCGGCAAGCCGGCCGAAGTCTCCTTCGAAGCCGTGCCCGACCGTCGCTTCCGGGGGCAGGTCGTCGCCGTCTCGCCGAGCGGCTCGAACCAGCAGGGCGTGGTGACGTATCCGGTCTCGATCAACATCCAGGTCCCAGCCGACGTCTCGCTGCCGGCCGGCCTGACGGCGAGTGCGACGATCCTGGCGAACCAGAGACAGGGAGTGCTGGTGGTGCCGACTCGAGCGATCCGTCGGCAAGGTCAAAATCAGACGGTCGACGTGCTCGTCAATAGCAAGCCAGAGTCGCGCAACGTTCGCGCCGGCCTATCGAACGACCAGCTGACCGAGATCGTCGAGGGTCTTGCTGACGCCGAAGTCGTCGTGGTTCCAGGCACGAGCACGGCCCCGGTCCGAACCAACCCCGGTGGGCAGCCCGTCTTCAAGCCCGGCGGTCGCTAGCGGCATGCTTCGCCTGCGTGGGGTCACCAAGACGTATTCGATGGGCGAAATCCAAGTCCACGCCTTGCGCGGGGTCGACCTGGACATCGAGGATGGTGAGTTCGTGGCCATCATGGGTCCCTCCGGGTCGGGCAAGTCGACGATGATGAATATCCTCGGCTGTCTCGACACCCCCACGAGCGGTAGCTACCAGCTCGATGGCCAGGAGGTAAGCTCGCTCAGCGACGACCAGTTGGCCACGGTCCGCAACCGCAGGATCGGGTTCGTCTTTCAGAGCTTCAACCTGCTCCCCAGGATGACAGCCGTCGAGCAGGTCGAGCTGCCGCTCATATACGCTGGACTGAAGGATCGCCGCCAGCGCTCCCTCGAGGCGCTGGCCGCGGTCGGCCTGTCCGACCGCGCAAGCCACAGGCCGACCGAACTCTCGGGCGGCCAGCAGCAGCGAGCCGCAATCGCTCGAGCGCTGGCGGCGGACCCCAGTATCATCATGGCCGACGAGCCGACTGGCAACCTGGATTCCCACTCCAGCGCCGAGATCATGGCTATCTTCGACCGCCTCAACGGTGACCGCGGCATCACCGTCATCTTCGTCACGCACGAGCCCGACGTGGCCG
The DNA here is from genome assembly GCA_035637315.1 of Chloroflexota bacterium. GTDB lineage: Bacteria > Chloroflexota > UBA6077 > UBA6077 > JACCZL01 > DASPXK01. The sequence continues at coordinate 7,022 of DASPXK010000365.1, forward strand.
CCCACACCCGCCGTATCATCCACATCCGTGACGGCCTGATCACGAGCGACGAGTGGCGAGTGACGAGCGATGCTTCGCCGCTCGCCGATCGCCACTCACTAGTCGCCACTCCCACATGAGCATCCTCGAGTCGGTCCGGGTCGCGCTTGGGGCGCTCGGCGCCAACAAGCTCCGAACGTGTCTGACGATGCTGGGCATCATCATCGGCGTCGGCGCCGTGATCGCGATGATGTCGATCGGCCAGGGCGCGCAGCAGCAGGTCACCACGCAGATCAAGAGCCTCGGGACCAATCTGCTTTTCGTCCGCCCCGGCAGCACTCAGCAGGCCGGGGTCCGCTCGGCCCAGGGCAGCGCCGTCACGCTTACGCTCGAGGACGCCGAGGCGCTTCCGCAGCGGGTCCCCTCTGTTGTCGCCACCGCGCCGGAGCAGACCGGCTTCGGCCAGCTGCTGGCTAACGGCCAGAATGCCTCGACTCGAGTCACCGGCACCACTCCCAGCTACGAGTCGGTCCGCAACGCGAACGTCGCCAATGGCGAGTTCATCAGCAGGACGCAGCTCGAAGGAAACGCGAGCGTAGTCGTGCTTGGCAGCAACGTCGCGGCGAATCTGTTCGGCGATGACGATCCCATCGGCCAGACAGTTAGGGTCAGCTTCAACAACCGTGTCCCTTCCAATTACCGCGTGATCGGTGTGATGGAGCCCAAGGGTGGGACCGGCTTCGGCAACCAGGATGACCAGGTGTTCGTCCCGATCACCACGATGCAAGCCCGACTCGTCACCCAGCGCAACGCGCGTGGCGGGGCGAACGTCTCGGTTATCAACGTCCAGGTGGCTGAGGAGGCTGTCTCGCAAGAGGTGGTCGACCAGATTGCGGAGGTGCTCCGAGAGCGGCACCGGACGGCCGAGGACGACTTCACGATTCAGAGCCAGGAGGACTTCCTGACCACCTTCACCCAGGTGACTCAAACTTTCACGATCCTGCTCGGCTCGGTGGCCGGCATCTCGCTCTTGGTCGGCGGGATCGGGATCATGAACATCATGCTGGTCTCGGTGACCGAGCGGACCCGTGAGATCGGGATTCGCAAGGCGGTCGGGGCGCGCCGCCGCGACATCCAGAACCAGTTCCTGGTCGAAGCCGTCACGGTCAGCCTGTGTGGTGGCCTGATCGGCGTGCTTCTGGGCTCGGGTATCTCGCGTTTGATCTCCGGAATTCAGCTCCCGGTCGCCGGCGGCGCCCAGGGCCTGCAAACGGTCGTCTCGCCGCAAGCCGTCCTGCTCGCCTTCTTCGTCTCGGCCGCGGTGGGCATCTTTTTCGGCTTCTACCCCGCCTCGCGCGCCGCCCGCCTGCATCCGATCGAAGCCCTACGCTATGAGTGAGGACCGACCACGGACGACAGACGACAGCGCCGTCCATCGTCCCTCGTCTGTCGGCCGTCGGCTGTTAGCACCCCGTTGGCCCGGTGTTCACCTGTGGTTAACATTTGCCTGGCACACTCTGTCTGGGCAGCCAGCCCTCGGCGGCGTACGGTGCGCGTGAGATGTCCAAGCTAATCATCATTGGGATTGCGCTCATCATCGTGATGCTCGCCATCTGGGTGCTTTGGGGTGAGGTGATCGCGGCGCGGGTGCTTCGGGAGCGACGGCTCGACGATGAGGGCCTCAGGGAGCGCTGAGTGGCTGGACAGACCGTCCTCGTGGTCGATGACGAGCGTAACATTGTCCAGTTAGCCAAGCTCTACTTGCGCAACGAGGGCTATCAGGTCGAGACCGCTTCCAACGGACGCGAGGCCCTGGAGAAGGTCAAGCAGACCGTGCCCAACCTGGTCCTGTTGGACCTGATGATGCCGGAGATGGATGGGTGGGAGGTTTGCCGGCAGCTCCGGCGCGACGGAGACGTCCCCATCATCATCTTGACCGCTCGAACCGACGACGTGGACAAGGTCGTCGGGCTCGAGCTGGGCGCCGACGACTACGTGACGAAACCCTTCAACCCGCGCGAGCTGGTCGCCAGGGTCAAGGCGGTCCTGAGGCGCTACGAGGCCAGCCGGAAGCCGGGCCGCGTGATCCGCTTCGCCGATCTGACCATCGATCAGGACCGCCGAGAGTTCCGGATCGGCGAGCGTCTGGTAGATCTCCGCCCCAAAGAGTTCGACCTTGTCTCAACTCTTGCGGGCACCCCAGGCGTTGTCTTTGAGCGGGAGCGGCTCCTCCAGTTGGCCTGGGGCTACGAGTACTACGGCGACTCCAGGACCGTCGACGTGCACGTCACTTGGCTGCGCGAGAAGCTGGCCGCCAGTCAGGCCCGCATCCAGACCGTCTGGGGCGTGGGCTACAAACTGGTCACAGCCGATCAGCTTCCCACCAGAGGGCACGCCGGTCGCCACAAGGCCCAGGGCTGAGCCGGTGGGCATATCACTCCGCGCCCGCCTGATCGCCGCCTTCTCGGCGATCATTTTCCTGACCCTTTTTGTCGTCGGAATCGGTTTCGTCTTTATCCTGCGGCAGTATCAAGAGCAGCGCGAGCTAATTCGTCTTGGCAGTCTCTCCATCCCGGTCTCGTACCAGGTCCGCGCGCTGGAGCAACAGGGCGCCTCGGCGGCCGAGCTTGCGGACTTCCTCGCCCATCAGGCCGATGAGTTGGACGTTCGAATCGTCCTGGCCGGTCCGCAAGGCATGATCTTTCATGACACCGGGTCGTCGCTGGTCGGGCAGCGGATCGATTTGGCCGGCGCCCAGCGTTTCGGGCCGATGCGGCGAGCGCCGCTGGTGTCCGCACCGGGACAGCAGGACCGCCGAATCTTCTTCATCGCTAGCCCCGTTTCTGCGCCCGGCTCCACTTTGGCGGAGCGCTTCCTGGGACGCCAGAGCTCGTACATCGTGGCCCTCGTCTCCGAGCCCCTGACCCTGGTCGGCGTGCTGGGCGAGATGGCGCCAAGGCTCTTTCTCGCCGCCTCACTTTCCTTGCTGGCATCGATTGGCGTGGCCTGGGTGCTAGCCGGCTCCATCGCGCGCCCGTTGGCCCGTATGACCCATGCCGCGGAAGCCATCGCGCGAGGCGAGTACGACCACGAGATCCCCGAGCGGGGTGCGGATGAGGTCGGGCGCCTGGCAGCTGCGTTCAACGCCATGGCCCACGAAGTCGCGCGCTCCACCAGGACCTTGCGCGATTTCGTTGCCAACGTCTCCCACGACCTGCGTACGCCATTGACCTCGATCCAGGGCTTCTCGCAGGCGATCGTCGACGGCGCGGTGCGGGATCGCGAGGGGTATGTCGAGGCCGGCCGGATCATCAACCGCGAGGCCGACCGGATGCGGCGCATGGTTGAGGACCTGCTGGAGCTCAGCAAGATCGAGTCTGGCGAAGTCACCCTGGACCTCGCCGACGTCGACCTGGCGAGCCTGGTCCGAGCAGCCGGCGAGCGTGTCGAGCCGCGTGCAGCCGAACATGGCCTCGATCTGAACTACCGAATCGAGACGACCCCGACGGTTCGGGCCGACCCCAGGCGTCTCGAACGCGTGCTCGACAACCTGCTCGACAACGCGGTCAAGTACGCCGACCTGGGCGGCAAGGTCATGCTCGTCGTCGGCCTGGTGCGCGGGCCCAGCCGGGCTCGTGAGTACCGCGACCGTGATGGAGTGGCAAACGGACAGGGCGACGCGGCTGCTCAGGCCTTCGTCTCCGTTCACAACACCGGTCCGGGCATCCCGGCCGACGACTTGCCGCGCATTTTCGAACGTTTCTATCAGGTCGACAAGTCGCGTGCCGGCGCCGGCCAGGGGAGCGGGCTCGGGCTCGCCATCGCTCAGGAGATCGTTCAGGCGCACGGTGGCCGGATCGTGGCGAACAGCTCGCCGGCGGGCGGAACCGAGCTCACTGTGACGATACCGTTAGTTGACCAGGCTCAAGGAGTTGCTGTAGTATCGGGGAGCCCGATTCTCGGGCATTCTCGACAGTAAGGCGCGTTAGCGCGATAACCTCCGGGGGCCGGCGATTCCCTCTTTTACTCCTGCCATCCTGACCTTCTGTTTCATCCGGAGCGAAGCAAGGGATCTCCTGCTCCTCATCATGAGATCCTTTGCTTCGCTCCGGATGACAACCATCGCGAGGCTGACAACAAACGCGCTAGCCCTGCTAGCCGTTTGGCTCGCCGCGTTTCCAGCCCAGCCGGCTCGCGCCGCCGACACGTTCGGGTCCATAAGCGGCAACGTCTACGTGCAGGCCTCTGGCTCGGCCGGACCGTCGGGTCGCGGCCTCCCCGACGTCGAGGTGACGCTGAGCCTGAACGGCAAGACCGATTCGCGCCGCACCGGTTCCGAAGGCACGTTCAGCTTCGGCGAGTTGCTGCCTGGGCGGTACCGGGTCAGCGTCGCTATTCCAAGCGGCTATCGGGCCACCGGCGACGCCTCGCGCTACGTGGTTGTCGACTCTCGGGCGGCAGTCGGCGGGATCGATTTCGCTCTCACCCCTTTCTCGACGCCGACCGGAACGCCCGAGCGGACGCTCGGCAACGAGCCGGCCGCCTCCTCCATGCCAGTCGCGGGGCGCGATTCGCCGCTCGGTTCCGTCGCCGCCAGGCCCACGCCGCCACCCCTGTTCGGACAGGCTGCCGTCCGTGCGGCCCAGGCATCACCCAGCCCAGCCGGCTCAGCGCAGCCGACTCGTACCGCCACGCCAGCGGGAACGCCGGGACCAGCTGTCCGACCAACCCCGACCTCCCTCTGGTCGGACGACATTCTGATCGGCCGCGGCTTGCACTGGCGGTCGACTGGAGACGGGGTCGTGCTCGCTTTTGCCCCGGACCCGCGGGTCAACCCGTCCGCGGACGCGCAGCCCACGCGCCCTTCTGTGACCAGCTTCGAGTCGCTGCGCCGGGCCGCCGGTCTGGTGGGACTTTCCGAGCTAAGGGCCTGGGCGGACGAGGCATCGATGTGGCTGGGCGTACCGTTCAAGACCCAGATCGACGGGACCCAGTTCTCGCTTGTCAACTGCGGACCCGCCTCGCTGGCGATGGTCCTGGCGGCCTTTGGGATGGACCTCCCGCCCGCGTTCGTCAGAGACTATATGAACTTTCTGACTGACGACTACGACGCCGACGACGGCACCAGTCTGGACGCCCTCTCGCGCGTCGCACGGGAGGCCGGGCTGAAGACGTTCGGCCTCTACGGCCGGGGCGGCTACCGCGACTGGACGGTCGATGACGTGCGTGAGCACATTCGGGCCGGCCATCCGGTTGTGACGCTGGTCAAGTACCGCAGCCTGCCCGGCAACGGCGGCTCGCTCGCCGAGTGGGACCACTACATCGTCGTGACCGGACTGACCGGTGACGATCTCATCTACAACGACTCCGCCTTCGCCAACGATTACGGCTTCAGCCTGCTCATTAGCCCCGCCGACCTGGAGCGGGCTTGGACCTTCGCCTCGATCAGAAATCACGCCGTCGCGATCGGTTTGGGCGACACCCTGAAGCCTCTGCCGAACGTTCCGCCTCGCCTGATGGCCGCCAGTCTGGCGGCCGCCCCGGTCGAGGAGGCGCCCAGCCCCTCGCTCGCGATGATCGCCGGTCCATCGGCCCAGTGGCTGCGCGAGCGGATGCTCGCCGAGGTCGGGGCCCGTTCGGCGGCGGCGCCGGACGACTCGCCGCTCGCGGCGCGGCCCGAAGTCCCGACTACCGCGCTAGCGCCGAGTGCGCCACAGTCCCGACCGGCAGGGCTCTTCCTGTCGGAGCCGGTCGAAGCGGCGGCCCATGAGAGGGCGATGCCGGACACCGTCGCCGGGGCGACGTCGCCGGGCTCGCCGACGCCGATCGGCGCCTACGCTGTCCTGCTGTTGGTCCTGGCTGGGACCGTCCGTCGCCAGCTAGGGACACGCCGAGTGCGGATCCATTCTCGTAGGGGCGCTGCTTGCTGCGCCGAGACCATGGCGCCCGTAGTCCGGGTGGAGCAAGCGCCCCCTATCGCCTAGGCCGTAGCAGGGCTGGATCGACGCCCGCCCGCTCCGCCTCCAGGGCCAGCTCGAGGCTCTTTTCGACCAGCGCTCGAGCGAATGGATGCCTCGCGAGCGCCCCCTGGCCGATTCCGAATGCCGCCGCCACCGCCTGTCGCGCGGCTTGCTCGCGACGGGTCACCCAGAACACGTAGGCCGCCTCCTCGAGTCGCCGCCGAATCGCCCGCCGGACGCGTGGCGTAAACAGCTCGCCGATCGCCCGCTCGATCTCGAGTTCCTCGCGCCCCTCGCGCGACTCGCCGGCCAGCAGGATCGGGCTCTCATGCACGCGGCGAAGCTCGCGGGCGCGCTCAATGGTCTCGTCGTAGCCGAAGAACCAGCCCTTGAGCTCTTCCTCGTCGAACAGCCTGGGCGACTGGTCGAGCAGGTTGGGCAGCAACAGCGCCTGGCCGCGACTGACATGGTGATGGATCAGGGCTTCCTGTGGCGGCTCTGGCAGCTCGCCGAGCAGGCGACGGTGAATCTGAAACTCCGTCGGTACCGCCTGGCCGCTCTCGGCATTGAGCGCAAGCGCCTCAGACACGAGCGACAGGGCATAGTCAGGTGGTAGCTCGACCAGTGGCGTCTCGTGCTCGGCCCGCCAGTCGCGCAGCATGTCACCCAGCTTGCGGCGGGTCGTATCTCGATAGCTGCAGTCCCGCATTCCGACGCTGTCGTTGAGCACGAGCCCGAAGACGGCCATGCCGCCAAGCGGCCGTTCCAGCCCCAGCCAGAGGGCTCGTGAGCCGACTCCATCTGGTGGGGTGGCATGAGCGTCGGTCAGTCGGGCCCGTTGCTCGGCCATCGGAGCGATGGCCGTGGAGCTGGACCTCGGAGTCGGCAAGTCGACCATGATCCCGGCCGCCCGCAGACGATGCAGGCCGCGCCGCGCTGCCTTGCGCAGCTCCTTCTCGGGCGTCTGCGCGGCCAATGTGGCCAGCGCTCGCCCCGCTCCGTCGCTTCGAAAGCTCCCGAGCGCTTCCACCAGCGCCAGCTCGCCGCCCGCGGTGACGCTTCCCAGCTCCGCCAGCCGCGCCATCAAGTCGTCTTCTGATTCGGACGCCAGCAGCTCCGGAACGCGGCCAACCGCGTCCGAGAGGTCTACCCGGCTCGTAGCCTTGCGCTTAGCCGACCTTGCCAACGGTGCCTCTAGCTTGTCCTCGGACCTCGCTCATGAGCGCGAGCGTGTTGCCGTCGACATCGTGAAAGAAACCCATCCACAGATCGTGATCGGTCAACTGGGCGACGCGGTGCGGCGCGCCCACGAACACGACGCCTCGTTCACACAGGGCTGCATGCGCGGGGAGCAGGATCGGGTCAGGGTGTTTGGACAACAGCTACACGCTCTCGCGGGCCAGCGCCGCTGCCCCTAGCGCCTCCGCGCGGCCCTCGAGGGCAGCCATTCGAAAGCGGACTGTCTGGGCCGGCAGTCGGAACGCCCGGCTCTTGGCCAGCGCAAAGGCTGGATTCAGCAGCCGCGGGCCGATGTGGGTCACTCCTCCGCCGATCACGATCACGTTTGGGTTGAAAATGTTGATCAGCCCGGCCAGCCCAACCCCCAGGTAATGCCCAGCCGTGGCCAGGATCTCGGCCGCAACCGGGTCGCCCGCCTCCGTCGCCTCCTTGACTTGCACCGCGCTGAGCTCGCCTCGGGCGGCCGACTTCAGGTCCGCGAGCGCCTGGGACCGGCCTGCTTCCACAGCCTCGTGGGCCATTCTGGCGATCGCCGTTCCTGAGGCCATGACCTCGAGACATCCGTTCATGCCGCAGGAATGGAGGGGTCCCTGTTCGTCGACCGTCACGTGCCCGATCTCGCCGGCCGCCCCGTCGGCGCCACGATAAATCTGGCCGTCCAGGATCAGCCCACCCCCGATGCCGGTGCTAACTGTCACGTAGATCAGGTGGCGTGCGCCCTGGCCGGCCCCGTAGCGGGCCTCGCCCAGCGCGGCCGCGTTGGCATCGTTTTCCAGGAAGGCCGGCGGGCCCAGCTGCTCCTGTAGCAGGGTCGCGAGCGGGACAGTGTTCCAACCTGGCAGGTTGGGGGCCTGGAGGAGGACACCGCGCTCAAAATCGCATGGGCCCGGCGCCGATATGCCGAGCGCGGTGAGCTGGTCGAGCTCGAGACCGCTTTGGTCCACCGCGTCGCTCCCCGACTGGCTCATCCGCTGGACGACTGCGTCGAGCCCCTCAGCTGCTAGCGTCGGTCGATGGTCCTCTCCTAGGACCCGCCCGTTGGAGTCGACGACGAGGGACTGAATCTTCGTCCCTCCAAGGTCGATGGCGACGACCGGGCCCTCGCTCATCGGATTCATCGCGGGGCCTCCAGCACCTGGACCCAGTCCGCGCAGCCAATCACGACTCGATGGGTCAGTCCGATGAAAAGCCCGTGCTCGACCACACCGACGATCGACTTGATCTCTGATGCGAGCTTGGCCGGGTCGGGGATTGGTCCGAACGCGCAGTCGAGCAGCAGGTGCCCCTCATCGCTCACGAACGGGGTCGGGGTGTCATCCCCGATCCGCAGATTGACGCTGCACCCCAGCCGCTCCAGCCGCCTGGCGGTTTGCTGCCATCCGAACCGAACGACCTCGACTGGGACGGGCCGTCGTTCGCCGAGCCTGGACACCAGCTTGCTGTCGTCCGCCACGATGATCTCCTGGTCGCTTGCCGCGGCGACCAGCTTTTCGCGCAGCAGGGCCCCGCCCCGCCCCTTGATCAATGCGAGCGTGGCCGGGTCGATCTCGTCTGCCCCGTCGACCGAAACGGCCAAGCGCGGCTCCTGGTCCAGGCTGCTCAGTGGGATGCCCGCCGCGCGGGCGAGCGCCGCGGTCCGCTCCGAGGTCGGTACGGCAACTACATCCAGGCCCTGGCGGACTCGTTCGGCCAACCCCGCCAGGAATATCTCTGCCGTCGACCCGCTCCCGAGCCCGAGCACGGTGCCGTCGCGGACGTACTCCAGGGCGTGCTCCGCAGCCGCTCGCTTGCGCAGCTCCAGGTCGGCCACCATGGGCTGTCTCGCCGGCACTAACCGTTTCCCCGTCCCCTCCCCGACGCGGAGAGGGGGAGCTTCTCCCCTCTCCGCGCCGAGGAGGGTGCCGGGGGGAGGGGTGAGACTTGGCCGGCCGGCCTCACTCCAACCCTCTACCAGGCCCCGGGCCGGCTGATTCACGCAGCAGCCGCGCCACTGCCCCAAGCGACTCCTGGTAAATGTGGTCCGTGGCGAAGCCGCCGAGCTCCTCCTGGAGCAGCTCCGCGTCTCCCTGCAAAGGGAGGCGGGCGTATCCCTCCAGCCTCGCCTCACCTACCTCCGCGACTGTGTGCGCTTCTCCGCCGTCGGAGGAACACTCGATGGTGAACGAGGCCTTGTGGCTCGTCCCGCCGGCTTCGATGCTCAAGCCGCGCAGCCCTGGCGCGATCGAAGTGCCGCCAGGCGAGGCGCTCGTGGCGGCGCGGGTGATCGCCACCTCGATCGGGCGGACGACGTCGAGCGCCTGCAGGCGCCATGAGCCGGCCGCCTTCAGCGCCAGGTCCCGAAGCTCCCAGCCGAGCCGACTCGCGAGCCAGCCTGCCACCAGCAGCGCCTGGCAAGCCTCCCCGCCCGTTCGTGGCATGTACTCGATACGGACCCGTTCGATCGAGTCCAGGAGCGCCTGGCGTGACGGCGCGTCGAAGAACTCCGCCGCCATGTGCCGCCACGGGGTCAGGCGTGTCCAGCTCAGATCCGCGAAGGCGACCGATTCATGTGCCACGCTGATAGCCGCGTCCAGCTCCGGCAGCGCCTCGAGCGGGGCAGGAAAGCGGCTGGAGTCGACGATCACCCGGTCACTCACCTCTACGACGTGGTTGTACAGGTCGCTATCGAAGCTCGGGCGACCCGGCCACCAGCTCTGGACCGGCAGGTTCGGAAGGGCCAGCGTCGCAACCGAGCTCATCACCTGGTGAAGGCCTCGCGCCGGCGCCACGATGCGGATCTCTTCCCAGTACCGTGGTGGCTCGCCCTCGACGCCGCGCCTGCTGTGGCTCGCCAGCCTGGCTCGCGGCTCGTCCACGTCCTTGTCGGATGTGAGCAGGACTGCGCGGCAGGGATACGTTGCCGTCAGCGCATCGAGCACGGGGATCAGCTCGTCCGGATCGGCATGGTCCTCGATCAGCACGATCAGCGTCAGGCTGGCCGCTCGGACCAGCGCACCGCCGACCTCGCCGCTTCCGGCCAGGCGCCACAGCTCGTTGAGTCCGTCCTGGATGGCCCGCGTGTCCGCCGCCGTGACCTCGCTCACCAGGCAGACGCCGGCAGCGTCGGCGCTAATGCTCATGAGCTGGTGTTTGCGCCGCCGCCCGCTCGGCCAAATGGCCGAGGCCGGCTTGATCCTCGGGCGAAGAATCTCATGGTGAGTAGCATGAAATTCGAGGGCGTCGCGCCCTTGAGCCCGGCCACGCTGAAGGCCTGAACCGGTCTCACGAAGCCCTTGAGGGTCAAGTCTGGGACCGGCTCAGCCTTCAGCAGCTCCTCAACCACGGTGTGAACGCGCTGGCTCATGAGGATCTGTCCGTCGTCGGCTTCGTCGCACAACCGCGAGGCCAGATTGACCACCGACCCGATCGCCTGGTAGTCCAGTCGACCCTCGAACCCGATCTTGCCGAGCGTCGCGTACCCGAGTGAGATGCCTACTCCGAAACCCAGCTCGTGCCCCAGCTTCTGCCATCGCCCCGTCAGCTCGTCCATCCGCTCCCGCATCGCCACAGCCATCCGCACCGCTCGCGCGGCAGGATCAGGGCAGGGCAATGGGTCGTTGAAGAAGATCATCAGTCCGTCGCCCGCGAAGTGCCCGACCGTGCCCTCGAATTGGAAGATGAGGGTGCCCATGGCCTCGTGGTATTCGCGCAGGATTCCCATCACCTCTTCGGGCTCGGCCGTCTCGCTAAAGGCCGTGAAGCCGCGCAGGTCGCAGAAGACTACGGCGATCTGGCGGCGGTGGCTCTCGAGCAGCGTCTCGTCGCCGGACGACACGATCAGCTCGGCCAGCTGCGGCGACAGGTAGCGGCGCAGGCGACCGACCCGCTCCAGCTCCGCAACCTGGGCCTGCACGCGGCTCGCAAGGTCGCGGTTCAGCTCGGCCAGCTCCGCCGCCTGAGCCTGAATTGTGTCGTGGTACTCCTTGATCCGCAGCAGCGACCGCACTCGCGCCAGCAGCTCCTGCTGGTTGATCGGCTTGGGGATGAAATCATCGGCCCCGGCTTCGATCGCCTTGACGCGCTCCAGGTCGCCGCTCGCGGTGATCATCACCACTGGCAGCAGTCGCGTCGCCGCATCTTCTCGAATTCGCCGACACACCTCGTAGCCATCCATGCCCGGCATAACGATGTCTAGCAAAATGAGGTCCGGCTTGTCCGCCGCCACGATCTGAAGCGCTTCCTGGCCCGAGGTGGCCGCGAGCACCGCGTAGCCGCGGGCCGACAGGATGGCGTCGAGAAGCCTGATGTTCTGGGGTGTGTCGTCGACCACCAGGATTTTCACCACGGCCCACTACCCACTCGCTCGTTCACAGTACTCCCGCACTTGCTCCGGAAGGGCCTTGATATCGATCGGTTTCGTGACGTAGCCGTCGAAGCCCGCCCCTAGCAGCCGCTGCTCGTCGTCCTTCATCGCGAAGGCGGTCAGCGCGACCACGGGTATCGAGGCCGTGGCGGGCTCGGCCCTGAGTCGACTGAGGGCCGTGACTCCGTCCATACCGGGCAGCTGGATGTCCATCAGGATCAGGTGTGGCGCGTGCGCGCTCGCCAGCGCGATGCCGTCCTCGGCGCTCGCGGCCTCCAGCGTTCGGAAGCCCTTGAACTGGAGTAAGTCACGAACGAGCTTGAGGTTCTTCTCATTGTCTTCGACGATCAAGATCAGCTCGCCGGCCATCACCAAGCCCTCGGCTCTCAGCCGTCAGCCATCAGCTGCCGGCGTCCGTTGGTCTGGCGATAGCTGACTGCTGACTGCTGATAGCTGACGGCTCGTTCGTGGTCTGCTGATGGCTGACTGCTGATGGCTGATGGCTCGTTTGGCAACAGCCGCGCACCAGGTCTATGAACGCTGTCCGATTGAACTCGCCCTTGCGGGCCAGATAGCTGATCTGGCCGTTGAGCCGCTCTTTCTCTTGCTGGCTCATCGCCTTCGAGGTCAGGATCACGATCGGAATGGGTTTGGTCGCCGGCTCGGCGCGAAGCCGCTCGACTACCGCGAAGCCATCCACATCGGGCATCAGCAAGTCCAGGATCACCAGGTCGGGCAGCTCTCGTATCGCCACCGCGATCCCCTCTTCGCCACCCGACGCGGTCAGCACGCGGTAGCCGGCCGGCTCGAGAACGGCCTGGATTAGATCCACGGCCATCGGGTCGTCGTCGATGGCCAGGACCTTAGCCGGCCTCTCGAGCGCCGGACCGACCGGGGCGACTCGCCGCAGGGTCGCCAGCAGGTCCTCACGTCTTACCGGCTTGACGAGATACTCGGCGGCCCCCAGCGCAAACCCCTTTCCCCGCTCGTCGAGCATCGAGACGATGATCACCGGGATATCCGCGAGGGCTGGCTCGGCCTTGGCCTGTGTCAGGAAGTCCCAACCGTCTAGCCGCGGCAGCATGATGTCGAGGGTGATCACAGCCGGCCGAAGTCGGCGCGCCATCTCCAGGCCTTCCTCGCCATCGCGAGCCACGGCAACTTCGAACCCTGCCGCGCCGAGGTAAAGCGAGAGCAGGTCGATCGAGTTCTGGTCATCCTCGATGAGGAGCACGGTCGAGGCGCTGCCGTCGGTGAGGACGGCGGCCGGACGCGGCGCCTCCGGCGCCGCCACCTCCGCGGCCTGGCCTGCCCGGGCGGGGAACGCGAAGGTGAATGTGCTGCCTCGCGCGAGTTCGCTCTCGACCCAGATCCGCCCGCCGTGCAGCTCGACCAGCTTCTTGGTCAGCGCCAATCCCAGCCCTGTCCCCTCGCGCTTCGGGCCTGACTGGCGGAACTCCTCAAAGATCAGCTCCTGGTCCTCGGCCGGGATGCCGATCCCAGTGTCGCGGACGGCGATCTGCACCTCGCCGTCCACCAGTTGAGCCGACAGCTCCACCTGCCCGCCATCGGGGGTGAACTTGACGGCGTTGGAGAGCAGATTGAAGACGACCTGCTTGATCTTTCGCTCGTCCGCCTCCACGATCCCGATCGCTGGGTCGAGGCTCATGCTCAGGGCGATCCCGTGGCTAGCGGCGCGCTCCTTGATCATCGTCAGGCCGTTCTCGAGGGCCTCGGGCAGCGAGAAGCTCCCCAGCTCCAGCTCCATCCGGCCTGCCTCGACCTTCGCAAGGTCCAGGATGTCGTTGATCAGCGACAGCAGATGGCGGCCTGAGCCGAGGATGTCCTGGAGGTACTCATCCTGCTTCTCGTTCAGCTCGCCGAACATCCGCTCGATCAGCACTTCCGAGAAGCCGATGATCGCGTTGAGCGGCGTCCGCAGCTCATGCGACATGTTCGCCAGGAACTCGGACT
>DASPXK010000366.1:0-6222 GCA_035637315.1 Chloroflexota bacterium
GGCACGAAGTCTACGCCGTCCATATACATCCGGGCCGGGGTGGCCTTACGCGGGTCCGACTGAATGATGTTGCGGTCGATCCGGCGGGCGTAGAACGTGTAGCCCAGGTAGATCGTCAGGCCCGCGATGATCACCGCGTACAAGGTGTTCATAGTGCCTGCCCTCCGATGTGTTTCAGTTGGCACCAGTCCTTTGCGGAATGGCCCAGGAACCGCGGCGCCGATCCGGGCTGTTTGGCGATTAGGATGAAGGACGATTACCCGATGTCCGGCCGGCTCGGCTCAGCGGCAGTCATTCGCTCGCTATGCAGAGGTCCCCTTCGCTGGTCCATCACCTCCCCTCCCGGTCCATGTGCGGTCGATTCGCCGCCCCCCGCACCGTCACGCGGTGCTCGACGCTGCCAGATGGCGGTCTACCAGGGTGCTCGCGCCCTCCAGATCGCCGCCGCTGACCTTGTCCCTTCCGGCCACGATCACGGCCGGGAACTTGCGCACCCCGTAGCGAAGGGACTTGTACACGCCCTCGATCGAGGCGGCGTCGACGATCTTGAACTGGATCTGATCGGGATGGCGCTCGGCGGTCTGCTCCACCCAGGCGGAGAGGTCGGCGAACTCCTTCTTCAGGTCGTCTGGGAAGTTGGCTGCCCGCTGCTCGGCGTGGATCTTCTGGCCGATGCCGACCTGTTGAAAGACCACCTCACAGTGCAGGCAGTGGAAAAACTCGGTCGGCGCGTAAGCGATGATCTCGACGGTGAGTGGCCGCATGCCAAAGACCTCCCCTTTGAGATCCCTCTAACGCGGAGTATGTCAGAAGCACGTTGCCATTTCAATATATCTGGACGACGCGCTCTCTTTTCCACCGCAGAGGACACAGAGGACGCAGAGGAACATTTATTACCTCCTATTACCTCCGCGTACCCTGCGGTGAAAAGGACCTACGCCGGCCCGCCGAGCGCCGCGCGGTACTCTCGGGCCAGCTTCATGTAGTGTTCCGCGGTCCGCTCAATGCGGTCACGCTCCTCCTCGCTCACCTCACGGACTACTCGTCCCTCTTCGCCCACGACCAGCGAGCCGGGTGGCACCGTCGTACCGCCTGGGACCTTGGCGTTGGCGGCCACGATGCTGCCCGAGCCGATCTCGCAGCCGAGCATCACAGTGGCGTTCATCGCGATCAGGACGTGGTCGCCCACCACCGAGCCATGGACCGCGGCGCCGTGGCCCATGCTCGTGTAGTTGCCCAGGTGGGTCGGATGGCCTGGCTCACTATCAACCAGACAGTTGTCCTGGACATCTGTGCCCACCCCGATCGTGATGGGGGCGCCGTTGGCGCGCACGATGCCGCTGAACCAGAGGCCGGTGCGCTCGGCCATCGTCACGTCGCCGACCACCTCAGCATTTGGCGCCACGAACGCATCGCTGGCAAGCCGCGGCCGCCTGGTCCCCTGCTCTCGAATCGGCATTCGTCTCCTCCAAGCCCCATTGTCATTCCCTACACTCCCATCGTGATCGTGACGGTCGCGCCCGGCGGGACCGTGTCACCGGCGCCCGGCTTCTGATTGATCACCTGGCCCTTGCGACCTGGCGCGACCTGCTCCTCGACCACAACCTTGAAGCCAGCGTCCTCCAGCGTCTTGCGGGCCTGCCTCTCGTCCATCCCCTCTACGTTGGGGACCCGAACGCCCGTCTTCGGTGAGGGCTGGGCTCGTCCGACGGTGATCGTGACCGTCCTGCCCTGGTCCAACTGGGTTCCGGGCGGCGGCGACTGCGCCACCACTAGCCCGTTGGCGCCTGCAGGATCGTCTTTGACGTCGGCGCCGAAACCGGCCTGCTGGAGCGCGCGCTCGGCCTCAGCCTGGGGTCGCCCAACCACGCCCGGGACCTGGACCCGGGCTGCCGCCGGCGTGGCGGTCGGGGCCGGGCGGGAGGTTGCCGTCGGCGATGGGAGCGGGGTCGACGAAGGCGGGACCGGGGTCGGCGTGGCCGGACTGACCGCTGTGGGAGCCGGGGCCGGCGTGGGGTTTGAGGCTGGGCTGGCGACCACGACCGGGGCTGGGGTGGGCCTGGGCGAGACGATCGCGGGTGGGCTGCTCAGGAACCAGCCGATGCTCGCGCCGACGAGGCCGAGCAAGAGCGCCAGGAGCATGAACGAGCGGAAGCCGATCCTGCCGGCCCGAGCCGCTCGTCGCGGTGGCGCATGGCTGCCAGGAGTCCCGGCCTCGATGGCCGTCCACGGGACGGTCTTGGCGGCAGCCAGCTCGCTGGTGGGGCGGGTACCCGCGTCTGGCGCTGGCGAGCGGCCGACCATGGACGTGCGCTGCGCGGCCCGCGAGCGCTGGCCGCGCAGCGCGGCGGCCACCTCCGCGGCGGACGGAAACCGATGGCCCGGCTCCTTGGCCAGCGTAGTCATGATCACGTTCGAAATCGGGACTGGCAAGCGCGGGTTCACTCGATGCGGCGGGGTCGGCTGGCTGTCGATGTGCATCCGGGCGACGGCCAGGGGCGAGTCGGCCTCGAAGGGTAAGCGACCGGTGGCCATCTCATACAGCACCACGCCCAGCGCGTAGACGTCGGTGGCGGCCGTGCTCGGGTGGCCCTGGGCCTGCTCGGGAGCCATATAGTGGACCGAGCCGATCACCATCCCGGCCTCGGTGATCGACCTGGCCCCCAGGGCGACGGCGATCCCGAAGTCGCTGACCTTGAGCTGGTCGTCCCTGGTGACCAGCACGTTCTGCGACTTTACGTCGCGGTGGACCAGACCGCGGCGGTGGGCATACTCGAGCGCGGCCGCGAGCTGGCAGCCGAGGCGAACCAGCCGTTCTGGTGGCAGCGGGCCGTCCCGCCGGATCAGCTCCTTGAGGTCGACCCCATCGACGTATTCCATGACGATGAAGTTGGAGCTGCCCTCGCGGCCGACGTCGTACACGCCCACGATGTTCGGGTGGGCCCCCAGGCCGGCGGCGGCTCGCGCCTCGCGCCGGAAGCGCTCGAGGAATTCCGGATCGGCGCTGAACTGCTCGCGGAGGACCTTTATCGCGACCGTCCGACCGAGCTCGGTGTCTTCGGCCCGGTAGACGATCGCCATTCCGCCCTGGCCCAGCACCTCCCCCAGTCGATAGCGGCCGCCCAGCAGCTTCGCGCCGAGGGTCACTCGGCGACCTCCTCCGCGTCGGACGGCAGATATTTCTCGCGAAGCTGGCGTAGGCCGCGGGCTCCTACCAGCGCGACATACGCGGCCGCGACGATCGGATAGATCGGTATCGCGATCACGCTCAGCAGCATCGTCAACGCCGAGTTGAGCACCAGCACCAGGCTGAAGATGGGATTCGCCAGCGCCAGGATCGCGGCCCGCTTGTAGAGCGACAGAAGGGGCACGCCATGCCGTGCCCCCGAGTCGGCCCCGTCATCCGAGATGACCAGGAGCGGCAGCAGGTAGCCCTGGAGAGTGATCCAATACAGGATCGCGTACAAGCAGAGCACGCTGATCATCTGCAGCCAGGCCGTGCTCGTCGAGAGGTAAAAGGCGGCATTGAAGATCAGCCCGCCCAGCACGACCCCGCCGATGGCGAACATGGCCAGCCCCTCTTTCCACCAGCGACGGATCGCCGACCAGAAAACGGCGAACTCAGGCGTCTCACCGGTCACGATCTCCGCCGTCAGGGCGTGCAGTCCTACCGCGAATGGGCTCGGCACCACCAGCATCAGAAAGCCTGCCAGCAACAGAGGCCAGACGATTGGGCCAGCATCGGACTCGCCCGACGGCACGAACAGCCAGGCGGTGGCCAGCACGAGCAGGAACAGTGGCAGGCTACCGATGAACCAGATGACGTTCGCACGGATCATCAGGAGCGACTCGTCATAAAGATGTACGAGCGCTGCCCACAGCACCCGGAACGCCACCGCCATGGCCGCATTGTACCAGCGGCCTGGCGCCCACCCCGGGCCTATAATGCGGAATTGAGAATTGGGAATTGAGGAAAAAGACGCCGAGCCACGTTCTCAATTCTCGGTCCTTGGAGAGCCCTGCGCTGATCGTGCTGGTCGGCCCGCCTGGGACCGGCAAATCGCACCTGGCGCGGCAGATTGTGGCTGTCCTGGACGCGAGGCTCATTCAGACAGACGCGGTCCGCAAGCAATTGTTCCCCGACCCCCGCTACACGGCCCCCGAGATGCGCTCAGTGTACGCCGCCTGCCGTCGTCGAATCTCGGCGGCCCTGGCCGCGGCCGAGCTGGTCATCTTCGACGCGACCAACCTTCGTGAGCGGTCGCGAGCGAGCTTGTATCGGCTGGCCGATCGACATCGCGCTGGCCTCATCGTGCTGGTCGCCTACGCGCCGCCGAAGGTCATTCGCCAGCGGCTGGCGCGGCGCCACCGCAAGCCCGATCCGGCCGACCTGTCTGACGCCGACTGGGACGTCTACGAGAGGATGGCCAAGACCGCCGAGCCGGTCGCGCGGCCACACATCGTGGCTAACACGTGCGTCTCGCCAGCTCCGCTGCTGCGCCTGCTCAAACGGCTGCTCGCCGCGCAGTGGTCGCGAACGGGCTCAACCGCAGAGGACACAGAGGGACGCAGAGGGGAACGGCAATAAAAGAGAAAAGGAATTCCTCTGCGCCCTCCGCGGTAAAAATCTCCCCTGGACAGCGGCGGCTCGCTGCGCTATCCTGACACCGCGACCCCGCCCTGCGGGGCCGAAGGGTGCGCGGGCATCCACACCGCGCATGACATATTTTAGTGGAGGGCAATCATCATGGCGGGAGTGTCGTTAGATCACGTCACCAAGCAGTTCGGCGAGGTGCTCGCGGTCAATGATCTGACCATCCAGATTCACGACAAGGAGTTTCTGGTCCTGGTCGGGCCATCCGGGTGTGGCAAGTCGACTGCGCTGCGGCTGGTCGCTGGGCTGGAGGAGCTGACCGGCGGCGACATCTACATCGGCGATCGGCGCGTCAACGACGTGGCGCCCAAGGACCGCGACATCGCGATGGTCTTTCAGAGCTACGCTCTGTACCCGCACATGACCGTCTACGACAATCTGGCATTCGGGCTGAAGCTGCGGAAGACTCCGAAGTCCGAGATCGAACGACGGGTGAAGGAGGCGGCCGACATCCTCGGCCTGGCCAACCTGCTCAAGCGGAAGCCGAAGCAGCTCTCGGGTGGGCAGCGCCAGCGCGTGGCGCTCGGCCGCGCCATCGTCCGCGAGCCGCTGGTCTTCCTGATGGACGAGCCGCTCTCGAACCTCGACGCCAAGCTGCGAGTCCAGACTCGCGCCGAACTCATCAAGCTCCACCAGCGGCTCCAGACGACCGTCGTCTACGTCACCCACGACCAGGTCGAGGCGATGACCATGGGGCATCGGATCGCCGTGCTGCGCGACGGCATCTTGCAGCAGCTCGACACGCCCCAGATGCTCTACGATCACCCCGCGAACATCTTCGTGGCAGGCTTCATCGGCAGCCCAGCGATGAATTTCTTCGAGGGCCAACTGGCTGGCAACGGCGCAGATGGCGAGATGTTCGTCCAGACCGGCAGGCTTCGACTCCAGGTCCCGCCCCACAAGCAGAACCAGCTCAAGCCGGCCCTCGGCCGCGAGGTCATCTTTGGGATCCGTCCGGAGGACATCTACGATCGCGCGGAGCGACGCGACGCCCCCGAGCACCAGCGCGCCTCGGTGGAAGTCGAGGTCGTGGAGCCGCTCGGCTCAGAGCTGTTCGTCTACCTGAAGAGCGACAGCCACGAGTTCACCAGCCGCATGCCTGCCGCCGCCCAGATGGCGGCGGGCAACACCGTCGACGTGGTCTTCGATACCGAGAAGATGCACGTCTTCGACAAACAGACCGAACAGGCGCTGGCGTAGGGACAACCCTACCGTCTGACGGGCAGCTCCTCGGTGCGGGACTCGACGATGGCCGGCGGCGCCGTGACAGGGTGGCCGCAGTAGGGGCACGCCTTCCAGCGCAGCATCATCGGCTGCTCGCAGTGCGCACACAGCCGCTTCAGCCGAGTCTGGCACCACGGACAGAAGATGAATTCAGGCTCCGCCCGCTGCTTGCAGACCGGGCAGGCGCTCTGAACGTGGATGCCCTGGAGGAATGCTTCCTCCTCGAGCGATTCCTCGTACAACTGGCTCAGGGTCTTTGGCGGCCGCAGGATCACGTAGATCAGCAGCCCGGCGAAGCTGAAGACGGCCACCACCAGCGTCGCGGCGGCCTGCAGGAACAGGTC
>DASPXK010000367.1:0-28107 GCA_035637315.1 Chloroflexota bacterium
AGGTCGGCCATCGTCTTCGGGTCGCAGTAACGGTTCGGCACGATCACCCGCGAGCTCATCAGCTCCTGCTCGACCTCAGGCGGCACGTACGGGTACGGCATCTCGGTGAAGTGGTAGGCCAGCATCCCGTCCTCCTATGAGTGGAGATTCACCGCGAAGATTCATTCACCACAGAGGCCGCAGAGGAACGCAGAGGAAATTATTAAGAACCTCCGCGTTCCTCAGCGTCCTCTGCGGTGACAAACCTTGTTACAGCCTCGACGAACTCGTTCGGGCGTTCCAGGTACGGATAGTGGCCCGCCGCTGGCAGCACCTGGAACTGGGCGCCCGGGATGTGTGACGCGTAAGCTCGCCCGTACTCGGGCGTCACGATGCGATCGCTCTCGCCCCACAGCACCAGCGTCGGGCAGTCGATCCGCGCCAAACGCCCGCGCAGCTTGGGGTCGTGCATGAACGGCTTCCATGTGAAGAGCGCCGCCGACTGGCGATTGCGCAGCAGCAGAACCAGCTCCTCCTCCCCGAGGCTGGCCAGGCCCGGGATCTTCATCTCGAGCGCGCCGGCGGCCGGATCGTGCCAGGCGAGGTCGAGAAACTGCTCCGGCCCGATGACGAATGTGTCGGCGATGTCGCGCTCGGTTGTCCCCGAGACTTTGATGCCCACCGCGTCGACCACGACGAGTCGTCCGATCTGGTGCGCGCAGCGGACGGCCATCTCCGCCGCGATCCAGCCGCCCAGTCCCAGGCCGACCAGGTGCACCTGACTCGGGCCAAGCGACCGAATGAAATCGAGGTAGAGGTAGGCGAGATCGTCGATCGTGTCCAGCTCCCTGGGTAGCTCCGATCGACCGAAGCCGGGGTGCGAGGGCGCCAACACGCGAAAGGACGCCGACAGCAGGTCCAGGAACGGGTGCCAGGCGTTCAGGTACTCGAGGTCATGGAGCACGACCAGCGGCTCGCCCTGCCCGCCTGAGAACAGCTCCAGCTCGACCCCGCCGACGGTCCGAAGCTCTGACGTCCCCACCTGGTTGTCAGCTGAGGGCGTCATGGGCCTTCGGCCCGCCCGAGCGAGTGAAAACGTTCATTTAGTGGCAGCCCGGCCAGTCATTTCATCGGAGGACGTCGCGGCATTGTCATTCTGAACGCAGTGAAGAATCCGTACCCGCAGGCCACATCTGGACACGGAGCCTTCGCTTCGCTCAGGGTGACAGGGGGGCTCAGGGTGACAGGGGGCTCAGGGTGACAGGGGGCTCAGGGTGACAAGGGGGGCTCAGGGTGACGAGGGCGGGCTCAGGGTGACAAGGGCCACACGATAAGGTTGGCGCGATTTCTTCCCGTTCTGCGGAACGTCGTCCCACATCATGGACACTCGTAGCATAGCCAGCCTCTGGCGCGTACGCAACACCACGCTTTGCGTTCCGGGTGAGGCGCGGATATCGTAGAACCACCCCCGCATCGAGCGCGGGTTAGCATGCCCGAGAGTATGAAGGCCAGGCTGAAGCAGGTGATCGTTCCCTGAGTTCAACAGCCGACCCGAAGAGCCATCGCGCGATCGGTCGGTCGCCGGTCCGGGTTGATGGCCTCCAGAAGGTCACAGGCAGCGCGGCCTACGTGCCGGCCATGCACAGACCGGGCATGCTCCACGTCGCGCTGGTTCGCTCCCAGTCCCCGCACGCTCGCCTAGTGTCGGTCGACACCGCGCGCTGCGCGTCAGTCCCAGGTGTGCGGCTCGTCTTGACCGGCCCTGACCTGCCGGGTATTCCTGACCTCGACCCTTGGATCGGGCCCGCCTTCAAGGACCATCCGCTGCTTGCGATCGACAAGGTCCGCTTCGTCGGCGAACCGATCGCGGCCGTCGTGGCCGAGAGCGTGGAAGCCGCCGGCGAGGGCGCGGCGCTGGTGGAAGTCGAATATGCGGAGCTGCCGGCTGTCTTCGACGCGCGAATAGCTGCTCAGCCCGGCGCGCCGTTGGTCCACGAGCGAGTCGAGCCAGCCCGCGCCTTTCCCGACCTGGCCCACCTGCCGACCCTCACTGGTACCAACGTCTGTTACCAGTACAGGCTCCGCCGCGGCGACGTCGAAGCCGGTTTCAAGGCAGCCGACTTCGTGTTCGAGGACGCTTTCAGCTCGCCTCCGGCCCAGCACGCCTCGCTGGAGCCTCACGCTTACCTGGCCGAGGCCGAGCCGGACGGTAAGCTGACCATCTGGAGCACCACTCAGACGCCCTCATTCGTTCGGAGTGAGCTGGCGGACGCGTTTCATTTGCCCCTGAACCGGGTGCGGGTACGAGTGCCGTATTTGGGCGGCGGCTACGGCGGCAAGATGTACGACAAGCACGAGCCCCTGGTCGCGCTGCTAGCCCGCCTGACCGGGCGACCGGTCAAGCTCGTCCTGAGCCGCGGCGAGGAGTTCCACACCATCACCAAGCATGGAGCCAACATTCACCTCAAGACCGGGGTCATGCGCGACGGCCGGATCGTCGCGCGTCACGTGCAGATCTTCTGGGACACTGGCGCCTACGCCGACATCGGCCCGCGGGTGGCCGGCAAGACGGGCTTCGCTTCGGCCGGCCCGTACCGCATCGAGCACGTCTGGGTCGATTCATACTGCGTCTACACCAACAAGCCGCCGGCCGGGGCGTTTCGCGGCTTCGGGATGCCGCAGGTCGTCTGGGCTCATGAGCGGCAGGCTGACCTGATCGCCCGGCGGTTGGGCATCGACCCACTCGACTTTCGGCTGCGCCAGACGCTCGACGAGGGCGATGAGTTCGCGACGGGGACGGCGCTCCAGTCGAGCGGCCTGCGCGCCTGCCTGGAGCAGGCCGCCGAGGCGATCGATTGGGGTTCTCGACATAAGGCTCATAGTGCGCACTTCAGTGCGCCCGAAGACGCTGAAGCGCCCATTACGAACCTCCGCCGCGGCAAGGGCATCGCCTGTGGCCTCAAGGCGGTCATCTTCCCGTCGACCTCGAGCGCCATCGTGACCCTCAATGCCGACGCCAGCGCGACCGTCTATACCAGCACCGTCGAGATGGGCCAGGGCTCGGAGACGACCATGGCCCAGTTCGCGGCCGAAGTCCTGGGCCTGCCGCTGGAGAAGATACAGGTCCACCCGCCGGATACCGACATCACTCCATACGACACGATCACGGCCGGCAGCCGCTCCACCTACCACATGGGCAACGCGGTCCGCCTGGCGGCCGACGACGTACGGTGCCAGGTGCTCGACGCCGCCGCCCAGCGACTCGAAGTCAGCTCCGCGGACCTGGAGATGGCGGACGGGGACGTGTTCGTGCGCGGCGCCAAAGAGCGGCGGGTGAGCTTGCCGGACCTGTTCAGCCTCAGCTTTGGCGGCCGAGGTAGCACCGTCGTCGGGCACGGCCGTTTTACCCCCACGACCGCCCCGGTCGACCCGGAGTCCGGGATGTCGGCCAAGTCCACCGAGTACTGGTTCCCGGGCGCAACGGCGGTCGAAGTCGAGGTGGACGACCAGACCGGGCGGGTGGATGTCTTGCGGGTCGCCGCCGCGGCGGACGTCGGCACAGCCGTCCATCCGGCCCATTGCCGGCAGCAGATCGTCGGCGCGACGAGCATGGCGCTGAGCCTGGCGCTGTTCGAGGAGATCGTCTTCGACGGCGGGCACGTGGTCAATCCCAGCCTGGCGGATTACATGCTGGCCAGTGCGCTCGACGTGCCGCCCGAGATCGTGCCAATCGTCGTTCAGGTACCCCACCCGGGCGGGCCGTTTGGCGCCAAAGGTGTCGGCGAGACCGCCATCTTCAGCCTGGCTCCGGCGATCGCGAACGCGGTCGCGGACGCTGTCGGCGTCTCGCTCGTCGACCTGCCGATAACTCCCGAGCGCGTGCTCCAGGCGATCTCAGTCGCTAAAGCGCCCACTACGAACCGCGCTGGCAGTGCGCACTTCAGTGCGCCCTCGGATCGATGAGGCCGGTTCAGCTCACGATCAACGGCGAGCCGCGCGCGATCGAGGTCGCGGAGACCGCGCTGCTGCTGGAGGTGCTCCGCGAGCAGTGCGGCCTGTTCAGCGTCCGCGAGGGTTGCGGCGTCGGCCAGTGTGGGACGTGTACGGTCCTGCTGGATGGGCGCCCGGTGAGCAGTTGTCTGCTGCTGGCCGCCCTCCAGGACGGCCGCAGCGTCGAGACGCTCGAGGGCCTCGGGCGGCCTGAGCTGGGGGAGCTGGACCCGATTCAGGCTGTCTTCCTCGAGCACGAGGCCTTCCAGTGCGGCTACTGCACGCCGGGCTTCATCCTGTCGGTCAAGGCGCTGCTGGCCGAAAGGCCGGATCCGACGCCCGAGGAGGCACGTGAATACCTGGCCGGCAATCTCTGCCGCTGCGGCGCGTATCCGGAGATACTTAAGGCCACGGCCGCTGCGAGCGCCCGATTGAGGGGAGTCCAGGGTTCGGAGTGCGCACTTTAGTGCGCCGCCAGGCCGACCTGGTCGGCCCACTACGAACGAAAGGCGGGAGGGCGAGAGAATGAAGCGCAAGATCACCACAGAATACAGCCAGGCCGTGTTCAACCTGCCCTGGCTGGTGGCGGACGAAGAGGGCCTATTCGCGGACGAGGGGCTAGAAGTCGAGTTCGTCTGGGGAATCGACCGAGAGCGGGGCCTGCCGCCCGAGACCGACCCCACGCGCGTGGACCCGTTCTGGAGGCATGCGCCCTTCGAAGAGCGGACCGCCCAGTTCTTCAACGCCTGCGAGTGGGGCCAGATCCGCCGCTCCGAAGCCAGCTCGGTTGGCGGGCGAATCGTCTGGATGCGCCCGGCCGTCGTCAGCCAGGGGATCTTCGTCCGACCTGATTCCCCGATCAGTCACCCGCAGGGCTTGCGCGATAGGGCAGTCGCCGTGAACTTTCACGCCGGATCTCACTATCTGACCCTGCAGATGCTCGAGGGCTTCATGGAGCGCGCGGAGATCAACGTGGTCCATCTGGGGCAGGCCAGGCTGCGGTACGAGGCCATGCTCGAGGGGTCGGTCGACGCGGCGGCGCTGATGGAGCCGTACATCGCCCTGGCCGAGAAGACCGGCTGCAAGCTGATCGTGGAAGCCCACTACGCTGGCTCGGAGATCGCGCCGCCTGACGTCGACCGCCCGACCTTCGAGGCGATCAACCGCGCGGTCCGGAAGGCGGTCCAGCTCATCAACGCGGACAAGATGAAGTATCTCCATCACCTCCTCGCAGACGTACCGCCGGAGCTGGGATCGCTCTCTCCCCAGGACTTCAGGCTGTCCAGGCTGCGCTACGTGGAGCCACAGCCGTACCCGCCCGGCGAGTTCGAGAAGACCCATGCCTGGATGGTGAGCTGGGGCCTGGCTCCCGCAGATGCCGCCTTCGAGACGCTGGTCGACAATCGGATCGGAGTGCCCAGTTAGGGCAGTTGCACCCCCGAGACGCAGAGGCCGCGGGGCGATCAGCATGGAGATCTCTGGGCCCTCCGCGTCTGCGTGGTGAATTGGGTTTACAGTGGTCGCAAGCGTGAAGTCGAGAAGGGCGGCTGGGGAGGCTTCGGTGCGCGCGGTCGAGCGGGCTGTGACGTTGCTGTTCATCCTGGCCGAGCAGCAGCGCCTGGCTCGTAGTGCGCACTTCAGTGCGTTGCCAGGCCGACCAGGTCGGCCTACTACGAACGTCGGCGGCCAGAGCTTGAACGAACTGGGGCGGGAGCTCGGCTGCAGCAAGAGCACCGTTCACCGCCTGCTGGCGACGCTCGAGCGGCTCGAGGTGGTCGAACGGGACAGCAGCTCGCGCCGCTACCGCCTGGGCCAACGGGTCCAGGAGCTGGCGCGGGACAGCTGGCCGGCCCGTGACCTGCGCCAGCTC
This sequence comes from Chloroflexota bacterium, assembly GCA_035637315.1. Taxonomy (GTDB): domain Bacteria; phylum Chloroflexota; class UBA6077; order UBA6077; family JACCZL01; genus DASPXK01. Next base: position 5,840 of record DASPXK010000367.1, read on the forward strand.
GCGTTACCGGTCATGGAGCAGCTTCGCGACGCCTGCGAGGAGACGGTCACGCTGCATCTGCTGGACGGGGCCGATCACGTCGTGATCGACCAGTACGAGAGCCGACAGGAGATTCGACGCAGCCTGCCACTTGGCCAGCGGATCCCGCTTCTCCGCGGGGCCACGGCTAAGGCGATCCTGGCGTTCCTGCCCAACGAGCAGACTCGCGCGATCCTGGCCCAGACGCGGACCCCGGAGCATGAGGGCCCTACGGTCGACGAGCTGGCGGACATACGCCGCCTCGGCTTCACCTCGAGCGCGGCCGAGCGGGTGCCGGGCGGCTCGGCGATCTCGGCCCCGATTCAAGACCGCTCCGGGCGAGTATGCGCGGCGCTGAGCATCTCCGGGCCTAGCTTTCGCTTCACCGCGGCCCGCGCGACCCGCTGGGGCCCGGAGCTGGTCCGGGCTGCCCGGCGGGTCAGCGCGGGCCTGGGGTATGATGGCCAGGCGGAGGGAGGGAGCGATGGTGACCGTGGCTTCTAGCCCGCTCGCGCCGCCTCGCGGCCTCCCGCCCGGTGTATCCAGCCGCTTCGTGATGGCTGGCGGGATTCGGACCCACTACCTGGAAGCAGGCCGGGGAGAGCCCGTGGTCCTGCTCCACAGCGCCGAGTTCGGCGGGCGAGCCGAACTCTCATGGCGCTACAACATCGCCGCCCTGGCCGAGCGCTTCCACGTCTGCGCGCCGGATATGGCTGGCTTCGGGCGGACCGAGAAAGTGTTCAACTTCTCCGACCGCAACGGCTTCCGAGTGCGGCATGTGCGCGCCTTCATGAAGGCGCTCTGCATCGACTCGGCCCACTTCGTTGGCAACTCATTCGGCGGCTCGATCCTCCAGACGATCGCGGCCCAGCACCCGTCGGGCGCGCCGAAATGGATTCGCTCGATCGTCTCGGTCAGCGGGGGCGGCTTCGCGCCTGACAACGACGCCCGCAAGGTGCTGACCCACTATGACGGCTCGCGCGAGGGGATGCGAGCGATCCTGCGAGTCATGTTCTGGGACGAGCGCTGGTGGTCCGAGGAGCACGTCGAGGAGCGCTGGCGCGCGAGCATTGAGCCGGGCGCCTGGGAGGCGGTGGCGGCTGCGCGGCTGGCGGTTCCGGGCCAGGAGAAGGGCTTCGGCTCCGAGCGCGGCGATCCCGGCAACATCAAGGTTCCGGTCCTCGTCGTGGGCGGCGATCGCGAGCTGCTCCGCGAGCCGGGCTGCTGGGAAGACCTGCACCGACGCATCCCCAACGCCGAGCTGAAGATCTTCTCACCCGCCCGCCACTGCCCGCATATCGAGTTCGCCGACGAGTTCAATCGCCTGGCGGTGGAGTTTTTGAGTAGAGTGTCGTAACCTACCCCCTAGCCCCCTTCCCTAAAGGGAAGGGGGAACCGCTCAACAAGTCCCCCCTTCCCTTTAGGGAAGGGGGCTAGGCGGTTAGGTTAGCTCTAGGAGGACGTATGACCGAGCGCGTGTGGGAAAGATTCTTGACCGACCAGGACCGAGCGCACGTGGCGGCGACGCAGCGAGCGCCGCGTGGCTTCGGCGAGCAGCTGGCCTTGCTACTGATCGACCTGTACCGCTGGGTGTTTGGTGATCGGCCCGAGCCGCTGCTGGACGCGATCAAGACCTGGCCCGGGAGCTGCGGCTTGGCTGGCTGGCAGGCGGTTCCGAAGATCCAGAAGCTGATCGCCGCGGCGCGCGAGGTCGACATCCCGGTCATTCACATCACCGGCCTCGACGCGATCCCCGGCTGGTCCGACCACCGCACGGGCACACAGGACCCGAGCCCGGAGGCAGCCGAGCGTCGCCGGCGTCAATATGACATCGTCGACGAGGTGGCGCCGATCGAGGGCGAGGCGGTGCTTCGGAAGTCGTCGCCGAGCGCGTTCTGGGGGACGCCGCTGGCCGGCCACCTGAACTACCTGGGCGTCGACACGCTCGTCGTGGCCGGCGAGTCGACCAGCGGCTGCGTGCGGGCAACGGTGGTCGACGGTCGGACGTATCGCTACAACATGATCGTTGTGGAGGAGTGTGTCTTCGACCGCCACGAGGCGACTCACGCGATCAACCTCTTCGACATGGACCAGAAATACGCCGACGTGATGGGCTTGGATGAGGTGATCGAGCACCTCGCCGGCAAGCGCGTGAAGGTTGCGGCGCTGGCGTAGCACCGCTCGGGTGACTAGCCCGTCGATTGAGGAGGGCAGGAAGATGCGTCGTCGGTTCGCACTCGCAAACCTGGTCCTTTGCGCCGGACTGCTGCTGGCGGCCTGCCAGCAGCAAGCGCCGGCTCCAGCTGCGCCGGGCAAGGAAGCGGCCCCGGCGCCGAAAGCCCAGCCCGCGGCGGGCGGGCCGCCCGCGGCCAAGCCGGCCCAGACGCGGGTCTCGATCGGCGTGACCGAGACGGTTGAGAAGGCCAACCCGTACGGCGACAGCGTCTCGCTGCTGTACGGGATCTGGTGCGAGGTGTACGGCTGCCTGGTTAATTACGACTTCGCCAAGGGCGACTACGTCGGCGGGCTGGCGGAGAGCTGGAAGATCGAGAACCCGACCAGTTGGCTCTTCAACCTGCGGAAGAACGTCAAGTGGCAGGACGGCTCGGCGTTCACATCGGCCGACGTGGTCCACTCGTTCGACCGAATCAAGAATGACCCGGACAGCCGGCAGAAACAGAACATCGCGCCGGTCGCCAAAGTCGAGGCCGTCGACCAGTACTCGGTTCGCATCACGACTAAGGAGCCGACAGCCGAGCTGCTGGACTACTTCTCGGACCGCATCATCATCACCAACAAGGTCGAGTTCGATAGGCTTGGCGACGACGTCTGGAAGGGCCAGCCGACCGGCACCGGGCCGTACATGTACAAGGAGCTGGTCCCCAACCAGCACGTGATCATCGTAAAGAACCCGAACTGGTGGGGCGGGCCGGTCGAGGGCCCGGACGAGGTGATCTACCGCGTCATTCGCGAGCCAGAGGTCCAGGTGACCGCGCTGCTCAACAACGAGCTGCAGATCGCCCAGTTCATTCCTCCCCACCTGGCCGAGCGAGTCTCGAGCAACCCTAACGCCAAGATCGCGCAGGTGGACTCGATCGAGATCATGTTCCTGGCGATGAGTCCCAAGACCAAGCCCTGGGACAACAAGCTGATGCGCCAGGCGGTGGCCTACGCGATAGACCGCGACGCGATCATCAAGAGCGTGCTGCAGGGCTACGCCCGCCGCCTGGACGGACCCGTTGGCCCCGGCCAGTACGCCTACAACCCCGACCTCCAGCCCAAGTACACCTACAACCCGGAGAAGGCGAAGCAGCTGGTGGCGCAGGCCGGCTTCCCGAACGGCATCGACGTCGAGCTGTCCACCCCGGTCGGCCGCTACACCCAGGACAAGCAGATCTCCGAGGCGGTCGTCCCGATGCTCAGTGCCGTCGGCATCCGGACGAAGCTGCTGACGCCGGAGTGGTCGACGCTGTGGGACAACGTCATGAAGGGCAACATCCCCTTCTACTACATGGGCCGCGGCTCGGTCCTCGATCCAGGCCTTCCGCTGTCGCAGTACTTCGAGACCGGCGGCTCGCCGCGGATCGGCTATTCCAACCCGCAGCTGGATGAGCTGTTCAGAAGGGAGCGGGCCGCGTTCGATCCCGCCGAGCGCAAGAAGGTGCTGTCCGACTTGATGAGCCTGTTGACCGAGGAAGCGCCGGGCCACTTCATGTGGACCCATAACTTGCTGTGGGGCATGAGCAAGAGCATCGAGTACAAGCCGCGCCCGGACGCCCGCATCTTCGCCAACGAGATCAGGGTGAGGTAAGAGGCGAGTTCCCGAAGACGATCAGAATCTGTTGAGGAGTATCGGCAGAACCTGTTGAGGCGTATCGAAAGTAGCCAGCAGCAGGCGCCCTTCAATGACCGCGGCGTGCAGACGTCGTGATCTGTGGACGGTGGCCCTCCGCTGCTGCCGGGAGGCTACGACGATGAGCAACCTAGCCTCGCGATCGAATGACGAGCAGACGGCCGAGTTCGAAGCAAAACTCGGACGGCGACTCTACCGCGAGGAGCGCAAGGCATTGGAGCGAGGCGAGGACATCGTGGCCCGGGCCGCACTGATATCCAGGATCGAGGCGAAGTTGGGACGGAGGCTCGGGCGCTCTCACGTCCAAGCGATCCTGAGGGGTGAACACGTGCTTCCGAGTGCCGTCACAGGCGAAACTTGGATGGCTCATCCCGCCGACCACGCCAGAGGCAAATTTAGAATCGTCCGAGGCGGCGCAATTGAGTCGAACCGCCGAAGACATTGAGGCAACGCTGAGACCGCAAACCTCTCACGTTGAGCGGCCGTCCGTTCTAGTCGTCAAACTCGCTGGGCGTGAGTGCTCGGCGACTGGGCGACCAGGCGGCGCGATCTGTTGGCAAGCGGCCTGGCCGCCTCGGATCAGTGCCCCGGAAGGCCCGAGCCATGCCGGAAACGGATCTGTCCGATCTCTCCGGGTCCGCCGGAAGCCGAAAAGCAGGTTGCATCCTCGCCGGGCGATCCAAGGCTGACGCCGCCAAATTGGCCCCAGACGATTTGCCGCGAGGCTCTGACGGCTCTACTACAATTGCCCTCTGATGGAGTTACTAGTTTCCTCGATCGTGATCACCGGCGAGGGCTTCACCCCGGCGGTGCTCAGTGGGAAGGCTCTGGCAAGCGTTTTGCCAACTGAGCCGGTACAGGAGCTCGTGACGCCTGTCCTCACCGTGCTACGCTATGAACCAGGTTATCAGGTTCTGGTCCAGGAAGAGCGCGTTGAGGTATCTCGATCGCGGCCACCAAGCGGCACGGATGAGCTGATGCAGGACGTCGCCCGCGCTCTGCTGCAGCTTTGGCCGCTGGTCGAGCCCAAAGCGGTCGGAATCAATTTCGTTCTCGGACAAGTGTATAGCCAGCAACTCAGCAAGGATCGCGTATTCAAGCGCCTGATGCGAAAGGAGAGGGTGGACCTTGTGTTCGGAGCCAGCGTTTCGGATTCCGAACATTCGTTCAAGTTTGAGGAAGACAGTGCAACGGTTACCGCCAAGATGGTCACGGGGGCGCAAATCGCCGGTCGAGAAGCCCTTCTGCTAAGCATCAACGCCCACTACGAACCCGTGGAAGAGCTTGCAAGCGTGCTGGAATCCCAAACGCGCTGGCACGACCGCGCGGTCAGGTGGAGCGAGAGGCTCATGCATGGCAAGTAGCACGGCAACCGACCCGGGGATCACCGGCCACGAAGCCGAGAGCGGCGCTCTGATGTCGGGTGGCCACGCGGTGTTTTTGGCCGGCAGCGGCACGGAACACGCCGATGTAGAGGTCGGCCGCAGACTTCGAAACGCCGTGGTACATAGTCAGCTTGGTGGATGGCTTCCCCCGTTAACGGAGCGGCCAGAGATTGCGGCATGGCACGAGCTGCATCGCGCGCTCAGGGCGTTTTATTCAAGCGCCACGGTCGACTTGAGGCTGATAGAGGACTGGAGCACGCACCTTACCAGCTACTTCATCGGTGTTCCAGAAATGGCACTTGGGTCCGCCACGGCCGACTACGTGAGCAGCTATCTAGTGCTGAGCCCGTTTGGAACTCCCGCGGGCGGCGTCACGGGCGTCTGGTCCACGTCGCCCGCTGTGACGATCACGGCTGCCCGTTTTCCTGTAAGCAGTGAAGCGTTCTCGGAATGGCAGGGCTCGGTCCTAGACATGGCTCTCATGTCCTTACTCTGGACATTGCCCGACAGTATCACCATGAGCGCTCAGTCCGATGTCCTGAGCTATCTTCGCAAGCATCCTGACATCACGCTTGCACTTCGATTAGCCTGCCGAGCTGCCTCAGAGGCTTTTGGATCACAGGCCAAGCTATCTCTCGAAGTTTATCGGGATCCGGAGATCGATGACGAATATCTCACACTTTACGTACGGCAAGATGACTATGACGAGAACATCCTGAAGCTAATTGAGGATGTATGCGAGCAGTACGAAGGTCAGATGGTAGGACGATCTGGATGGGTCCTTGTGACAACTGATTTTCAACCTACAGGGTGACGATGCATGGCTTTCGACTGGAGGGATTTTTTGGCGCTCGCGAAAACTCTGCAGGCCGGATTGGGCGGGGTGACGACCGAAGCGTCGACCAGAAGTGCGGTGAGCAGGGCGTACTATGCAGCGTTTTGCCATGCGAGAAACTATGCCGTCAGTAATCTGTCGTTCAGAGCGGGGCAGAATGTGGATGATCACATGAGGATCAGGTCACACCTAAGTGGCCGTGGAATGCTAGAGGTCTCTAGGAGGCTGAATCAATTGAGGCAGTGGAGAAACTCGTGCGATTATGATGATACGGTGCTAAACCTGGGCCGCATTGTTGGGTCCGCCATCCACGAGGCGGAGGCTGTTTTGAACCGCCTCTAGGAGCCGGGGCGCAGTACTCGCCCGAGACGAGGTCGTGTCCGATCTGACGAGCCTGCTGACCGACGAGGCGCCGCGCCCCGATGCCCGCATCTTCGCCAATGAGATCCGGGTGAGGTAGCAGCCTAGGAACACGCCCTGGTCTTACCAGCAAGAAGGGGTTGGTCAACATGGCTGGATCGGTTCCCCCGGTCGCTGACGAGCGTGAGGGGCTGCTCGCCTACCTCGCCCAGCGGCGCTATGTCATCCGCCTGGCCGGGTATGGCCTGACAGACGAGCAGGCCAGGGCGACGCCAGCCTCCAGCGCTCTGAGTGTCGGCGGGCTTATCAAGCACGTCGCGACCGTGGAGCGCGGCTGGATCGACACCGTGCTGCAGCGGGACGACAGGTCGGAAGAAGACTACGCGTCCAACTTCCGCCTTCAGACGGGCGAGACGTTGGCCAGAGTGCTCGCCTTCTACGACGAGGTGGCCAAGGGAACGGAGGCGGTCATCGGCGAGATCTCCGACCTCGGGCAGGCGGTGCCGGTCCCGCAGGGTGTTCCCTGGTTCCCCAAGGACGTCAAGGCGTGGTCGGTGCGCTGGGTCCTGCTCCACCTGATCGAAGAGACGGCACGTCACGCGGCCACGCCGACATCATCCGGGAGTCCCTCGACGGCGCCACCGCCTTCCCACTGATGGCCGCCGCCGAAGGCTGGCCGTCCACCCCTTGGCTGCAGCCTTGGGAGCCCCCGGCCCAGCGGACGCAGTGACATCCCGAACGCGAAGGAAACGCGCCCCGATGCCAGCGCGCTCGTGCCCCCCCGGCGTCGGCGGTTCTTTCGGTAGCCGTCCCCACCAACGGCCCGGGGAACGGCGCGGAGAGCCTCATATCCGTGATTGGAGCTACCCAACGTCGCCTGGCCTAGGCTTCGGCGTCTGAGTTGATGCTTAGCAAGATGCGCAACCTGCTGGCACGCTTTGGCCCGATGTCTCCCGCCGCCGCGACCAAGGCGGCGACGGTGCCCCTGTGCGCCGTGTGCGCCGGCTATCCGCTGGTCGTCGGCCCGCTCGTCGCCGCCGGCGTCATTGGCTCCGGGGCCTTCTTGCACATCTTCATCCCGGTCCTGGCGCCCATCAACCTGTGGCTGCTTCGGACCAGCTTCCGCGAGCATTGCAAGCCGCTGGGGCTCATTTTGGCGGCTGCGAGCATCCCGTTCATCCTCGCGCACATGGCTGGCCACTTCTTCGTTGGCGGCGATCAGCTTGCGCTCCTGACGTTGATCTGGGCCGGCGGAGGTCTGCTCGTGGCCGGCCTGGGGCTGGGCTTGGGCGGACACGCGGGTCCGCCCCTACTGCGCCATCCACTGCGCCATCGACAGTGGATTAGAACTCCACGCACGCCGCCAGAGTTGACCTTTGGAAGGCGTCTCGGCCAGGTCGCGCCGCACGTGGGCGTTCCGATACGGACGTCGACCAGGTTTAGCACGCGGTGGCGGGGGGTGGGCGTACCAAGCTTTACTGCAGCGGTGAAAAGCTAGCTGGTAACAGGATCTTGTTCTCCTGCGTCAGCAGCAAACTCGTCGTGTCGGGCGGCCAGATGCCCTTCTGCCGCGTCTCGGACCGAATGCGACTCCGCTCGGCCAGGTCCTTGTACGGCCACATGTGGAAAAAGCGGCCGCTCGAGCTGTGCCAGGCTCCAACCAGGGGCGAGACCTGGGTGCGGCCCGGAACTAGCGGCGCCCACCGCTCCACGAACTGCGGCAGCTGGCCGGTCCGCGTCTGGTAGATGCGCAGCTCGTAGACGGGTCCAAGCTGCTGCGGCGTACCGTCGAGCGGCTTCATGAACGGGGTCGGCTCGAGCAGTTCGACTTCGGTGCTCTGGACGAGGTCGCCCGTCACGTAGAGTCCACTCGCGCCCTGTCCGGCTGACTGGGCATGGCTCTGTTGGTCCTCGAACGACCAGAGCTCGATGACCTGCAGCAGCGGGCCGATCTCGGTATGCCAGCAGCCGGCGAGCTTGGCATGCTGCTGGCGGCCAGGTAGCGCCTCCTCGAGTCCTCCTTCGAACTCCGGGACTCCACCCGGTCGCACGCGGGTCGTTCGCAGCTCGTAGATCATCTCTTCTCCTCCTTGGCGCGCCGTGTTGCCCTCACCGAGTCACAATAGAGACTGAACGGTGTGGCAGGCAAGTGCGTCATGGCGTGGACGCGGGGCGCGCGAGACTGCTCGCCCTCACCCCCGCCCCTCTCCCAAGCGCGGGACAGGGGAGACCCCCTGTCCCGGCGTGCCGCAGCGCCGCACCGGGGACGGGCCGGACGCTCGGAACAGAGCTGTTTTGGTTCGATCAGGATAACGGTGACTTCAGCCCGTATAACTGGAGGGCGGCCTCGGCGCTGATGACCCCGTTGCGGACGTCGGCGCGGACGAGCGGGCGGTCGCGCCGGCTCGGGTCGCCATAGCCGCCTCCGCCGGCGTAGCGCAGCGCCAGGACGTCGCCCGGCTGAAGGATCACGCGGCCCTTGCGTGGCAGCTCCAGCCCCCGATTGAGCAGCTCGACCTCGACCGGCGCGCCGGGCAGGCCCCCGACGAGGCCCTGAGCGGGGTGCTTGCCGCGGTCGGAGATCACCGACACCATGATCGGCTCGGCTGAGGCGACCTGCACCACGATCTCCTGCCCATAGCCGCCACGCCAGGTCCCGGCCCCACCCGAGTCGGCTCGGACCTGCCTGGCCCAGACCACCAGCGGCGTCATGCTCTCCATCACCTCGATCGAGGCACAGGCGCTGTTGGTGGGATATGGCGTGCAGGGCAGCCCGTCGAGCGTTGGCCGCGCACCCATGCCCCCGTTGGCGAATAGGATGAACTGGAATCGCTCGCCATCACGCCCGACCCCGCTGTACACGGTGCGGAAGGTCGGGGCGCTGCCAGAATCGGCGATCACACGCTTGGGCACCGCCCGGCGAGTTCGTCTCATACGGGGACGTTCGCCGCGAGATCGGTTGGTGGCCTGGGATGTCCACTGGGACGCGGCCGACGACGAGCTGCGTCGCTTGGCACGGCGCGACGCGCGGACCTCTCGACGCATCGGTCAGGTAATCAGCGAAGGAGCCGGACCTCGAGGTCCAGCTGCGGCTCGGTCCAGGCCCGATCGGTGGTGAGCACCTGCCGGCCCAGGCGGAGGCCCAAGGCGAGACAGGCCCGATCGCCAAGGGAGAAGCCCAGGTGGCGCGTCTTCGGATACAGGGCCGCGGAAGCGCGGGCATCTTCTTCGGTGAAGGGCTCAGGCTGAAGACCCAGCGCGAGCAGACGGGTGGCTACAGGATCCAGCTCCTGTCCAGTGGCCGCCACTTTGGCGTAGACCTCAGCCAGATTCACGGTGCTGATAGCCGTGCCAGCCTCGAGTGCAGCCCGGACCAACTCGTAGCCCGGCTCACGCTTCAAGTAGGCGAGGATCGCAGAGGCATCCGTTACCGCCTCAGAGCTACGTCTGCGCCTCGTCGCGCCGAGCCTCCTCTCGTCGCTCCCGGATCAGACTGGCCGCCAGGCTGCCTTCGACCTGCTCCAAGAGCCCCCACAGCTCTTCTTCGACGGCTCGCCGAGGGCGCAGCACCAATCGATCTCGCTCTGCCCAGGCCACCACCGCGTCGCCCGGGCGAAGGCACAGGAGCTTCCGCAGTTCGGCCGGAATCACCATTCTGCCCTGTGGGCCCAATTTGAGCACTCGAACCAGTTGCGGCTCTTGTGCCATAAAACTATTCTATGGCACGAAGCCAATGTGTGGCAATGAAGAGGTTATTGCCCGAGTCCCTTGATGCACGACCCCGGGCCTACTGCCTGTGCACGACCGGCGCCAGCGTCTCCTGGTCGATCAGTACGTCGATCACGGCCGGCTTGCCGCTCTCGAGCGCTCGCCGCAGGGCAGCCTCGAGGTCGTTCGGGTCTCGGACTTGCTCGCCATGGGCGCCGAAGACGCGCGCCAGCGCGCCGAAATCGGGGTTCTGGTAGTCCACGGCGTAGGTCCGACCGCCGTACAGCTCGTGCTGCCAGGCCCGCTCGTTGCCGAGGCCCTGGTCGTTGAAGACCACGCACACCACCGGGACCCGCTCGCGGACCGCCGTCTCGAGCTCCCCGACGTTGCACATCATGCCCATATCCCCGACCGTGCACATGACCGGTCGATCCGGGCGAGCCAGCTTGGCGCCCATCCCGATCGGGAACGCCCCGCCCACCGAGCCCCAGTCGTCGACGTACATGAAGGTGCCCGGCTCGTACGTCTCGAAGTGAACTCGGATGTGCTTGCTGGCGTTGCCCGCGTCGAGCACCATGACCCCATTGCGCGGCAGCACCTTTCGCATGGCGTGCGCGACGAACGGCGGCGAGATCGGCTTCGCGTCAGCCCGGACCTGGGCCTTTCGCTCCGCGTCCCATTCGGCGCGGGCCTCGGCGACGTCGACCCACGACCAGCGCCGTCCTGCCCGCGCCACGCGCTCGGCCAACCCGCTGATGAAGCTCCTCGTCGAGCCGGTGGCGGCCAGGTTGACCGGGAAGACAACCCCGATCGCGTCCGGCCCGACGCTGTGGTGGACCAGCTTCGCCTCGCGGCTGAAGATGCCGTACTTGAACATGGTCGAGAACAGGTCCATGCGCGCTCCGACGGCGACGATCAGGTCAGCCCGCGGGACGGTGCGGTTGGCGCTGCTCCAGCCGTTGCGGCCGAGCGGACCGAGCGCCAGCGGGTGGGCGGTTGGGAACGCGTCGGCGCTGTTCTGCAGCGCGGCGACCGGGATGCCGCTCTGCTCGGCGAGCTCGACCATCGCCTCAGTGGCCCGCTCGTGGAGCACGCCCCGACCCACCACGAACACGGGTCGTTCGGCCTGGCTGAGCAGCTCGGCCACGCGATCGAGGTGGTCAGGGCGGCAGGCCGGCAGCTCTGTTGCTCGGTACTCGGCCGGCGCAAGCGGCTCGCTCTCGGTCTGCTCCAGGAGGATCTCGCGCGACGCCTCGACGTGTACCGGCCCGAGCGGCTCGGTCAGGGCAACTCGGAACGCCTTCCGCATCGCCTCCTGGACTTTGCTGGCCGAGGGGATCGTGTAGGCCCATTTGGTGATCGGCTTGAAGAAGCTGACCTGGTCCATCTCCTGGCTGGCGTCACGCTCGCGGACCCAGTTCTCCTGGGTGCCGCTGACGCTCAAGATCGGGACCATTCCCCGGTAGGCGGCGCCCATGCCGGTCGCCAGGTTCGTCACGCCCGGCCCCTCGGTCGCCGTGACAACCGCCGGGCGACCTGAGGCGCGGGTGAAGCCGTAGGCCATGAACGTGGCGCCCTGCTCGTGGCGGGTCAGGATGAAGCGGATCTGGGGCGTGTCGCGCAGGACGTCGATGATCGGCAGGTTCTGGGTGCCGGGAATGCCGAACAAGTGGTCGATGCCCTCCCTCAGCAAGCAGTCGACCAGCGCCTGAGCACCTGTGATCAACGTGTCTCCTCCCCGCGCGGACCTCAGGTTTTCACTGCCGAGGTCGTGCATGTGATCGTAGGGGCGGACCCGCGTGTCCGCCCTGGCGGCGTGCGTGTCCGCCCTGGCGGCGTGCGTGCACGCGTTCCAAGGAGGGCGCACACACCGGTGCGCCCCTACGGTGTCGGAGTCCGACGTGGAGGCGAATCTGCTGCCTTACTTGTACTTGGAGTAGATCGCCTCGACCTTCTGCGTCGCCCAGCCGACGGCGTCCTCGACGTTGCCGCCCGACTGGACGGCCTGGGCGACCATCAGCGGGATGATCCAGTTGGTCTCGACTTCGGCGGCGGCGGGCGTCGGCGGGCCGGGGAAGCCGACCACGCGCGCGGCCTGGTCGAAGTCCTGCAGGATCTGGTACTTCGGGTCCTCGCCGATGAACGGCATCGGCTTCTTGCGGAAGTTCTTCAAAAGCGGCTGGTTGTAGCCCTCGCTCGCCTTGACCGCGTCGATGAAGACCGCGTAGAAGTCGGTCAGGAACGCCTTGGCCGCGGCCACGTTCTTCGACCAGTTCATGATGCCCCAGATGCTGGTCCCTACCGAGGCGTAGCGCCCGGCCGGGCCGGCCGGCGTGTTCCACACGTAGATCTTTTTGGCCAGCTCGGGGTTCTCCTTCTCGATCGTCCGCAGTGCGCTGATCGGGTTGTGGATCCACGAGCCCTTGCCGGATGCCAGGAGCTGGTTGTTGGCGGTGTCGTCCCAGGACAGGACCTCATTCGTCATCGTCTTGTTGTACAGCTCCAGGGCGAACGTGACGGAAGTCCTGGTCTCCGGGGAGTTGATCGCCGCCGTCTTGCCGTCCTTGGCGACGTACGAGGCGCCGTAGCACCATAGCAGCGAAGTCCAGGAGTTGTTCGCGTCGTTGCACTTCTGGTTGATGGCGATGCCGATTTGGTTGCCCTTTGCCTTCAAGATCGTGCCGACCTTGAGCAGATCGCCCCAGGTGTCCGGCGGCTGGAGGCCGTTCTCGTCGAACAGGTCCTTGCGATACTCGGTCGAGAACTCGATGAAGAAGTCGGGGATGCCCTTCCAGACGCCCTCGAACATCCCGATTTGCTCGGCGAGCGGCGTGACCCAGCCGCCGTGCTGGTCGCCGAACTGCTTCGCCAGGTCGCTGACGTCGACGAGCTGCTTGTTGTAGACGTTGATCGCACCGCCCTGGGTGAACGTGAACAGGTCGTGCCCGTCGCCGGCGGCGACCTCGGCGGCCCACTTCGCCGGCAGCTCTGCCGCCAGGATGTGGTCGACGGCCACTTCGACCTTGTTCTTCGTGCCCCACTCGGCGGCCCACTTGTCGAGCCAGACGTCGTACGCCGGCACGAAGTGGGACCGGGTCAGGAGCTTGAGCGAGCCACCGCCGGCGAAGCCGCCCGGCGCAGCCTGCGCGGCCGGCTTGGCCGCCTCGGCCGGCTTCGCCGGCTCGGCGACCGGCTTGGCGGGCTCGGCCGCCGGCTTCGCCGGCGCTGCCGTCGGAGCCGGTGCGGCGGCCGGGCCGCACGCCGCCAGCAAGGCCACGCCGGCCACGCCGGCAATGGAGACCTGGAGGAACCGGCGCCGACTGTAGGAGCGGTGAACTGTTTCCGATCCGTGGGTCGATTCGTCGTTTGGCTTGGAGCTGTCGCGCGACATGGTCATAACCCTCCTTCGACAGCGGTCGACCAGCGCCTGCGCGCCGGTGATCAATCCAGCGCCCGCCCTACGTCAGCCTCCCATCCCCCGCCCCCGTCCCCTCACCCCCCGGCCCCTCTCCCTCGAGGGGAGAGGGGGAGTGTCCTCCCCTTGCTCCCTCGAGGGGGAAGGGGGCGGGGATGGGGGCGCAAGCCGGGTGAGGGAGACTACTTGTACTTGGAGTAGATCGCCTCGATCTTCTGCGTCGCCCAGCCGACCGCGTCCTCGACGCTGTTCGACTGGACGGCCTGGCCGATCATCAGCGGGATGATCCAGTTGGTCTCGACCTCGGCGGCTGCCGGCGTCGGCGAGCCGGGGTAGCCGATCGCCCGCGCGGCCTGATCGAAGTCTTGCAGGATCTGCATCTTCGGGTCCTCGCCGATGATCGGCATCGGCTTCTTGCGGAAGTCCTTGAGCAGCGGCTGATTGTAGCCCTCGCTCGCCTTGACGGTCTCGATGAAGACCCCGTAGTAGTCGGTCAGGAACGCCTTGGCCGCGGGCACGTTCTTCGACCAGTTCATGATGCCCCAGACACTGGTCGATACCGACGCGTATCGCCCGGCCGGGCCGGCTGGTGTGTTAGCGATGTAGATCTTCTTGGCTAGCTCCGGGTTCTCCTTCTCGATCGTCCGCAGGGAGCTGATCGGGTTCTGGATCCACGAACCCCTGCCCGAAGCGAGGAACTGGTTGTTGGCTGTGTCGTCCCAGGATAGTACCTCGTTGGTCATCGTCTTGTTGTACAGCTCCAGGGCGAACGTGACGGCAGTCCTGGTCTCGGGGGAGTTGATCGTCACGGTCTTGCCGTCCTTGGCGACGTAGGAGGCGCCGTAACACCAGAGCAGCGAAGTCCACGAGTTGTTCGCGTCGTTGCTCTTCTGGTTGATCGCAATGCCGACTGGGTTTCCCTTGGCTTTGAGGACGGTCCCGACCTTGAGCAGGTCCTCCCAGGTGTCGGGTGGCTGGAGGCCGTTCTCGTCGAACAGGTCCTTGCGGTACTCGGTCGAGAACTCGATAAAGTAGTCGGGAATACCCCTCCAGACGCCCTCGAACATGCCCAACTGCTCGGCGAGCGGCGTGACCCAACCGCCATGCTGGTCGCCGAACTGCTTGCCCACGTCGCTGACGTCGACGAGCTGCTTGTTGAAGACGTTGATCGCCCCGCCCTGGGTGAACCCGAACATGTCGTGCCCGTCGCCGGAGGCGACCTCCGCGGCCCACTTGGGCGGCAGCTCGGCTGCCAGGATGTGGTCGACGGCCACTTCGACCTTGTTCTTCGTGCCCCACTCGGCGGCCCACTTGTCAAGCCAGACGTCGTACGCCGGGACGAAGTGGGACCGGAGCAGCATCTTGAGCGAGCCGCCGCCGGTGAATCCACCCGGACCAGCCTGCGCGGCCGGCTTGGCTGCCTCGGCCGGCTTGGCTTCGGCCGGCTTCACCGGCTCGGCGGCCGGCTTCGCGGGCGCGGCCGTCGGACCGGGCGCCGCGCCCGGGCCGCACGCCGCCAGCAACGCCACGCCGGCCACGCCGGCGACGGAGATGTGAAGGAAGCGGCGCCGGCTGTAGGACCGGCCTGCCGTTCTCGAGGCGTGGATCGATTCGTCGTTTAGCTTGGAGCACTCGCGCGACATGGCCGTTACCCTCCTCTACTTGAACGCTCCCCCGGTGATGCCCTCGACGAAGTCGTCGAGGAAGTAGTTGAACAGGATCGCAACTGGCAGGCCGGCGATCAGCGCGCCGGCCATCAGCTCGCCCCAGTAGAAAATATCCCCACGGACCAGGTCCGTAACCACGCCGAGTGTCACCGGCTTGGCCGCGGCGCTCGAGGTAAAGACCAGCGGGTAGAGGAAGGCCTGGAGGGAGATCGCGAACGCGAACATGCCGGCCGCCCCGAGACCCGCCTTGCTGATCGGCAGGACCACCCGGAGCACGGCCTGCTTGCGGGTGCAGCCGTCGACCAGCGCGGCCTCCTCGATCTCATGCGGGACGTTTTTGAAGAAGCCCATCAGCAGCCAGACCGCGAACGGGATCGAGATCGTGGGCAGGACGACCACCAGCGACCAGATCGTGTTCTGCAAGTTGAGGGCGAACACGACGCGAGTGAGGGGAATGAACAGCAGCGAGGGAGGCACCAGGTAGGTCGCGAAGATGGCGATCCCGAGCTGCTGGGCGCCGGGCAAGTTGAGGCGTGCCAGCGCGTAGCCGGCCGGGGTCGCGATCACCAGGGTGATCGCGACGACGAGGACGCCTATGATCAGCGAGTTGAGCAGCCAGCGACCGAAAAGCGTCTGTGTGAGCAGATATTGGATGTGGGAAAGCGTCGGCAGCTCGTTGAACCAGAGAGGGTTGTTCGCGAGCGTGTACAGGTCGGAGTTCGTTTTGAAGGCGGTCAGGAACATCCAGTAGAAGGGGAAGACGGTCACGACCACGTAGAGCGCCATGAAGAGCGCGCGCAGAAGCGCGCCCGTCTGGGTGCGGTTGAGGAATGGCCGCCGCTGCTGCGCCAGGGTGATCATAGCCCCTCCCGGCGGCCGATCGCGCGCAGCGACAGTACCGTCAGCACCAACAGGACCGGCAGCAGGTAGAGCGCGATGGCGGCCCCCTGGCCGAGCTGGCCGCCCTGCACGCCGACCTGCAGCGCGTAGTTGGCCAGGACCTGGGTTTGGTCGACCGGGCCACCGCCGGTCAGCACGAAGACCACCGTCAGCTCGGTCAGCGTGAAGATCAGGTCGAACAGCAGGGCGATGAAGAGGATTGGCGCGATGATCGGCACTATGACGCGGTAGAAGCGGGCCCACCAGCCGGCCCCGTCGATTCGGGCCGCCTCGATGATCTCGGTCGGGATGGCGGTCAGACCGGCCAGCACCGTGATGGCGCCGAATGGCACGGCCCGCCAGGTGCTCACGAAGATGACCGACATGATCGCGGCCGGCATTGTCCCGAGCCACTGGATGCCCTGATCGAGGAGGCCGAGGTGGACCAGGACCCAGTTGATCACGCTGTACTGGGAATGGAACATCCATTTGTAGGCGATTGTGCTCAGGGCGATCGGGATCGTCCACGGCAGAACGAATAGGACGCGGAGGATGCCGCGGCCCGGGAAAGCGCTGAGCATGAGGAAGGCGAGCGCCACGCTGAGCGTGATCTTCGCCGCCGTGGCGACCCCGCCGATGATCAGCGTGTTGCGGACGCTGAGGATAAACGTCGGATCGCGCGCGACGTCGACGAAGTTCTTCAACCCGACGAACGTGCCGGGCGTCGCGACGGTAGTGTTGCTGATGCTGTACCAGATACCGAGAACGAGTGGGAAGCCGATCAGCAACAGGACATAGAGCACCGCCGGCAGGACGAGCAGGTAGCCGGCAACGCGTGGCGCAGTCAGCCGGTGCGCCAGCGTGCGCGGTACTGCGACACGTTGAGCGACGGTCGCCATGCCTTCTCTCCCCCTGGACGGGTAGCTGACAAGGACGCCGAAGCGTCCAGCGCTTGCGTTAAGGTATACGGCGTCCGCCTGGTTGTCAAGGAATCCGGGTCGGGTGTCTGCTGCTTCCCCTCAGATCACGCCGCGCTCTTTCAGGCTGGCCAGCTCGTTCGGCGGGAGCTCGAGGAGCGAGCCGTAGATCTCGGCGTTGTGTTGGCCGAGGGCCGGGCCAGCCGCGACGACCTGGCCGGGCGTCTCGCTGAACTTGGGAACCACACCCTGCATGCGGACCGCCTCACCAAGGTTCGGGTCGAAGATGGAGAGCACCATCTCGCGAGCGTGGTAGTGGGGATCCGTGGCTATGTCCGCCGCGGAGTAGATCCGCCCGGCGGGGACGCCGGCTTCCTCGAGCCGTCGAACGATCTCGTCGGTCGGCAAGCTTGAGGTCCATCCTTCGATCAACTCGTCCAACAGTTCTTCGTGCTGGCCCCGCGCGATGTGCGAGTCGAAGCGCAGGTCGTCGGCCCACTCCGGATGGCCGAGGACGCCGACGAAGCGACGGAAGACGTTGTCGGCGTTGGCGCCGATCACCACCCAGCCGCCGTCGGCCGTCGGGTAGGTATTCGAGGGCGCGATGCCGGGCAGGCGCCCGCCAGCCCGACCTCTGACACGACCGAGTTTGTCGTACTCTCCGAGCACGCCCTCCATGAGGGCCCAGACGGCCTCGTAGATCGCAACGTCGACGCATTGGCCGACTCCGCTCAGAGCGTCGCGATGGTACAGCGCCACCATGGTGCCCAGTGCCCCGAACGTGGCGCCAAGCGCGTCGCCGATGCTGATCCCCACCCGCAGCGGCGGCCGATCCGGAAAGCCGGTCACGAAACGCAGCCCGCCCATTGCCTCCCCGATCGCCCCAAACCCGGCCCGATCGCGATACGGGCCGCTCTGGCCGAAGCCGGTCACGCGGGTCATCACCAGCTTCGGATTCGCCTCGCGCAGCGCATCGAACCCGAGCCCCCATCGTTCGAATGTGCCAGGCCGAAAATTCTCCACGACCACGTCTGAGACGCTGGCGAGCCGGCCGAACAGGCGCTGGCCGTCCGTCGTTCGGAGGTCGAGCGTGACCGACTTCTTGTTGCGAGCGATATTCGGCCACCAGAGCCCCAGGCCCTTGTACGTCCCACCCCACTGGCGCATCGGGTCGCCCTGCCCCGGCGGCTCGACCTTGATCACCTCGGCGCCGTAGTCGGCCAGGAGCCGCGTGCACAATGGTGCGGCGATGAGTGAGCCAGCCTCCGCCACACGAACCCCGGCGAGCGGTCCTCGCGGCCCTCGGCGGTCCACCCTGCCCCCTTGGCCGGATCGAGCGTTCGGATCTACGCCCAAAGCTGACTCGGTGCGGGGAAGCGGGGGGACGAGACTACGTCGAATACACCGCGAAGGCGGTCGTGGTGGCCCGGGCGCGCCAGTCGGTCAGGACGTTGACGAGGGCAGGGCCGCCGGAGCCGTAAGCGCGGTCTAGCGCTGGGCGAATCTCGGCCGGGTCCTCGACGTACTCGCCGTGACAGCCGAGCGCCCTGGCCATGTCGTGGAACGCGGTGTACCCGAGGTCGCGGCCCGGCTTGTTGCGCTGCGGGTCGGCCGTCCAGCCGCCGTTCAGGCTGATGACGGTGACGACCGGCAGCTTGTGGCGGACAGCGGTGTCCAGCTCCATCGCGTTCAGGCCAAACGAGCCGTCCCCGTGCAGGACCAGCACCTGGTTGTCCGGTTTGGCCGCCTTGGCGCCGAGGCCAAATGGCAGCCCGACTCCCATCGTGCCGAAGGGCCCGGAGTTCAAGCGGTGGCCGGGCACGAAGGTTGGGATGGACTGGCGACCGTAGTTGAGGATCTCCTGGCCGTCGACGACCAGGATCGCATCGCGGTCGAGGAAATCGCGGACCTCCTTGCACAGCCGCAGCGGGTGGATCGGACGCTGGTCGGTGGCCATGGCCGCTTCGGCCTCCTGGCGCTTGCTTTCCTCGACCTGGCCCAGGCGCTCGCGCCAGTCGGCGTAGCGGCGTGGGTCGAGGCGGCCGTGGGCGGCCGTGACGAGCTGTTCGAGCACTGCCCGCGCGTCGCCGACGATGCCCACGTCGGCCGGGCGGTTGTGGCCGATCTCGGATGGCTCGATGTCGATCTGGATCAGCTTCGCGTCGGACCGGAAGCGCGGCGGCGCGAGGTGGCCGACCACGTAGTTCAGGCGCGTCCCGACTACCATGATCAGGTCGGCCTCGCGGAAGGCGGTCGACCGAGCGCCTGGGAAGGACAGCTCGTGGTCGTCAGGCACCACCCCGCGCCCTTGCGGCGTGGTGTAGAAGGGGAGGCCGGCCAGCTCGACCCAGCGCTGGAGCGCGGCGGAGGCGTCTGACCAGAGAATCCCGCTACCGGTCAGGACGATCGGCTGCCTGGCCGAGCCCAGGAGCTCCAGCGCCTGGCGGACCAGGTCCGGGTCGCCGCCAGCTCGACCACCGGGCCGATTCCCATTCGGCTCGGGGTACAGGATCTCGTCTTCGTCGATTTGCTTGTAGAGCACGTCGCCTGGCATGTCCAGATAAACGGGTCCGGGCCGGCCGCTCAGCGCCTGGCGGAGCGCCGTGGCGACTAGCTCCGGTATCCGCTTCGGGTCCAGCACGCGCTCGGCCCATTTGGTGAACGGCTTGAAGATCGCGAGCTGGTCCAGCTCCTGGAATGCGCCGCGTCCGTTCTGGCTGAGCGGGCTGCAGCCGCCGATGGCCAGCAGCGGAGCGCAGTCGACGAAGGCGTTGGCGACCCCCGTCACCAGGTTGGTGGTGCCCGGCCCGGAGGCGGCCATACAGACGCCGACCGTGTTCAGGACGCGGGCGTAGGCGTGCGCCATCATCGCAGCGGCCTGCTCGTGGCGGACGTCGATCGAGCGGACGCCCTCCTCGATGCACGCCGATTCGGCCGCCATCATCGGGCCGCCCATCAGGTAGAACATCGTCTCCACGCCCTGCAGGCGGAGCGCCCGGGCGAGGACCTGCGAGCCATTCACCATTGCCATCGAGTCAGCTCCCTCTAGATGCCCTTACCCAGGGACTAGCGCGGGTACCCGTTCTAGATCACGTGCTCGTCGCGTAGGGCAGTCACCTCGGACGGCGTGCAGCCCAGCCACTCGCCGTAGACCTCCTGGTTGTGCTGGCCGAGCAGCGGCGCGCTCGTGACCGCGACCTCCGAATCCGACATCTTGACTGGCCAGCCGGGCATCAGGACCGACCCGCGGACGGGGTGCTGGACGGTCGCGAAGATGCCCCGCTTGCGCAGGTGCGGGTCGTCGGACAGCTCCTTGGTGTCGAACACCGCCCCGGCCGGCACCCCGGCTCGGCCCAGCGTCTCCATCACCTCCCGCTTGGTCCGCTCGCGCGTCCAGCCCTCGACCAGCGCGTTCACCGCGTCCTCGTGGCGCATGCGCTCCTCGGGCGAGCAGAAGCGCGGGTCGTCGAGCAGGTCGTCGCGGCCGATCACCTTCAGCAGCCGCTGCCAGTGAGTGTTGGTAGCGCGCGAGGTGTAGATATAACAGAAGTCGTTTGGCCCATCGCCCTTGCACGGGTAGGCGTCGCTGGGAGCGCTGGAGCCCAGGGCGTTGCTGTTGCCCACTCGATCCGCCGGACGGCCAAAACGGGCCTGGCGGGCGTAGGAGATCCGGCAGAAGTTGACCACCGCTTCCTGCATCGCGACCTCGATCCGCTGGCCGCGCCCGGTCCGCTCCCGCTGGTAAAGGGCTCCTAGGATGCCGATCGCGCAGTGCAGTCCAGTCCCGGTGTCGCCGATAGTCGGCCCGGGCCGAATCGGCCGACGCCCTTTCTCGCCCGTGATGCTCAGCGCCCCGCCGGCCGCCTGAGCGATCATGTCGAAGCTCAGGAAGTCGCCGTACGGCCCATCTGGGGCGAAGCCCTTGACCTGGGCATAGATGATCCGGGGGTTGATCTCGCGGACCGTCTCGTAGCCGAAGCCGAGCCGCTCGACGACGCCCGGCCCGAAGTTCTCGATCATCACGTCGGCTCGCTCGAGCATCCGCCGGAAGATGGCCCGCCCCCGCTCCTCCTTGAGGTTGCACGTGATGCTCCGCTTGTTGGCGTTGAGGAACAGGAAGTAGTACGAGTCGACGCCCGGAGTGTCGGCCGAGGCGTGGCGACCCTGGTCGCCGCGAGTCGGCTCCTCAACCTTGATCACATCTGCCCCGAGCCAGGCGAGCGTCTCGGTGCAGGAGGTGCCGGCCTCGAACTGGGTCAGATCGAGCACCTTGACGCCAGCCAGGGCCGGCCCCGCGCTGCCGTTCCCGTTCTTCCTATGCTCCATGCCGCGACTCCCGTCCGTTGCGCGCTCCGCGTTGCGGAGCACTTGCGACTTCCCCGCGTACGAGGTCGGCCCGCGCGAGGCAGCTAACAGTCTAGCCGAAGCTCGCGGATGAGTCCCGCCGGACTCCACCAGCGCACTGAAGTGCGCACTACGAACCCCACTGCCCGAAGCCACGAGCGGACTGCTGAGCGCGCTGCAATGTATTGTTGACTTTTTCGATTGATTTGATAGACTAAGCTGGACGATGGTCGGAGCGATCGCTGACTCCTACCTGGTCGGCGACTGGGGCCCCCAGGCGCTCTGCCGCCGCCACTGGGGCGCCCACGGCGGCCTCTGGCGCTGTCGCGCCCGCTAGCGCTCCGCGTTGCGGAGCGCCGCGAAGCTCTCCTCTCTCTGCCGCCGCGCCCTCCGGGCACACTGCTCTGCCTCCGCTTTCCGGAGCGCTCCAGGTCAAAGGAACTTCGATATGGCTGTCCAGACGCGTCCGGCCACGCAGCCGGCCCCTTCCAAAGTCGAGCTGATCAAGGTCGCGAGCGATGGCTTGCTCGGGCCGCTCCCGGCCGAGCTAGCCGCGCCGACCGAGAGCATCTCCGAAGACGCCGCCCAGCTCATCAAGTTTCACGGTGTCTATCAACAGGATGATCGCGACCAGCGAGCCGAGCGGCGCCGCGAGGGCCGCGGGCGTGCCTACATGTTCATGGTCCGCACCAAGTTCCCCGGCGGGCGGCTCAGCGCCGAGCAGTACCTGCTGGCCGACACGCTGGCCGACGAGCACGGCAACGGCACGCTGCGGGTCACCACCCGCCAGGACTTCCAGTTCCACGGCGTGGTCGGGAAGAGCAACCTCAAGCGCCTGATCGGCACGCTCAACGGGCGCTGGGTCACTACGTACGGCGGCTGCGGCG
>DASPXK010000368.1:0-5993 GCA_035637315.1 Chloroflexota bacterium
GCTATACTGGCGCGAAGACGCTGACAGGAGTCGGGGATGCCGCTGACGGTGGTTCGCGGGCTGCTCGGGCGTGGGGATACGGACGATACCCTGGCCGTCGAGCGGTCGACGCTCGCCGACGTGGACGCCCAGGTAGTGGCCGTGCCGATCGCGGAGCGCGAGCGGCTGCTGTCGCTCCTGCCTGAGGCCGATGGCCTGATGGGCGTCTCGCAGATCGACTCCGAGATGATCGGATCGATGGAGCGCTGTCGAGGGATCGTAACGATCAGCCACGGCTTCAACTACATCGACCTCGAGGCGGCGACGGGGGCCGGCATCCCGGTCGCGAACGTCTTCTTCTGCCATCGCGAGGTTGCCAACCACACCCTGATGTTCTTGCTGGCTGCTACGCGCAAGCTCGTCCCCCTCCACAGCTGGCTCAAAAACGGGCAGTGGCGACGCAGTGAGCAATCCCCGGTTCCGCCGCTCTATGGCCAGACCATCGGTCTGATCGGTTTTGGACACATCGGCCGCGAGGTAGCCCGCCGCATGCTCGCATTGGACATGCACGTTCTCGCGTACGATCCTCTCGTTAGCGCAGAGCAGGCCGAAGCGAGCGGCGCCGAGCTAGTCGACCTGGACGAGCTCCTGAGCCGTTCAGACTATGTGTCGCTGCATGCCCCGTCCAACGCTTCGACCCGCAGGATCCTGAACGAGCGGACACTTGATCTGATGAAACCATCGACCTGGGTGTTCAACACAGCGCGCGGCGACCTGATCGACGAAGCGGCCTTGTATCGCGCCCTCAAGGAGCAGCGAATCGCAGGCGCGGGACTGGACGTCTTCGAGGTTGAGCCGACCCCGCCGGACAACCCGATCCTGCTGCTCGACAACGTGATCGTGACCCCCCACGCGGCCGGCTACTCCGACGAGGCGGTCCGCTCAGGCCAGCGGCAAGGGGCCGAGGAGATGAAGAGAATCTTGTCCGGCCAGTTTCCTCGTAATATCTGCAATCCTGAGGTGCGTGGCCGAACGCGCTTTCCGTTCGCTGACTAAGAACCTGGACATGAGGAGGTAGACATGGCCACGGAGTTTCGCCTGACTCGCCGGATGTTCCTCGAGCGGTCCATGCTGCTCGGCGCCGCGAGCGCCTTGCTCGTCGCGTGCCAGCAGGGCCCGACCGCCCCGCCTAAAACCGAGCCAAAGCCGACCGAGGCGCCCAAGGCGCCCGCCCCGGCCGCTCAGCCGACCGCCGCGCCGGCAGCCGCCAAGCCGGCCGAGGCGCCGCCAGCGGCCACGACGGCGCCGGCCGCTCAGGTCAAGAAGGGCGGCTCGATCACGATCGCCCAGGAGCTCGATCCGGTCTCGCTCGACCCGCACAAGAGCAGCAATTTCTCGGCCGTCCAGGGCTTCGAGCACGTCTATGAGAGCCTGACTCAGTACGACGAGAAGCTGAACGTCCAGCCGGCGCTGGCTGAGCGCTGGGACGTCTCGTCGGATGGTACTCAGTACACGTTCTTCCTCAGGAAGGACGTCAAGTGGCACGACGGTAAGGAGTTCACGGCCGCGGACGTCAAGTACTGGCACGAGCGCATGATGGCCAAGGAGACCGTCGCGCCGTACAAGAACTGGTTCGACATGATCGAGAGGATCGAGGTCGTCGACAAGAACACCGCCAGGGCGATCCTCGGCAAGCCGTATCCCCCGCTCCTGGCCACGTTCGCCGCCCTGCGGGGCGGCGCCATTGTCCAGGAGGGGGCGGCCGAGAAGATGAACCTGGCCACCGCCGCGATCGGGACCGGACCCTGGAAGCTGGCCGAGTACGTGCCGCAGAGCCACCTGAAATACGCCAAGAACAAGGATTACTGGAACAAGGAGCTGCCGTACCTCGACGAGATGACGATGAAGATCACGGTCGACGAGGACGCACGCGTAGCAGCACTGCGGGCCGGCCAGGTAGACTACGGGTTCTTTAGCCAGGAGGGAGCGGACCGGCTCAAGCCTGATAAGAGCATCACCGTCGTCGAGAGCCCCAAGGCCTGGCTGACCGTCGCCCAGGTCAACACAAGCCGCAAGCCATTCGACGACGTGCGGGTCCGCCAGGCACTGCGGCTGGCTCTCGACCCCAAGGAGATCATTCAGAAGGCAGTCTCTGGGGCGGCGGCCCCTTCAGGCCCCGTGCCGACGGGCCATACCGACTGGTTCATCAAGCCCGAAGATCTGAAGTACCAGAAGCCTGATTACGAGAAGGCCAAGGCGCTGCTCGCGGAGGCTGGCCACCCCAACCTGAAGTTCACCATCCTGTCGTCGCCGCAGTACCCGGAGTTCGTGAGCACGGCGCTGGTGATGCAGGACGCGTTCAAGAAGATCGGCGTCGACGCCGAAGTCCAGCAGCTCGAGTGGGGAACGTTCGTCAAACAGGTGAACGCGCCGAACTTCGACTACGATGTCGAGATCACGGCTCGTACGTTCTACCCCGACCCTGACCATTACATGTTTCCCTACTTCCACTCGAAGGGCGTCAACAACCCCAACCAGTCATACGCCAATTCCAAGGTCGACGAGCTGCTCGAGAAGGGCCGAACTGTGGCCGACCCAGCACAGCGGCACCAGGCCTATTTCGAGCTCCAGAAGGTCCTGGAGGACGAGCTGCCGCACTTCTGGTTCTACTCCGGCATAAACATCGAGGCGGTCCGCAACTACGTCAAGGGTTACATCCCCTCGTTCACCGGACGCCGCATCTTCCTGAAGCAAACCTGGCTGGACCGGTAGGGGCGAGGTCCCCTCGCCCTGGGCGGGGGGACCCCGCCCCTATAGGCATGACTCGCTATCTGATCGGCCGCCTGTTCTGGTGCATCCCGGTGATGCTCGGAGCGTCGGTGCTGATCTTCGTATTGCTGCGCTTCCTACCGGGCGACGTCGTCGACATCATCATTGGCTCAGAGGGAAGCGCCACGCCGGAGGTACGGGCCACCATCCGGCGGTTGTTTGGCCTCGACCAGCCGATCTACGTGCAGTACCTGGTTTGGATCGGGGCCGTGCTGCGCGGCGACCTCGGCAGCTCGCTGCGAACCAGCCAGCCGGTTGGCGGGCTCCTCCTCTCACGGCTCCCGATCACGATCGAGTTAGCTTTCTTGTCCGTAGGCATCTCCGTCTTGCTGGCGGTTCCGCTGGGTGTGCTG
The DNA here is from genome assembly GCA_035637315.1 of Chloroflexota bacterium. Taxonomy (GTDB): domain Bacteria; phylum Chloroflexota; class UBA6077; order UBA6077; family JACCZL01; genus DASPXK01. The sequence goes on from DASPXK010000368.1 coordinate 3,162, forward strand.
GCGGCCGTCAAGCGCGGGGGACCGGCCGAGCTCGTCTCGCGACTCGTCGGCCTGGTGGGATTGAGCCTGCCCAACTTCTGGCTGGCCACGATGCTCATCCTCATCGCCTCGCTCGGATTCGGGTGGCTGCCCAGCCTGATCTACGTCAGCCCGCTCTCCAATCCAATCGAGAACCTCAAGCAAATGCTCATGCCCGCCGTCTCGCTTGCGTTAGCGCTGATGGCCATCGTCCTGCGGATGACTCGATCAGCAATGCTCGAAGTGCTCAGCCAGGAGTACGTGAAGACTGCTCGAGCCAAGGGACTCGCCGAGCGGGTGGTGCTGATGCGACACGCGCTGAAGAACGCGATGATCCCGGTCATCACCGTTGTCGGGATTCAGATGGGCACCTTGTTCGGCAGCACCGTCGTCATCGAGCAGATCTTTGGGCTGCCGGGCATGGGATGGACCTTCGTCAACGGCATCTATCAGCGTGACTACCCGACGGTCCAGGGCGCCGTGCTGATGCTGGCTCTGACGTTCGTGTTCGTCAACCTGCTCGTCGATATGGCGTACGCCTACCTGGATCCCAGGATTCGGTATGGCTGATCGCGCCGCCGCGCTCGCGGCAGACCTGCCACTACCCTCGGTTCGGACCCCGCCGACCCCAGCCGCTCGCTGGCGGCGGATAGCAGCCAAGAACCCGCTTGGCGTGCTGGGCACGGTGCTGATCGCGTTGCTGGTCGCGACTGCCGCTCTGGCCGGGCTGCTCGCCCCGTTCGACCCGGTCGCGCAGATCGCGCGTCGGCTGACCGCTCCAGACGGGATCTATCTGCTGGGCACCGACGAGTTCGGGCGAGACATCCTGAGTCGGATCATCTTTGGGACCCGGATCTCACTCTATGTTGGAATGGTCTCAGTCGGGATCGCGCTCGGGATCGGCGGAACGTTGGGGTTGATCGCGGGCTACTTCGGCGGCTGGATCGACAACATCCTGATGCGCCTCATGGACGTCATGTTTTCGATCCCCTCACTGGTGCTGGCGATCGCCATTACAGGCATTTTGGGCCCAAACCTCAGAAACGCGATGATTGCGATTGGGATCGTTTACACCCCAACCTTCGCGCGGGTGGCGCGCGGGCCAGTCCTGGCGGTGATTCAGAACGAGTACATCGCCGCCGCGCGAACCGTCGGCGCGCGGGACGGTCGGATCATCTTCCGCCACGTCCTGCCCAATGTCACTGCCCCGATCATCGTCCAGACCACGCTCAGCCTGTCGACCGCCATACTGGCGGAAGCAGTGCTGAGCTTCCTGGGATTAGGGACCCAGCCCCCGGAGCCATCATGGGGGACGATGCTTGGGACCGGGCGCAAGTTCATGGAGACGGCGCCCTGGGTGGCAATCTTCCCCGGCTTTGCCATCATGCTAGCGGTGCTGGGCTTCAACCTCCTGGGCGATGGCCTTCGCGATGCGCTCGACCCGCGCCTGAAGTGAGGGATGAGGAATGAGGGATGAGGAATGAGGGGGAGGCGCCTCCCCCTCATTCCTCCGTGTCAGACCTCCTCCGGCTCGAGATCCTTGATGACGTCGTCGATGTACCCCCAGGCCCGGTAGAACCGGTGCAGCGCTTGTTCCAGCGAATCGCCCTGCGCGGGAGCGTAGCTCTCGGCCCAGCGGGCGGCGAGCTGAATCTTGGCCACAGACTCGTCGTTACTCGAGACGGCAATCCGCAGGTTGGCGTCTTGCTCCACGACACAAGCTCCCGATTTGTCATCCTGAGCGCAGCGAAGGATCTCGATGGCTAAGGAGATCCTTCGCTGCGCTCAGGATGACTATAACCCGGCCGCTCCACTCGATACAGCCGCCGGCCTATCCGTTCCGCGACCGCCTGCTAAACTTCTGCACACCAGGTCTCTCCGAACCGGATGCGCAGGAGCGAGTCCCCAAAGTGGCAGCCGCGTTCAGCTACAACTCAGAGCTCCCTGGGGGGCGGGCGCCCTTCTGGATCAAAGACGACTCGCTGTCTGGCCTCGGACTCCATCGCGGCGATGCCGTCAGCGTCGATTCGAGCCTCGAGCCCAAAGACGGCGACCTGGTCCTAGTGGAGGTCGCCGTCGAGGATGAGAGCTCCGAGCGGACAGTCCGCCGTTACTACGAGGATGGTGGCGAAGTCACGCTGAAAGCGGCCAACCCGGATTATCCAGATGTGTTGCTGCCGTCGGACCAGGTCTTCGTAGTCGGAGTTGTCCGGACGCGCGTCCGCTTCGAGCCGGTCGACCGCGACCTCACCAGGATCGTCGAGGAGCCACTAGAGTGACGGCCTCGCCCTCAGGCGTAGCGTCTTTTCTCCCCCCTCCCCTTGTGGGACAGAGGGTTGGGGGGTGAGGGCCATAGCCGCTCACTGGCCGATCTTCACGACGGTCACACGGACCAGTGGCTTGAAGCCGGCGGGGAACCCGCTTTGGAACGGCTCGTCGGGAAGGCCCGTGATCTGATCGACGATGGTCCGTTGGCCTACGGCGGTCGCCACACCGACCACCAGATCGTGCTGGGTGCCCGGCGGCCCGCCGATCTCGACGTCAGTCACTTCCCAGAAGCCGTTCGCGTCGGCGATCAGCTCGTGTTTGTACGGCCACCAGAAATTGTTGTCCCCGTGAGGATGAAGCAACATCCACAGATGCTCGTCGGGCCCCTGCTGGCCAGTCCGTCGGCCACGGATCAGCGGGCGGCCCGGAACTCGTTGGCCGTTGGTAAGAGTGAGAATCTGGACCGCCAGAGGTCCGAACCGTGGGTCGGTCGGCGGCGTCGCGGCGGCAGTGGCGCCCGGCGGACTCGTAGGCGGAGCGGTCGGA
>DASPXK010000369.1:0-5782 GCA_035637315.1 Chloroflexota bacterium
AGCAAGTCGAGGCGTGGGACTGAGCAATCGAGCACGAGCAGCTCGGGCGCGGCCTCTGCCAGCCGCCGCTCGGCCTCCGCGAGGTCCGCCAGGAGCTCCGCGCGTAGTCCTGCAGCCTCGAGCGCCTGGCCAAGCGCGGCACGCTGGCCGGGGTCGGTCGAGACGACGATAGCCCTCACGCTGCTGGTCAGGGGAGATCCCTAGTTCGCGATTCTAACATCCAGGCTTGAAAGGACCCGTCACGCGGACGGCTGGCCGGCGGCAGCTTGCCTGGGCGCAGGCCCCGCGTTGGCAAGCAGATAGCCGCTAAACATGAGCAATAGGCCTGGCACCATCGCTGCGTAGAGATATTCGTGGCTTCCCAGCCTGGTCAGGGTGCCGCCGGCCGCGACGATTAGCGTGCCAACGCCGATCAGCGCGACGCCGGCCGCGCGCTCGGCCGGGGCTCTCCCTCGCCACAGTAACCAGGCTGAGGCAAGCGCCCCGCCGACGACCACGATCGTGCCGAGCGTGTTGATGGTGATGGCCAGGGCGATCAACTCGCCGCGCTTTTCGAGCGCCGCCCATCCCGCAGTCGCGAGCATCGCCGGGTCGATCGGCGCGCGCCAGACGAGCAGGACCGCGGCGCTGCTCTGGACCAGGACTACCAGAAGGCCGACCAGAGCGATCTCGCGCGGGACAAGTAGATACAGCGTCCCCACCCCGAGGTAGCCAACGGCCAGAGTCGCGCCAGCCAGGTAGTACAGGCGAGCCAGGGTGGCCGTCCAGCCCCAGATACCGCCCACTACCTCGCACCCAGCGGCCAAGGCGAATGACGCAAAGGTGAGCGACCAGATCAGCTCGTGGGTCCGCCGCCGAGCCACGTAGCGGCGCATGCTCCCCCACGCCATGGCCAGGCTCACCAGCCAGCAGACGGCCGGCAGGAGCAGCACGTTATCTAGGCCGGGCGCATGACGCCGGGGATGCCGATCACTACCAGCACCAGGCTGACCGCCGTCCCGAACGCGACCGAGCGCGCGGCGGCGGTAGGCTGGGCAGCTCGACGGGCCACGATCTGCCCGGCGTGAGCCACCACGAGCGCCAGAAGCATGATCGTGGGATGCTCAAGTCGGTAGAAACCCGGCACCCCGTACCAACCCTTGCCGACCCACAGCACCAGGCCCAGCAAGACCTGAATGTCGAGCGCGATCGTGTAGACGGCGGCGGCCCGCCGCGCGGCGGCCAGGGGAGGCAGGACGCCAAGCCAGCCGCCAAATGAACCGACGAGCCCGACGACGGCCGCCAGGAGGACGGCCCACCGCCAGAAGCTGTGTAGGACGACAACGGTTTCCATCTGACAAGATAACTGAAATGGCGGCGCCCGAGGATTGAGTCCTCGGGCGCCGCGAGCCTTGCCCTCAGCGCGGCTGCCGCACGACCTGCCGCCGCCGAGGCGAGCTCCCTACGCCGAACGCCGCCGCCGAATCATGAAGGCGCCGGCCCCGACCAGAGCGAGGCCGCCGAACACAGCCAGCAGCACCATCGGGGTGTTGTCGGCGTCGCCCGTTCGCGGCAGACCTGCCGGAGCCTGGGCGGCCGGCGACGCGGCTGGCTTGGGAGCCTGAGCCGGGGCAGCGGCCGGAGCCGGGGCGGCCGGCTTAGGCGCCGGCGATGGCTGCGCCGCTGGGGCGGCCGGCACGCCTGGCACTGCTGGTACAGCCGGGGCAGCGGCCGCCGCGGCTGTGATGTTGCCGCAAGACACGTAGACCGGGACCTCTTGCGGCGACTTATGGACGTTGACGGCGGTCGGCGATGCAAGCAGCTGCACGAGCGATACGTTGACCGTCGTCTCGGAGCGCCCGTTCACGACAGAAGTCAGCGGGAACATCGGCGTGGGGTTCAGGTTCGCACACGTCCCCTGGTGAATGTGGGCGGGTTCCGGCCCAGCCCCCGCGTTTTGCAGCTGCAGCACGACCCTCGTTCCCGCCCCATCCGGAGTCAAGGTCGCCGTGCCGGTTATCCCCGAGTTGTTCTGAGCCGCGAGCTGCACCGTCACGCTCTGCTGCGCTTCAGTACCCATCGGCAGGAACGCGGCCACCGCGACGGCCGCGAGAACGGCCCCGACGATCGGGACCCGAAGGTCTCTCACAGTTGCACCTCCAAGACTTGCGGTCTTCGGGGCCGTGCGGCGGGCCCTCGCACCGATCATATGCGCAACCCATCGAGCGCGTCCAATAACAAACCCATCACAAGCGCATGGCGCTCGTGAACCGGGCCCGCTGCCATAGCCTGCTCGTCGGGTTGTCGGCGTTCATCCTAACAGGCAACTGGCCGCACCGCCACATCCAAACGGCGCCAAGAGCCCGTTCTGTCGCGAGCAAGATCGCGATTTTCTGATTTTTGGCGAAATCGCCAGGTTTGAGCGCCCCGTTTGGGCCTCCGGCGCCGTTACCTCTAATAGGTCTTATGGCGACACAAGAACTGTTCGTAGAAGTGCTCGCACTCGCTCTCGATCGGATGAAAGATGGCGAGGCTCCAGCGGAGTGCGCGGCCGATTTTCCGGACTTCCCCGACCTTCTGCCACTGCTCCAGTTGGCCCTGGCGCTTGCGCCTGCGCGGCGGCGACGTGGAACCGGATTCGAGCCCGAACACGTTTGGTCGGGCCGCTAGCCCAGTTGGGCTAGTCAGGCGGCCGAGTTGGGCCATCGCGGCGCGTCGGGCGTCCCTCTGGCCGGCAGTCACTCGTTGATCCGTTCGTAGGACTGAAAGGTAGGGAAGCGCGCGATGGAACCCGAACCCCTCCACCTCGTCAACGCCGAGACTCGCACCATGACCTGCCCGCGCTGTGAGCGCGAGCAGCCAATGAAGAACTTCGCGATGCTGGGCATGAGCCCCTTCTATGCCAAGGTCCTCACGCCCATTTACCGCTGCGGCGAGTGCAGCCACCTGTTCGCGCCCAAGGCTGGGCGCCTGGGCAACGTGCGGGCGACTTGAGCGCACTCGCGGCATCGAGTGGGCAAGTAGCCTGCTTTCCGCGCTGGCGTCTCCCCAGATACCGCGCGCTCGCCCTGTCACGGATCTCGCTGGCCCACGTCTGGATGGCCGTGCCGCTGCTGGTGGCCGGGCTTGGCAGCGGCCTCATGCCACTGGAGTCGATCGACTACTGGTGGACGGTCAAGCTTGGCGAACTGATCTGGTACACGGGTGGCCTGCCGAACGGCGACCAGCTTGTTTTCACGCCAATCCGTGAGCAAGTCATCGACGGCCAGTGGCTGGCCCAGCTGATCCTGTACGCGGTTCACAGACTCGGCGGAGTCGAGGCCGCGCTGGCGCTGCGTATGGCCGTCGCGCTCGCGGTCGCCGTGCTCTTGCTTCGGAGCTGTGTTGGCCGGCGGGCTGGTATTCGCGCTGTCGCGGTCAGTATCGCGTCCGGCCTGATGCTGATTCTGCCCGGGCTCGCGGTTCGGCCGCAGATGCTGGCGGTGGTGCCGTTCTTGATCGTCGCACGGGCGGCGACATCTCCGCCCTCGCGACCCTTGCCAGCCCTTGGCGTGGCCGCCAGCGTCGCCTTCTGGGCCAATGTCCACGGCTCTTTCATCCTTGCCTACGTGCTGCTCGGGGCGGCGCTGGTCGAGGCGGGCTGGCGCTACCTGCGCGGCGAGGACGTCGATCGACTACCCCGGCTCGCATCGCTGGCCGCGCTGTGCGCAGTCGCCCCATTGGCTAATCCATTCGGAGCCGGCTTAGCCGCGTACGTGCTCGACACCGTCCTATTCAACGCTGTCGGCAGTACCGTTGGCGTGCTCGGCGTCGAGTGGGGCGCGCCGGCCCTACGCTCCAGCTACGGCGGCGCCTTCTTCGCGTCTGTGCTGGTCGTGATGGCGCTGCTCGGGCGTGGCCATCGCCCACGCCTGGGCGAGGCGCTGCTGATGCTTGTGTTCGGGCTGCTGGCGCTGCAGGCGGTCCGCAACGTCTTGTGGTGGGGTCTGGTGGTCACACCTTATATTGCCCGCGCCCTCGGGACCGAGGAGCTGATCTCGCCGCTCGGGCGGCAACGGGTCACCGGTCCAGCGAGCTCAGGTGGAGGCGTGCCTCTCGGCCAACCGGCTGTGAACGCCGCCTGTCTGGCGCTCTTCGCGCTGATCGTCGCGGCGTGCCTACCGTGGTGGCGGCCCCTGTCGCCGTTTCCCGCTTCCCGCACGGTCCTGGTCGACCCGAGCACGCCGGTCCTGGTGGCCGAATACCTGGCCGCTAATCCGACTCATGGGGAGTTGTTCAACTTCACTGACTGGGGCGCTTACCTCGCCTGGCGGCTCGGACCCGGCCAACAGGTGTTCATCGACGATCGCTTCGAGCTCCACCCGGCCGAGGTCTGGCGAGACTACGCCGCCATCAGTCGCGGCCATGTGAGCTGGGAAGAGCTGCTCGGACAGTATGGGGTCACCCGGCTGGTGCTGGATCCGGCTAGCCAGGACGGGCTGGTCCAGGCCGTACGGCGCTCACCGGACTGGAGGCCGGCGTACGAGGACCAGCAGGCGCTGGTCTTCGAGCGCGGCTCCATGGAGGTCGTAGCGCCGTGGCCGTAGGCTCCCACGCAACCCGCCGTGCTGGCGTCTGCCTCGGATTGGAGCAACTCCGCGCGGGCGAGATTCGTGGCTTCGAGCGGGCCCGCGAGCTGATCGCACCAGCGGTCGGCCCGGTGCTGGTCGCCCTCGCCGTGTACCTGGGGATGCTGTTCGTGCTGCTGCGCCTGTTCGACTTCAACCCAACCGGACCGATTCACATCGGGGCGCACCTGCCGGCCGAGCGGTTCTGGAATGAGCAGACGATCGTGGAGCGAGACAGCGCCGGCTACGATGGCCAGTGGTTCTTCTACCTGGCCCATGATCCGGCCCTGCGCGCCGACGACCCTTACGCATTCCTCGACTTCCCAGCGTATCGCTATGCCCGCGTCCTGTACCCGACTCTGGTCTGGGCGAGCTCGCTCGGCCGCCCAGACGCCATTCCCTGGGCACTGCTCGTCGTCAACGTCATTGGGGCGCTGGCGGGGACCATCGCCGCGGTCGACATTCTTCGCTCGCTCGGGGCCAGCCGCTGGCTGGCGCTAGCCTTCGCTTTGAGTCCGGCCATTCTGATCGGGCTGGCCACCGACCTGGCCGAGCCGACCGCCTTCGCACTCGTGGCCGCCGGAGTGGCGCTTTATCTCCGACGGCGCCACGGGTGGGCGGGGCTCGTACTGGGGGTCGGCGCACTCGCTAGAGAGGTCTCAGCCCTGGTCCCGCTGGCGTTCGCGGCACACGCCGCGATGCGGAAGAACTGGCGAGAGGCGGCCGCCTACAGCATGCCGCTCATGATTCCGATTGGCTGGCACTGCTGGATCTGGATGCGTCTCGGGGCGCTGCCGTTCGTCGAGGCGCCACACAACTTCGGCCTACCGCTCAGCGGGGCGGTATATCGGGCCGGCTTCTTGCTGGGCATCCAGCCCCCGCTGCTCGGGGAACCGGCGCCGTTCCGAAACGTCTCGCTCGAGCTAACGGTGATCGGCGTGAGCATCGCCATCATGCTGGTCGGGCTGACCAAAGTGCTGCGCAGGCGCGACGTGTTCGCCGTTCAGCTCTCGGTGCACTCCGCGCTGGGCTTGTTCACCGGACCATTGGTATGGACGGACTTGTTCAGCTTTGCCCGCGTGCTGGGGCTGCTCTACCTGTTCTACGGACTAGCCCTGTTGCCCGCGCCTCGCGACGTCCTGGCCCGCGCCGGACGGACCGCCGAGGCGAAACACCTGGCCTCCTAACCTGCCTGG
>DASPXK010000370.1:0-6591 GCA_035637315.1 Chloroflexota bacterium
CTCGCCGTACCAGCCCATCGACTGAGCCAGCTTCGCGAAGTCCGGCGCCGGGCCCCGCATGTCCATCCCGATGTTCGCGCGCTCGAGGGGTGTCTTGCGATGGCGGGCCATCCGGATCTGGTGCTCCCAGTCGTTGTAGTAGGCGCGGTTGTTGTACATGACGATCAAGAAAGGGATCTCGTGCTTGGCGGCTACCCACAACGCGCCAGCGTCGAACATCAGGTCGCCGTCCGGCTGGATGTCTACCACTAGCCGCCCAGTCCCCTTGTGCGCGAGGGCGACCCCGAGTGAGATCCCGATCTGGGTGGCGGTCCCGAGCGCTTTACCGGGGTGGCGGTAGGCGCGATCGAAGTCCCACAGCCTGGGCGCCCAGTCTTCGAGCGTGTTGGCCGTGAGCACCCAGTCCTCGTCCTTGATCGCCTCCCAGACCTCGCTGGCCAGTCGGGTGGTGGTCATCGGGCTGGCGTCCCAGTCCTCGCGCGCCTGTCTTCGCCAGCCCGCTCGCGCGGCCGCGTGGCGCCCAGCGATCTCCCGGCCTCGGGCCGCGATCCGCTCGCGCCTCGCTCCATCCTTGCCGAGCAGCTCGAGCGCCTGGTCGGTCAGGGCCGGCACGGCCAGCGACGTGTCGCCTAGCACGGAGAGGCAGGTCTCCTGGAGGCGGCCGTAGTCCATCGACCAGCTGCTCAGCTCCAGATCGGCAAATCCGATCTCCACGAACTTGCAGTCCGGGCGCACGATCGGCACGATCGTTCGGCTGGTGCTGTCGAGCCGAGTCGTCGCCCTCTCGAAGTCGCGCACGTCAAGCGCCAGGATCAGGTCGGCCTCGGCCAGGATGTCGGTGCCGGTCATGTTGAGCGGATGTTGGGTGGGGAAGTTCAGGCGGGCCCGGACGTCGTAGACCGGGACCGACAAGCTCTCGGCGAGTCTTACCAGCACATCGAACGCGTCGTGGTCTCGACCCAGGAACTCGGCCATGATGACCGGCCGTTCGGCCGCCAGGAGCATCTCGGCAACGCACCGCAGGGCAGTCGGGTCGGCGGCCATGCGGGTTGGCGCGCGGGCCGCGTCGGGGTCCGGCAGGCCGATCTCGCGGTCGATCGGGTCCTCTTGGAGTTGGGCGTCGTAGCACAGGTAGACAGGACCCTGAGGCTCGGTCATCGCGACTCGATACGCCCGCGCGAACGAGCCCGGGATACCATCTACCGAGGCCGGCTGGTCGTCCCATTTGGTGTAGTCGCGGACCGCGCTGCCCTGGACGTTGGCGGTGTGAATCCAGTCGATCCGCGGCCGGCGGCGGGCCTCGTTGAGCGGCCCGGTCGCGCCCAGAACCAGGACCGGAGCGCGGTCGATGTAGGCGTAGTAGATCGCCATACATGAGTGGAGCAGGCCGACCACGTCGTGGACGATGGCCGCCATTGGCTTGCCACTGGCCTTGGCGTAGCCGTGCGCCATACCTACCGCGATCTCCTCATGCTGGCAGAGGATCATCTCCGGCTGGTTTGCGCCGTAATTGACGAGCGAGTCGTGCAGGCCGCGGAAGCTGGACCCGGGATTCAGCGCCACGTAGGGAATGTCGTAGTGCTGAAGGAGGTCGACCACGACATCGGACCCGTAGCGCCGCCCATCGCTGGGCGGCGCCGCGGGCACCAGCTCACCCCTGACGGCCGTTCGCGGATCCATGAGGATGTGTCTGATGTTCATACCTTACCCGGATCGACGCTGACAAGCCTGCCACCCTCACCCCCGGCCCCCTCTCCCTCGCCGGGGAGACGGGGTTGCGGATGAGGGCGCTCTGGATCCAGTCCTGGGGCCCAATGCTTCAGGCGCCCGCTAGCCGGCCACCTCGTAGCGTTTGACCACCGGCCGGCTGCCGCCCTGGAGGCCGCGGGTGTGCTGGCGGATGCGCTCGTGGGCCGGGCTGGCCAGGTAGCGGTCGATCGAAGCCTGGTCGGCCCACTCCGCGTAGGAGATGTACTCACCTGGCTCGTCGAGGCATTTGAGAAGCTCTTCGGACAGGCACCCCGACTGCTGGATCATGAGCGGTGCACAGTCCTGCTTCCAGACGCGCTCCGCCTCTTCCATCTGGTCCTTGGGCACCGACACGTAGATCAAACGAGCGATCGGCATGGTGGACCTCCAAAATCCCGTCCGCTAGCGCACTACTGCACTGCCTACTACTCACTCGCGTCGTGCCGCACTGCTACCCGGGCGCGGCGGCCACCTCTCGGCGGGGGCCCTCGGCCCGTGCCCAGACCTCCCGCAGCCGCGGGTCAACTTCCACCTCGTGCGTCGCGAGCGCGGCCTCGAAGATCGCGCGGACCCGCGGGTCCTCGTCCTCGTATTCGATCTGTCGGCCACCCTGGGCCACGTCCTTGTCGCCCGCGTCGCCGAACAGCGCCTTCTTGTCGCTGACGAAGGGGTAACGAATGCTCCCGAACGCCACGGCCAGGTAGCGGGAGGGGTAGGGGGCCGTGTTGAAGTGCTGGTGGAACATCTGGTCGGGCGGTGCGTAGAGGGAGCCGTGCTGCCAGTCGATCCGCCGAAACTCCTGCTCGCCCGCGTACCACAGCAGCGAGTAGCCCTGCCCGGTGACCGGGAAGATGTGGAAGTCGGGCCCGTGGCGGTGGGCCTTCTTGTAGGCGCCAACCGCCAGCTCGGACATGTGGGCGTGCATCGTCCCGTCGGCCAGGATGAACTTGATATTTGAGCTGCCGATCCCCCGCTGCTCCCACGCCTGGAGCTGGAACGTGCGCAGGTCGGGCACGAAGTTGGTCTGCCACTGGTGGCGACCGGGCCTGACTGGCAGAAACTCGCCCTCGCCTCTGAAGAAGCGTTCCTCGCCATGGCGGTCGCTGAAGTCCCACGGATTGTCGAAGACGAACCGCTCGTTGTGGAAGGCGTTGAGCACCAGAGGTAGGCTGGTTACAGCCGCGAAACGGGCCGGATCGCGCCCGCTGGTGTTGAAGTGCTGGTAGCCGGTGTTGAGCGGCAGGGCGAACAGGCTGCCGGTCCCCCACTCGAAGCTGTGGCGCGCGCCCGCCGCCGTCCTGATGGTCGTGCTGCCCCGCCCGGACAGGACGTAGACGACCTCCTCGAACAGGTGTTGCTGTGGCTCGGTCTGGCCGCCAGGGGCCAGCTCGCAGACGTACGCGTTGACGAAGTCCCCGCGCCCCTTCACGTGTACATAGGCGCCGCGAGCGCCGCCGCCCATCCGCGGCCAGGCAGCCGTCTCGACTGCCAGCAAGTCGAAGCCGAAATCTTCGAGGACCGGAACGCCCTCGCCGGCCACCCAGTCCAGGTATGTGTCAATCAAGAACCGCGTCACTGCCATTCTCAGACCTCAGCCACACCTTACCAGCTTACCCCTGATCTTGCAGCTCGTCGGCCTGAGGCGTGCTATCAATGCCAGGCGAGTCGGTCGATGGGCACAGTATTCGAAGAGCTCGAGCGCGTCCTCGGGGCATACGCCCGGGTGGCGCGCAGCCCGGCCTTCTTCCCGCTCTGGCTGGGTCGCCTTGTGTCCAACTTTGGCGACACGCTCCACTACCTCGCCCTGGTCGTTCTGGTATTCCAGCTTACCGGCCAGGGAGTTGGCGTCGCCGGCCTCGTTGCCGCGGAGATCGTGCCAGCCGTGCTGCTTGGGCCGGTGGCCGGGGTGATCGTCGATCGGTTCAGCCGCAAGGCGGTCCTGGTCGGATCCGACATCTTGCGGGCTGTGCTGGCGCTCTCACTGGTGTGGCCACAGGGCGCCTGGCACGCCTATCTGGTAGCAGCCGGGATGTCGGCCGCCGCTGCCTTTTTCAACCCGACCCTGCAGGCCGTCATTCCTGCCCTGACCTCGGATGAGGAGCGGCTGGCCGCCAACTCCGTGAGCTTTTCTACAGGGCGGCTGGTGCAGATCCTGGCCTCGGCTCTGGCCGGAGGCTTGATTGTCTGGATCGGGACTGGACCCGCCTTCCTAGTCAACGGACTGACCTTCCTCGTCTCGGCGAGCCTGATCGCCACGTTGGCGATTCGAGCCCACGCTGGCCAGGTCGACACCGAGGCAAGGCGCGGCCTGGGCGCCTACCTCTCCGATGCCCGCGAGGGCGTCAGGTACGCCCTGTCGGATCGCTTCCTGTCGTCTCTAGTCCTGGTCCAGAGCTTGGCCTCGCTGGCCATCGGCGCCACCAGCGCCATGCTGGTAGTCTTGGCCGAACGCCACCTTGGCTTGCCTCCGGCCGGCTTCGCCTGGCTGATCGGCGCGATCGGCGTAGGGGCGCTGTTGGGGCCGCTGATTCCCAACGCACTCGCCCGAGACTACCATGATGCTCGGTGGCTGTTTATTCCGTACGTGATCCGCGGGGCTGGGGACGTCCTGCTGGCCACCTTCACTCCGCTGCCCCTGGCCCTCGTCATCATGTTCGTCTACGGGTTGAACGCGTCGGCCGGGCTCGTGGTCTTCAACTCGGCGCTTCAGGGCACCGTGCCCGACGCAGTGCGCGGGCGGGTCTTCGCCCTGCTGGACCTGAGCTGGAACGTGGCGCGACTCCTGTCGCTGGCGCTTGGCGGACTGATCGTCGACCAGGTGGGGATCCGGCCGCTCTTCTGGGCCGGTGGCGCTCTGCTCGCGGTGGCCGGGCTGCTCGGTCTCGCGCTGCAGAGGCCGGCGCGACGAGAGTCAGTCGGCTCGCCATCGGCGAGCTAATCGACGCCACTCAGCCACACCGTACCTGCTTGAGCGGAAAGCTGTGTAGCGAGCTCGGAGCTCGGGGCTCGGGACCGTCGTCCTAGGCCAGCTTGTAGATCTGGACGCCCGCCCTGTGACCCCGCACCTGGATTGGGCCAAGCGGGGTCGCGTCCTGCCCCGTTCGCCCAGCGCCTTGTGGACCGCCTGTGACACGAGGAGGCGAGACTGAAATTGCTTGTTGAGCTGCTCGATGCGTGACGCCAGGTTCACGACATCGCCGCTGATCGTGTACTCCCTGCGCAGCGCCGAGCCCACGTTCCCGGTCACCGCCTCCCCCGCGTGCAGGCCGATCCCAACTCGGGTCGGCGGGATCTGGCCCGACGCGGGTTGCTTGGCGGGAACCAAGCAAATGTTGATCTCGAGGGCGTACCTGATTCGGGGCCGCCTACTTCACAGAGAAGGTCTGTGTATCGGACCCGACCTTGCTCCCCTTGGTCGCCTTCTTGATGGTGAACTGGGCCGTGGCAGTGCCCACCGCGCCGCTCGTGTCCGGGACGTCCACGTGAAACGTGCAGACCTTGTTGTGGTCGGGCGTGACGTTCTTGAAGAGCTTGGAGGAATCGTCAGCGTAGACGATCTTCAGCTCGCAAATCTGGCCCGAGAACACGACGGTGCCCGTGATGTCGATCGGTTTCCCACGTCTGGCAGTGCCGATCGGGTCCAGCGTCCCACGTCCTGAGCTACTGCCACTCTTGCCCTTCTTTCTCGCCTCGGCGCCGCCATCCCGGGCCTGGGCGGCCCCAACGACGACCGCGGCGTCCGGCCGCCCGCAGGGCCGGCGCCTGGGTAAGGGTGGCGAGCAGGAGAGCCAGGACAACCAGGCACGTGCGCATCGCCACCTCCGCCCGCCGGCCCCCACTTGACTAACGGCTGAGGCGTAGCCTGGTTGTCAGCCTTCGCCGCCCCCCGCAGGTGCGGCCCTGGGTCCGACTACTTCCCGTGGAGATCCTCGAACCGCCTGATCCCTCTGCGAGCCAGCTTTTCGTCGTCCTTCGAGTGACCGCCGACCCGCGCCTCGATCGATCCGTTGAAAGTGGTGAACTCCTCACGTACCCCGAAGTTCAGGCGATTCACAAAATTGCCTTCGCCCCGCACCCATAGCGCCTGGATGCCACCTTCGGCTTCCGCCCGGTCCATCACCTCCAGGTCAATCGCGTCGTCCTGGTCCAGACCCGGCAGCTTGCGCCTGATCCAGGAGACGTCGACGGTCACCAGCTCGCGGTGGCCGCTGACGTCGTTCGTCCACAGGTTGAGGGTAGCGTCGATCGAGCAGTGGCGGCCACTGCGGACGCCGCAATCCACCGTGCCCGCGATGTCATACTCCTTCGCCTGGGCGGTCGGCGCGATGGTCAGGCCGATGGCGGCCAGACCCAGCGGCATGACTATTCTCGAGAGCGTTGACAGCTTCCGAAGAGCCTTCACAGAGTCCCATCCTCCCTGGCTGTTCGCAGCCTAGCTGCGGATTTCGGCGAACCATACCCGCGAGTCGCTCGATTCACTTGAGACTTGACTAAAGATCTCCTGAAGATCATGTGAACAATCGGCAGCTCAGACATGGCCAGCCGGCTGATCGTGTCGCGCCCGGCGTCACGAATCAAGAAGACACATCCGTCTGACGCCGCGCGAGTGTTGACATCATCCGGGGCTGGCCGTACGATGAGCGCGGTCTACTGAGGTGAACGACCATGACCCAACTTCCCCCCCTGACCGAGCTGGTCGATCCACGTCGCGCTGCGCTCGTGGTCGTCGACGTTCAGAACGACTTCTGCGATCCGGCCCGCACCCCCGAGGCCGGAGCCATGCTGCCCAGACTAAGGCAAGTGATCGAGGAAGCGCGGCGGGCCGACGTGCTGATCATCTAC
>DASPXK010000371.1:0-18014 GCA_035637315.1 Chloroflexota bacterium
CAGGCGCATGAGGGCCTGAGTCTGGACACGCAGCTCGCCGTCTGCCGACGCTACGCGGCTGAGCGCGGCTGGGTGCTGGGTAACGAGTATCAGGACGTGCTCACTGGTACTCGAGATGATCGTCCCGATTACCAGGCCCTGTTGGCCGACGTGCGCCGTCTGCGCGCCGACGGAAGCGGGGCCGCAGTCGTGGTGCTCCGCCTCGACCGCTTGGGCCGGCGCGTGCTCGAGCGGGTCCGCAGCCGTGAGGAGCTGAAGGCCCTGGGCGTGCCTACGCACTCGGTGCGCGAGGGCGGCGAGGTCTCTGACCTGGTCGCAAACATCCTCGCCAGTGTCGCTGAGGAAGAAGTGCGCCGCCTCGGCGAGCGCGTCCGCGACTCTCTCGCCCACATGACCGAGCGTGGCTGGGCTAAGCCCGGATTTCCAGCATTCGGTTACTGCTGGCGGCCAGCCACCCATGAGGAGCGAGCCCTCGGTGCCCCGAAGAGCGTGCTGGTGATCGACCCCGAAACGGCCCATGTTGTCCGCGAGACGTTCGACCGGGCGGACCGGGGTGTCAGCCTCAGGGCGCTGAGCCGATGGCTGGCCTCCCTTCCCTTCGAGGTTCGCGCCGGGAGGGCTTGGAGTTACACGGCGATCCGCCATATGTTGACCAGCCCGACTTATATCGGCCGGCTCCGAAACGGACGGCCCGGCCGATGGGAGGCGCTGATCGATGAGGCCCAGTTCGCGAGGGTTGGCGCCAGGCTCGATCGCCACCAGCACATGCCGAGGCAGGCCAGCGGCCGCTACCTCCTCACTGGGCTCCTGCGCTGCCCGCAGTGCGGCGGCCGGATGAGCGGCAGGCTGGGCTCCTGGGACACCCGGCCGCGGGATAGCGGACAGATCGGCGGCCGGTTACCGCGCCGCTATACCTGCTATGCCGCGTCACTGGGGGCTGCACCAAAGCCCGTCAAGTGTCGATTCGCGGTGAACGCCCCGAAGCTCGAAGCCCAGGCGTTGGCCCAAGTCGGATCACTGCTCGACGCCCTAGGCCTGGGGAACGGCGACACGGGTCCTTCGCATGCCCTGAGGAACGCTTGGCGTTCCCTTGAGCAGCCAGCAACGGACTATGCCTTGTACCGATCGCTAGAACAGGCAGCTACGAAAGCGAGGGAACGGATCAAGCGACTGGCCCTCCTCTTTGCCGATGGGGACCTCGACCGCGAGGGCTACGAGCTCGGACGGCAGCAGGCCCAGACCGACCTTCAGGCTGCCGAGGAAGCGCTGGCCGGTCTCAGTGACCAGCAGGTGGACCTGGCGCTACCACCACTAGAGGAGGCCCTGGCCGGACTCGGTGGCTGGGCAGGTGCGCTCGAGGGCGGAGGCGTTGCAGCCCAGCGCGACGTCTTCGGGCTGCTCATCGAGCGGTTGGAGATCGCCCGGCTGAGCTTTGGGAGGTTCGAACTGCGCATCATCTGGAGCCCGGTGGGACAGGCCCTCGCGAAGCTACGGCAGCGTGGCGGCGAGGCGGCGTGATGGTGTGGGGAGATGGAAAGCGGGTCTCGGTTGTCTTTCCCGCCTACAACGAGGCTCCAAGTATTGGCCAGGCCGTTCGAGACTTCAGAGCCGTCCAGGCCGTCGACGAGGTGATCGTCGTCGACAACAACTCGGGTGATGACACCCTCGCGCTGGCCAGCGAAGCTGGCGCGCGCGTCGTCCAGGAGCAGCGCCAGGGTTACGGCTACGCCCTCCAGCGTGGCCTGCGCGAGGCCGATGGCGAGTATCTGATCATGGCCGAGCCAGACGGCACGTTCGTGGCCAATGATGTGGTCAAACTTCTCTCGTACGCGGACGAGTTCGACATGGTGATGGGGACCCGCACCACCAGGGAGCTCATCTGGGACCAGGCTAACATGGACTGGTTTCTGCGAATCGGGAACCTGGCGGTGGCGAAGCTCCTGCAGGTCCTGTTCGACGGGCCATCGTTGTCCGATTGTGGCTGCACGATGCGGCTGATCCGGCGCGACGCGCTTCGTAAGATGGAGCAGCGCTTTAGCGTGGGCGGCTCCCATTTCCTGCCGGAAATGGTCATCCTGGCGTTGCTGAATCGCCTCAAGATCATCGAGATCCCGATCAACTACCGGGGACGAGTAGGAGACTCGAAGATCACCGGCTCGCGCATCACCGCCCTGACGGTTGGCTCGCGGATGATCGGTCTGATCCTGGACTACCGCCTGCGGAGCTGGGCCCGGAAACTAGCGCCCGAGGCTCGGAGGACGCACAGTCGTTATTAAGTGGAGGCCTCGGCGTCCTCTGTGGCTCAGCGGTGAGAGAGCTTTAGAATACCGAGGCCGGGTGAGGAAAACAGCGTGATGGACGAGTCTCCCCAGACCGGCCTCAGCCGGCCGCGGCGGATAGCCCGCCGAGCGCTGCTGCGCGGCGCGCTGGGCCTGGCCGGAGCCAGCGCCCTGCTGGCTGCCTGCCAGGCGGGTCCCCGTCCCGCCCCGACAGCCGAGACCAGGCCGACCGAGACGGCCAGACCCGTCCCGACCGCGACTGCGCCCCTGGCGCAGCCCGTGCCGCCCGCCAAGCCAACAGTGGCTGCCAGGCCGGCCGTCAAGGCGCCGAAGCCGGGCGGCACGCTGATCGTCGCCAAGACGACTGAGCCGACCGACCTGGACCCCCAGCTCAACCCCAGTTTGTCGCGCCAGCGGCTCACGATGCTGACCTACAGTAACCTGGTCAAGCTGGACGGGGACAGCTCGATCAGGCCTGATCTGGCCGAGTCGTGGAGGGTCTCCCCAGATGGCAAGCAGATCGAGTTCAAACTCCGTCAGGGTGTCAAGTGGCATCCTCCTGTCTCGCGTGAGGTGACTGCCGACGACGTCAAGTACAGCTATGAACGACTGCTCAAGGAATCCCCTGGTAGGGCTGATTTCGCGGCCATCGACGGCATCGAAGTGGCCGACAAGAACACGCTCAGCTTCTCGCTCAGCGCCCCCAACGCCGGCCTCCTCGCCTCGATGGCCGACTCGCGGTGGGGTGCCATCGTCAATCGGGAGACCGTCGAGAAGAACGGCGATCTGCGCAAGACCGCTGTCGGGAGCGGGCCCTTTATCCTCGAGGACTGGAAGCCCGAGCAAGAGCTGAAGCTCAGGAAGAATCCAGAGTACTTCGAGAAGAACAAGCCCTACCTCGACGGCCTGCTGCTCAAGATCATCCCCGACGAAGCCAACATCATCGCCGGCTTGCGCGCCAGGACGATCCATCACGCGATGCTCGAGGACAGTAAGAACTTCGAGCTGCTCAAGGATGACAGGAGCCTGATGGCGTACCGCGCGCCACGGCTTGGCTATGACTTCTTCAACTTCAACCAGAAAGTCCCGCCGTTCGATAGGCCGCAAGTCATTCAGGCCATCAACTATGCCGTCGACCGCGGCGAGTGTATCAAGGCAGCGGCCCAGGGTCTGGCGGTCTTGACCGCGCCGTGCACGCCGGCCATGAAGCAGTGGCAGCTCGATAGGACCAGGTGGGAGCCTTTCTACAAGGTGGACCTGGAGCGGGCGCGCAGGCTGCTAGCTGAGGCCGGGTATCCGAATGGCTTCGAGGCCACCGTGCTCACGATCCCAACTTTGTCGACCATGTTCGCCAACGCCCAGGTTGTCCAGGCCAACCTGAAACGAATCGGCATCGACCTGAAAGTCGAAGGCACCGAATACGCGGCCTGGATCAGGCGCTGGCAAGCCAAGGACTTCCAGGCGACGTTGAACACCACCAATGGCTACGCCGATCCAGACCTGGCCTTCTATAGGGCGTTCCACTCCAAGGCCCAGAACTGGAACAACATCGACAATCCCGAATTGGACAAGCTGCTCGAACAGGGCCGCCTGGTGACCGAAGTGGACAAGCGGAAACCGATCTACGACCAGGTCCAGGCGGTCCTGCTCGAGAAACCGGGCCACCTCTGGCTGTTCACAGCCGAGATGATCGACTTCACGCAGACCGCCGTCCAGGGCTTCAGCCAGCATCCGACCACGACACTCTGGAGCTACGCAGACGTCTGGCTGGACTTGTGATTCCTGTTGTCGTCCTTCGCTTCGCTGAGAGGTTGTGAAAAAATCGTGGGCTAGGCGCTGGTCTCACCGGCTTGTCATTCAAAGCGCAGCGAGGGATCCGTACTCGGGATGCGGATCCTTCGCTTCGCTCAGGATGACAATGGGGACTCAGGATGACAATGGGGACTCAGGATGCCAATGGGGACTCAGGATGACAATGAGGTTGAGGCGGAGCGGCCCTGCCCGCGGCCATCCTGACCGACGTCATCCGCCCTGGTCAGGCGGTCTTTATCGGCCGGCGCCAGCGGCCCCAGCACTGTCAGCAGCTCCTCGAGCAAGGCGATCTGGTGCTGCTGCATCCGTGCCAGCTCCGCCCACTGGTCCTCGCGCATCACGTCCATCTTCTGGTGCAGCTCCTCGATCTCGAGCTCGGCTTTGAGGTTGACCTCGTAGTCGTGCTCGGCCGCAATCCTGTCCCGCGTCGTCTGGCGGTTTTGGCTCATCATGATCACCGGCGCCTGAAGCGCCGCGAGGCAGGAGAGCACCAGGTTGAGGAAAATGAACGGGAAAGGGTCAAACGGGCGAAGCAGCAGTTCGAGGCTGTTGATCCCCACCCACAGGAGCATGACGGCCAGGAATATGAAGATGAACGTCCAACTGCCGCCGAACCGGGCGACCGAATCTGCCACCCGCTCGCCGAACGTCGTCGTCGCTTCGTGAATCTCATTCACGTTGCGGGCGACCCGTCCGCGTCCGATTCGCCCGAAAGCATTCATGGCTCCTCCCGGCTCCCTGCGCGCGCGAGATCAGGATAGACCGCGCTGCCGGCTGGCGTGTTAGGGACAGGTGAAGCGCATCTTAAAATGGCCTGAAGACGTCCAGCCGCTACGTCGGCGCTGTTCTCCAGATCGCCCTTACGCCGCTCCCTCTCCCGCGGCAGGGAGAGGGGCTGGGAACAAGTGCGCTTCGCGGGGTGAGGGCGCCTCCGGCGCCTAAGTGCGCTGGCCGACCAACTCGCCGGGGGTCACACCGTCTGCCGTGGCCCCGGCCGGCAGCCTGAGGTGGAAGTTCGTTCCCTGACCCACCGTGCTCGTGACGGTGATGGTCCCGCCGTGGGCGCGTACGATTCGCTCGACGATTGCCAGTCCCAGGCCCATGCCGCCGGGGCCCTCACCCGCTCGACCCTCCACGCGGTAGAAGCGGTGAAAGATGAAGGGCAGCTCTTCGGCTGGAATGCCGCGCCCATTGTCTCGAATCTCCAGGTGGTGGACCCCGTCGCCCGGCCTGAGCGCAATGCGCACCCAGCCGCCAGCCGGGGTGTACTTCAGGGCGTTCTCGATCAGGTTTCCACTGGCCTGGACTAGGCGCTCGTGGTCACCGCGGACGATCGCGTCGGCCGCGATCTTCACCTCGAGCTGGACGCGACGCTGAGCCGCCTCGGCAGACCATTCTGAGACCGAGTGGCGGACCACTTCGGCCAGGGACAGTGGGCGAAAGCTGAGCGCCAGCCGCCCGCCCTCCAGCCGCGCCAGCTCGAGCAGGTCGTCTGCCAGGCGGGCCAGGCGGCTGGTGTGGCTGACCAGCCCGCCTACCAGCCGGCTGCGCAGCGCTGGCTCCCGGTCAGCCCCGCTGGCGAGCGCGTCGGCGGCCGTCTCCATGGCGCCCGCCAGTGAGCGAAGCTCATGCGAGATGTCGGCCGCAAACTCTCGCCTCGCGACTTCGAACTCGCGCAGCCGCGCCGCCATCTCGTTGAAGGCTTCAACCAGTTGACCGACCTCGCCACGCGCGCGGATTGGGATCCGCTGCTCCAGGTTGCCCGCGGCCAGGGCCTGAGCGGCCCGGCTGAGCGCTCGGACCGGCGTCGTCACGGCTCCAGCGAATCCCGCCGCCAGGGCGCCCGCCACGA
Organism: Chloroflexota bacterium; assembly: GCA_035637315.1. GTDB lineage: Bacteria > Chloroflexota > UBA6077 > UBA6077 > JACCZL01 > DASPXK01. The sequence continues at coordinate 5,944 of DASPXK010000371.1, forward strand.
CCGCGGTGCCAGCCGCGCCAGCGGCGATCGCGACGTTGAGCTGTACAATCGCCTGCTCGATGTCCTGAAGCTGGTAGGACAGGCGGACCGCCCCGACGACAGCCTGGTCGTTCTGGACAGGGACCGCGACGTACAGCACCTCCCGCTGTGGTCCGCCCCGCGGCAGCACCCCTCTGACTGTCTGGCCGTGGAGGGCCGGCGCGAGTCCAGCATCGTCAGCCGCCAGCCCAGCGTGCCCGCGCTCCTCCAGCTCCGACGCCCCGGCCAAGCGGCCCTCGGCGTCGACAGCGATCGCGCGGGCGGTGGTCTCCGTGTCCACCCTGACGAGTGTCCGCTCGACCGCTCGATAGTCGTGCTGGGCCAGGTCCCGCCCAACCTGCCCGCCGACCAGGCGCGCCTGGGCCTCTAGGTCCTGCGCCAGCAGCTCCATCAGCAGCCGCTCGAGCGTGCCAGTCACGAGCAAGGCGAAAACGGCAACGGCCAGCAGCGTCAGCCCGCCGAAGGTGATGGTCAGTCGAGCGCGCAGGCCCTCAGGCATCCTCGGGTGGCTCGAGCTTGTATCCGACACCGCGGATGGTGTGGATGTGGCTTGGGTTGTCGGGGTCCGGCTCGATCTTCTTTCGAAGCGCCCGAATGTACACGTCGAGCGCCCGGACGTCCCCATAGAAGTCGGCGCCCCAGATGCTGTCGAACAGGTAGCGTCGGGTCAGCACTCGCCCGGGCCGATCGGCCAGCAGGTGCAGCAGATCGAATTCGCGCGCCGAGACGTGGACCGGCGTGCCCCGGACCGTCACGGTCCGAGCGTCCAGATCGATAGTCAGGTCGCCCGCGCTCAGCTCGCCCTGCACGGCTGGCCCGCTGGCCGGCTGGCGGGCGCGGCGAAGGGCAGCCCGGACGCGTGCCAGCAGCTCGGTCTGCGCGAACGGCTTGGTGATGTAGTCGTCCGCTCCAGCGTCGAGGCCGACAACCTTGTCGGTCTCCTGCCGACGAGCTGTGAGCATGATGACCGGCCCCGACCAGAAGGTGCGCAGACGTCGGCACGCCTCGACTCCATTCAGGTCGGGTAAGCCAATGTCCAGCAGGACGAGGTCGGGAGGGTGGCGCCGAGCGCTCTCTATGCCTTCGGTAGCCGTCGTCGCCGCGCGGACCTGGTAGCCCTCCTGCTTGAGCAAGAAGCCCAGCGAGTCGGTCAGTAGCGGATCGTCGTCTACCAGTAGAAGCTGGGCGTCCATCCCAATCAGCCACGTACCTACCGCCAAAGTCTACCATCTCATCCGTAGCGCGGGCGCTTGTCCCCCCGCTTCATTGGCGGGGACAAGCCCCCGCGCTACCGACCTTCGAGCCGCCAGAGGGGGTGCTGCGTTGGAAGCCCAATTCGAGGTCCACGATCGAGCGTTCCGCCGGCTCGTGCCAGAGGGCCAGACCGTCGAACGCATCGCAGCCGGCTTCGCTTTCACCGAGGGTCCGGTCTGGAACGGCGACCATCTGTTGTTCAGCGACATTCCCAACAACAGGATCGTCCGCTGGCGCCAGCTGCCGGAAGGGCCAGAGGTGACCACGTTCCGCTGCCCGAGCGGCTTCCCGCTCGGCACTGCTACCCGGGTCGCCCAGATGGGCTCGAACGGCCTGACCCTGGACCGCCAGGGAAGGCTGCTGGCCTGCGAGCATGGCAATCGGCGCGTCTCACGCACCGAGCCCGACGGCAGCGTCATTGCTCTTGCCGATCGATGGCAGGGCAAGCGCCTGAACAGTCCGAACGACATCGTCGTGCGCTCAGACGGGGCCGTGTATTTCACCGACCCGCCGTATGGACTGTATCAGCAGACCGAGGGAAAGGAGCTGGACTTTCAGGGAGTCTACCGAATCGATCCGGATGGCAGTCTGCACCTCGTGCTGGACGACTTCGAGAAGCCAAACGGCCTCGCTTTCTCGCCGGACGAACAGACCCTCTACGTCGACGACACCGCGCGGCGGCACGTCCGCGCCTTCGACGTGGCCGAGGACGGCAGCCTGAGCAACGGACGCGTGTTCGCCGAGCTGCAGCATTCCGACGAGGGTGGGCCGGATGGGATGAAGATCGACGTCGAGAGCAACGTCTACTGCACTGGCCCGGGTGCGAGCTGGGTGTTCAACGTCGCCGGTGCACTGCTCGGGCGGATCATCACGCCCGAGCGTCCCGCCAACTGCGCTTGGGGCGACGCCGACTGGAAGACGCTCTTTATTACGGCCCGCCCCAGCGTCTACCGCCTGCGCGTCGCCGTGCCCGGCATCCCCGTTCGGTAGGGGCGCTGCTGGCTGCGGCGTGAGGTGCGGGGACCGGCCCTACGTCGTCCTGGCGGGCTCGGCAGGGATGGCAACCTCTTCTTCGGCTGGCCTCGGCCGCGGCGCCGAGCGTGAGCGGGCCAGCACGGCAAACATCGCCCGCCCCTCCATGGCCGGCCCCTGTTCCACCACCGCGATGTCGTTGACCGAGCTCGCGATTCGGTTGATCTGGGCCCGAGCGATCTCCGGGTGGGCCGCCTCGCGGCCCCGAAAGCGGACGAGCAGCCTGACCTTGTGACCCTCCTCGAGGAAGCGGCGGGCCGCTCGCGAACGGACGGCCAGATCGTGGTCGTCGGTTCGCGGCCGCAGCCGCAGCTCCTTCAGCTCGGAAGTGTGCTGGTGCTTCTTTGCCTCGCGCTCCTTCTTGGTCTGCTCATACTTGTACCGGCCATAGTCCAGGAGCTTGCAGACCGGCGGAATCGCGTTTGCCGCGACCTCGACGAGGTCCAGGTCGCGCGATCGAGCCATCTCGAGCGCATCGGCGATCGGAATGACCCCCAGCTGTGTCCCGTCCTCGTCGATGAGCCTCACCTCGGGCACGCGAATGGCACGGTTGACGCGCGGCCCCACAGGTGGGCGCGGAGGCAGGTTGCGGGATTGGATTTCGAGCCCCTCCTTAGCGGAGTGTCCGTGTATTGTACGCCAAAACCAGCAAGGCACAATACGTCATGTCAAAAAGGCCTGTCAACGCCAGAGGAGACCGTCGATGAGGCCTCGACACGCGCGGCGCATCGTCTTGGTCGGTACCACCGGCTCGGGCAAGACGCGCCTGGCTCGCGTCCTCGCTCGGCGACTGGACATTCGCCACGTCGAGCTCGACGCGCTCCACTGGGGCCCGAACTGGACCGAGGTTCCCGACGCCACCTTTCGAGAGCGAACCGCTCGGGCCGTAGCCGGCGACGCCTGCGTAGTGGACGGCAATTACCACGCCGTTCGCGACCTTGTCTGGCCGCGCGCCGAGATGGTCGTCTGGCTCGACTATTCGTTTCCGCGAGTGATGTGGCGCCTGCTGCGGCGCACGATCTGGCGACTCGTGACCCGCGAGCAGCTGTGGAATGACAACCGAGAACGGCTTCGCGAGCAGCTCTTCAGCCGCCGCTCACTCTTTCTCTGGGCGCTGAGAACATACGGCCGACGGCGGCGAGAGTATGCCGCCCTGTTCGAACTGCCGGAACATGCCCACCTGCATGTCGTACGCCTCCGCTCGCCGCGAGCTACACGGGAGTGGCTGGCCGGCATCACGGATCGCGGGCCAATGGTGCGCTGCCGTCATGAAACGCGGGAAGCGTAGGGGCGGACCCGCGTGTCCGCCCTGGGCAAAGCGGCGGCCGGATAAGCACGCCCGCATTCTGTGATCGTGAGCTCTTTCTCTTGTCATCCTGAGCGCAGCGAAGGATCCGCGGCCCGGCGTGTGGGTACGGATCCTTCGCTTCGCTCAGGATGACAATGGAACCGGAAAGAACAACGCCGGCAGCGAGGCGACGCTCAGCAGCAGGTGAGTGTGCGGGCTGACCCCCAGGGTCTCCAGGCCGTGGGCGCCGCTCAGAACTCCGATCACCCAGCCGGCCCGGGCATTCCAGCCGGCCTGAAGGTCCAGTGGCGTATCCCCCACGACCGCGACCCGGCCGGCGTCCTGGACTCCCAGCTCGATCATCGCGCGGTAAATGAGGTACGGCGCCGGGCGGCCGGCGGGCGCGTCGTCGCTGGCCAGGATAAGGTCAAACAGCTCGGCCCAGCCGAGTCTGCCGACCAGCAAGTCGAGCAGCCCGCGGTCGAAGCCGCTGGTCAGGGCGAGCTTGATGCTCGCCGGCCTGAGCTGGCGGAGCGCCGCTTCTGCCCCTTCCACCTCGCGCACGTCGCCGCTCTCGTACTCATGGCGCAGCGCCGACTCGAACGTGGCCAGCGCCTGCTCGGCCACCACCGCCGCGTCCGTGTCCTGGCGGCCGCGCGCCGCCAGCTCCTGAAACACCGCCCGCTTGCTAGCCCCGCGCCGAGCCGCCAGCTCGGCCTCGGTATATGGGATGTCGTGCTCGCCCAGAGCGAGCCGATACGCCGCCAGCACCGCTCCATCGTCGCGCATCGTGGTCCCGGCGAAGTCGGTCACGAGCAGCTCGGGCAGCATCATTACCCCCTCTCGCTCTCGGCCCTCTGGGAGAATGCTTCCCAACGTCGGATCCGGGTCCCTGTCAGCGGCGTGGGGGCACCGAATCGGGGCGTTTGTGGTCCTCACGTGGCCAGCCAGCCAGGTTCACGCAGTCAGAAACGGTACCACAGCTTGAACGAAGGCCTCCGGCCGTTCGAGCATCGGATGGTGCCCACAGTTCGGGACCACCTCGAGGCGCGCGTTCGGCAACCGGGCCTCGAACAGCTCCGCGTAGGCCATCGGAACGACCTGGTCCTCGGCCCCCCAGACCAGGAGCGTCGGCGGGGTGATACGATGGAGTCGCTTCTCCAGCCCCCGGTCGGGAATCGGCCATAGGAAGCGGGCCGCCGCGGCCAGGTTCTGGGTCCGCTGCAGGGCCGCTAGCCGCTGCTCCTCCTCCGCGAGCGGTGGCGCCAGAACCCGCCGCGCGGGCGCCGAAGCCGGTTCGTGCCAGCTAGCGGCCACCAGTTCCTGGCGGCCGACCACGAAGAAGTCCAGCACCGGCGTCTCGTCGATCCAGAGGCCGAGCGGGGCCACCAGCACGAGCCGCCCGACTCGCGCGCCGGCCAGCGCCGCCAGCTCGGCCGCGATCATCCCGCCCAAGTCGTGGCCGATCAGGTGGGGTCGCTCCAGGCCGAGGGCGTCGAGCAGGTCGAGGTAGTACACGATCAAGTCGAGCACGTCGTCGAGCTGCTCGACACCACTTGACTCTCCGAAGCCGGGGTGCTCCGGCGCGATGACCTGGAAACGGCTGGCGAGCTGGCTCAGGAACGGCTGCCAGCCGCCGAGCAGCCCTTCGGCCCCGTGCAAATAGAGGAGCGGCCGCCCGGAGCCTGCCTCGAACAGCCGGACCTTGAACATCCCACCCCGCACCGCCTCGCTGCGTTCGATAGGCTCGGCACTCACCGGATAGCTTCTCGAAGTGGCGCAGCAAGCTCGTTTCCACTGGGCAGCGGGGCTGGCTGGACGCGCCGCTCGCTCGGCAGGCTGCGTGGGGACCAGTGATCTTCCCACTCCGGCCACAGATCGCGCAGGCTCGGCAGCACCTCTCGCGCGAACAGCTCGGTGTTCTTCATCGCCAGGTGCTTGGGCATGCTGCCGAACTGCTGGAGCAGCATGAGGTGGCCTACCCTGAGACTGCGGATGAGCTCGCGCAGCTGGTCGCGGACCGTGGCCGGGCTGCCGGCCACGACGTACCCCTGCTCGACGAAGTCGCGCCAGCTCAGCGCCTGCCGCTGCTCGGTCACCTTGCGGCCCAGCTGGGTGGCGAAGCCGCGCTTGAGGCTGGCGATGCTCCGATAGCCCGGCGGCCCGGTGAAGCCGTCGAAGAGGTGCAGGCAGCGAGTGTAGAAGTACTTGGCGTGCTCGGCGTAATCGGCCTCGGCCTGCGCGTCGCTCTCGGATACGGCCACGAGCTGGAGAAAGCCGGCCCGGTACGGGTTCGGCTCGATGCCGAGTCGATCGATCGTTTCCCAGTAGCCGTCCAAGAGCGCCTTGCCGCGCTTGTAGCCGTTGTAGCTCAGGTAGCAGTAGACGTGGTCACGCTGGGCCACCCATTCCCACGTCTCGATGCTGCCGCTGCCGGGCACCCAGATCGGGGGATGTGGCTGCTGGAGCGGACGCGGCCAGAGGTTGACGTAGCGCAGCTGGGTGAAGCGGCCATTGAATGCGAACGGCTCCGGCCGGGTCCAGGCCTGCATGATCAGCTCGTAGCCCTCGTCGTATTTCTCGCGCAGCGTGGCTGGCACCTGGCCGTAGCTGAGGCAGGTGTCCTGGGCGGTGCCGAGCGGGAAGCCGGCCACGAGGCGACCGCCGCTGATCACGTCGAGCATCGCGAACTCCTCGGCGATTCGGACCGGCGGGTTGTAGAGCGCGATGCTGTTGCCCATCACCACGAGGGCCGCGCGCGAGGTGCGACGTGCAAGGGCGGCGGCCATCAAGTTAGGCGAGGGCATCAGGCCATAGGCGTTCTGGTGGTGCTCGTTGACGCAGATGCCGTCGAAGCCCATCTGGTCGGCATACTCGAGCTCGTCGAGGTACTCGTTGTACAGGCGGTGGCCCTCGAGCGGCTCCCACAGGTGGCTCGGCACGTCCACCCAGACGCTGCGGTAGCGCTGGGTAAAGTCGGCCGGCAGCTTCTGCCACGGCATCAGGTGGAACCAGTGGAGTTTCACGGCGTGTGCTCCCTCGTGTCAGGTCGGCTGTTCCACGCTATCTGGCGCCACAGCCATGATAGCCGGTCGCCCAGCGCGTGCCCGCGGCGGACCCTCCCCAGGCCCCTCTCCGCCTCGGGGACGGGGTCACAGCGGAAACGTGATCACCCCGCGCGCCACCTCCCCGCGTCCCAGCCGCTCGAAGCCCTCGTTGATCTGGTCCAGCGTGTAGCGGCGCGAGACCAGCTCCTTGACCTTCAGCTTGCCGGCCAGCGTCAACTCGATCAGGCGGGGAAAGTCGATCCGCGGGCGGGCCGAGCCGTACCAGGTACCGATCAGCCGCGTCTCCTTGGTCACGAAGATCAGCGGGTCGATCGTCGACTGCGAGTTCTGGGGAGCCATGCCGACGATACAGGCGGTCCCCCCGGCGCGGGTCATAGCCACTGCCTGCTCGACCGTCTTACCGGTGCCGATCACCTCGAACGCGTAGTCAACCCCGCCGCCAGTCAGCTCACGGACCTGCTCGACCGGATCGCGCTGCGAGGCGTTCACGGTGTGGGTTGCGCCAAACTGGCGCGCGTACTCGAGCTTGTTGTCGAGCAGGTCCACCGCCACGATCTGGCCAGCGCTGACCATCGCCGCGCCCTGGACGACGTTCAACCCGACCCCGCCGCAGCCAATGACCGCCACGCTGCTGCCGGGCTGGACCTTGGCCGCGTTGATCACGGCGCCCACGCCGGTCGTCACAGCGCAGCCGATCAGCGCGAGCACCTCCATCGGCACGTCCCTGCGAACCGGGATCACCTGCTCCGCCGGCATCACGACGTACTCGGCAAAGCTGCCCATCCGCCCCAGCACCATGATGTCCTGTCCGTCCCGATGAACCCTGGCGGTGCCGTCGTGCATCACGAAGCGGTTGCCAGCGTAGCCCTCGCACAGCACCGAGCGGCCCTGCGTGCACAGCCGGCATCGGCCGCACTGGGGCCGGAACGAGAGCACAGCATGGTCCCCCGTTTGAATACCCGCCACCCCGGGCCCGACTTCCTCGACGAACCCGGCCGCCTCGTGGCCCAGCAGGATCGGCAGGCCGTACTTCCACTCGCCCTTGATGACGTGGTAGTCGCTGTGGCAGACGCCTGTGGCGCCGATTCGGACCCGGACCTCGCCCGCTTTGGGCGGGTCGAGCTGGACCTCCTCCACGCTCAGCGGCTGCTGGTACTCGTTCAGAATCGCCGCTTTCACTTTCGTCCCTCCCCTTTTTGTCCCCTCACCCTCCCCCCTCTCCCACGCTTTGGAGAGGGGCCAGGGGGGTCAGGGCGCCTCGTCGCCCGCCAGCGGATCCAAAGCCGGGACGCGCACCTTCCGTCATCGGCAGGATAGCAGGCCAGAAATGGCCGTGGTACGATGGCGATAGGCCAACCCAACCCGCGGAGGGCACACCGATGGCGATAGCCGCTCCCCCGAAGACACTTGGACAGCCGATCAAGCGGCGCGAGGACCCGCGCCTGATCACGGGCTCGGCCACCTATGTCGACGATCTCAGACTGCCCGGCCTGGCCTATCTGGCCGTCGTGCGGAGTCCCTATGCTCACGCGCGGGTCAAGGACATCAGGACTGAGGCCGCCCGCGAGGCGCCCGGCGTGCTGGCCGTCGTCACGGCAAAGGACATCGAGGGCGCCACGATCGGTCCGCTGCCCTGGGAGTTCGACCTCAGCGCATTTCAGAACGCCAAGGCGCCCGACCGCTACGCGCTGGCGACCCACAAAGTGCGGTACGTGGGTGACCCGGTCGCGGCGGTCGTGGCCGGCAGTCGCTACGTCGCTCGTGACGCCGCCGCCCTGGTCGAAGTGGACTACGAGCCGCTGCCGGCCGTGGTCGACCCTGAGGCGGCATTGGCCAACGGCGCGCCGCTGCTCTTCGAGGAGTTCGGGACCAACCTCGGCCACCGGCAACTCCGCGACGCCGGCGACGTGGAGGGCGCGTTCGAGTCGGCCGACCGCATCGTCACGGTCCGCCTGCTCAACCAGCGCGTCCTGCCAGTCGCCATGGAGACCCGCGGCTGTGTGGCCGACTGGCGGCCCGGCCAGGCCGGCGAGAGCGGCCAACTGACGCTATGGGCCTCCACCCAGGTCCCGCACTCCGTAAGGACCAAGCTAGCCAAGCTGCTCGGACTGCCCGAGAACAGGGTCAGGGTGATCGCCCCCGAAGTCGGCGGTGGCTTCGGCAACAAGATCGACGTGTCACCCGAGGAGACGCTGGCGGCGATCATGGCAATGCGACTCGAGCGGCCGATCAAGTGGGTCGAGGACCGCCGCGAGAACTTCCAGGCTGCCATGCACGGCCGCGGCCAGCTCGACGAGGTCGAGGCGGCCGTGATGGACGACGGCCGCGTCATCGCGATCAAGGTCCGCGCGATCTGTGACCTGGGCGCCTACTACCAGTTCGTCACGCCCATCATGGGGCTGCTGACGGGGATGATGATCCCGGGCCCCTACGACGTCCCGAACGTCCATTACGAGCTGCTTGGCGCGTTCACCAACAAGACGCCCGTCGGCGCCTATCGCGGCGCAGGCCGCCCGGAGGCTACCTACCTGCTGGAATGCCTCATGGAGAAGGTGGCCCACGAGCTGGACCGCGACCCGGCCGACATCAGGCGGGTCAACTTCATCCCTAAGGACAAATTCCCGTACACGACCGCGCTGGGGACCAGTTACGACACGGGCGACTACCAGAAGGCGCTCGAGCGGGCGATCGAGTTGGCTGGCTACGGGCAGCTCCGCGACGAGCAGCGGGCGGCCCGGGCGCGCGGCCAGCTCATGGGCATCGGCCTCTCGGCGTACGTCGAGATCTGCGGCTTCGGACCCTGGGAGAGCGCCACGGTCCGAGTGGAGGCCGGGGGTGGCCAGGTGACGGCCTACACCGGCACGTCGCCGCACGGCCAGGGCAGCGAGACCGCGATGGCCCAGATCGTGGCCGACCAGCTGGGGGTGGCCGTCGACGACGTGGTCGTCCTGCACGGCGATACCGCCACCACCCCGACCGGCATGGGCACCAACGGCAGCCGCAGCGCCGTCGTGGGTGGCAGCGCGATGTTCCTGGCGGTCACCCAGGTCAAGGAGAAGGCGAGTCGAATCGCGTCCCATCTGCTCGAGGCCTCGGTGGACGACGTCGAGCTGGGCGACGGCCGCTTTGCGGTGCGCGGAGTGGCCGGCAAGTCGGTAGGCCTGGCCGACGTCGCGGCGGCTGCCTACACGGGTAACGTCCCGGCGGGCGATGAGCCCGGCCTGGAGGCGACTCGGTTCTTCAAGCCAGAGGGCGAGACCTATCCGTTTGGCGTCCACATCGCCGTGGTCGACGTCGACCGTGAGACCGGCCGCGTCACCTTGCGTCGGCACATAGCGGTCGACGACTGCGGGCCGGTCATCAATCCGCTGCTGGTCGACGGCCAGCGGCACGGCGGGATCGTCCAGGGCGCGGCGCAGGCCTTGTTCGAGGAGGTGATCTACGACGAGCAGGGCCAGCTCGTGAGCGGCTCGCTCAACGACTACGCTCTACCGACAGCGCACGCCTTCCCGATGTTCGAGCTGGACCGAACGGAGACGCCCTCGCCGCGCAATCCCCTTGGCGTGAAGGGCATCGGCGAGGCCGGCACCATCGGCAGCACGCCCGCCGTACGCAATGCCGTCTTAGACGCGCTGCTGCCGCTCGGGATCACCGACTTCGACATGCCAGCCACCTCGAATCGCGTCTGGCAGGCGATCCGGTCGGCGATGCCGTAGGGGGCCGATTACCTAACCCCCTAGCCCCCTTCCTTAAAGGGAAGGGGGAACTGGGTGAGACGTACGGGGAACTGGGTGAGGCGTACGGGGGAACTGGGTGAGGCGTACGGGGAGCTGCGTGAGGCGTACGGTGCTCATGCGATGCTGATGGAAGTCGTGAGTGGATGGCCGTGACGCAACTCCCCACTCACGGGGTGGTCACTGGGCAGCCCGTGGACGAGGCCAAAGCGGGCCGGGCCTGGGAGCTTCGTCGCCGCATGACCAGAGAGGAGCGCATCCTTTGGAAGGCGCTTCGAACTAACCGCCTGGGGGCCTCCACTTCCGGCGCCAGCAGGTCATCGACGGGTTCATTGTCGATTTCTACTGCCACGCAGCGGGGTTGATCGTGGAAGTCGACGGCCCCGTGCACGTCGAACAGACTGGCTACGACTCCGAGCGCGACGAGATCCTGTCGGCACGAGGTCTGTACGTCCTGCGCGTCACAAACGAACAGGTCCACCAGAACCTGCCGGCGGTTCTGTCTTCGATTGGCGCGCTCGCGACCAACCGGATGGCGAACGCCAAGCGCCCCAGCTCACGCCCAACAGTCGAACAAGCTCCCCCTTCCCTTTGGGAAGGGGGCTGGGGGGTTAGGTTGTCCATGGCGAAAGGGGGCTGGGGGGTTAGGTTGTCCAGGGCGGTTAGGCCTTGGCCCCCTTCGCCAGCCGCTGGAGGAGCGCGCTGTCGTAGGTGAAGGTCGTCCGCTGGCGCTCGCGATGCCGCTCGAAGGCGAGCTCGATCAGGCGGTCGATCAGGGCCGGGAACGAGATGCCTGAAGGCTCCCAGAGATAGAACGAGAGCGAGCCGGGCATGGTGTTGATCTCGTTGACGCGGATCCTACCCTGCTCCGGATCGACCAGGAAGTCGACTCTGGCCAGCCCGGCGCAGTCGATGGCTCGGAAGGCCTCGATCGCCATGCGCTGGACCTCGGCGGTTAGCTCGGCCGAGATCGGGGCGGGTATGCGGCGCTCGGCCTCGGCCATGCCCCCGCCCGAGTCCTTGGCCTTGCTGCCGCGCAGGTACTTGTCCTCGTAGCTCAAGATATCTGTCCAGCGGACCGGCTGCTCGCAGACCGACGCGATCGGCTCCTGATTGCCCAGGACCGAGCAGTTGATCTCCATGGCGCCCTCGAAGCTCTCTTCGACCAGCAGGCGGCGGTCGTAGTGCGCTGCCACGTCGAGCGCTTCGGCCAGGCTCAGACGGTCGGTCGCCTTGGTGATCCCGATGCTCGAGCCAAGATTGGCCGGCTTGATGAACAGCGGGTAGCGCAGCGCCGCCTCGACCTCCTCGATGACCTGCTCACGGGCTTCCCGCCATCTTTGGCGCGTGAACCAGGTGTACTCGACGGTGGGCAGCCCGTGGGCGCGGAAAGCCGCCTTCATCACGATCTTGTCCATCCCGACGGCCGAGCCAACCACGCCAGCCCCGACGTAGGGCACGTCCGCCAGTTCGAGCAGCCCCTGGATCGTGCCGTCCTCGCCGAACGTTCCATGGACGATGGGGAAGACCACGTCTACCAGAGTGCTGCGGGTGCGCCGGCTTCCAAGTGGCCCGGACTCTTGCACGAACAGCCGACCGCCGTACGGCTCGGGGCGCATGAAGACTGGCCGGCAGCGGGCCAGCAGCCCGCTCAGG
>DASPXK010000372.1:0-8856 GCA_035637315.1 Chloroflexota bacterium
GAGAACATGGTTCGGCCACCCTGGGCAAACATAGTCGCCGTGACCACCCGGCCCCCGCTCGCAGCTGCGAACGCGACGGCCGCGTCACGAGCTCCATCGACAGTGTCGAACTCCATCACCCCACCACGCTCAACATCCCCGGTGAGCACGCGCTCCCCGACTAGATGCCTTTCGGCCCCAAAGTCCGAGTCCCTGACGGACACGGGCCTGTGATCTGGCGCAGTCATTCGACTCTCCTTTCATCGTTGGTACCTGCGTGTGCTAGGCGCCAGCACATCTCAGAGCATATCACACGCGTAAAACGTTGTCAATATCACGTAAAAGAGCTGGCGCTCACGTTTTCTGTTATTTAGACCGCGTAGAGTGCGGCTTCGTTCGAGGCGCCGGCTGGCGTTCAGTTCGACCCGGGAAGACTTCGCGCCAGCAGCTCTTCCGCCGAGGAGTCAAGCCCTGCTACGGCCTTCAGATGCAAGAGCGGTAGGGTTCACGCTACTCTGTAGCCGCCGATCTCACCGAGACCGAAGCGTCTATCCGCTCGGGGCACAAGGAGGTAGCGCCATGCGACCCAGCCATCCGGTCCAGAAGATGAGCCGCCGCGACTTGCTCCGTCTGCTCGGCGGACTCAGCCTGGCCACTACCGCGGCCTCTCTCGCCGCGGCCTGCCAGCCCGCCCCGGCGGCCGCGCCAACTTCCGCCCCGAAGCCGACGGCCGCTCCGCCGGCGCTCACCTCGGCGCCGCAGCCGGCCGCCGCCCCGACCGTGGCTCCCAAGCCAGCCGCGGCGCCGGCCGCGGAGGAGGAGGCAGACACCCGCCCGTTCGTCCTCGCGGACGGCCAGGACGCCGACAGCCTCGACCCGCATGCCGTCGCGGATGTCGCCTATTCCCACAATCTCCAGCGCGGGCCGGCCGAGTCGCTGGTCGAATACATGGTCAAGCCAGATGGCAGCGTCGACGTCGGCCCGCTGCTGGCCAAGTCGTGGACGCAGGAGAACAACCAGGTCTTCACTTTCCAGCTCAATGACGGCGTGAAGTTCCAGGATGGCACCCCCTTCAGCGCCGAAGCGGTCAAGTTCAACTTCGACCGCATCCTGGGGCTCCAACTGACGCCGGCCGGGCGGCTGCCAAAGATCGCTAAAGTCGAGGCTGTGAGTCCGTCGACCGCCCGCTTCACGCTCGAGGGGCCGTCAACCGACTTCCTCTACCCGATGACGCAGATGCTGATGGTCAGCCCGAAGTCGATCCAGGACCACGTCGCCGAGAACGACTTCGGGCGCAAGTGGGCGGCCGATAACGTCGTCGGGACCGGGCCGTACGGGATCGAGAGTCGCACCAAAGGCACCGAGACCGTCCTGGTGAAGAACAAAGACTACTGGCGTGGCTGGCAGGGCAAGCACCTGGAGAAGATCATCGTCCGCCTGGTCAAGGAGCCGGCCACCCAGAAGCTGCTGCTCGAGAAGGGCGAGGCCCAGCTGGTCAAGAATGTCGCTTTCACAGATATCGACGCGCTGAGCAAGACTCCCGGTGTGGTGGTAGAGTCCGGCCAGGCGCCCGGCACGCTCCACATCATGTTCCGCTTCCGTGGCCCGCTGACCGACGTCAACGTACGAAAGGCGATCGTCCACGCCTACGACTACGAGGGGCTGGTCAAAGCCACGTTTCGCGACAAGGCCGATCTGCCACGCGGATTCCTGTTCTCCAAGCACCCTTTCCACGACCCATCGGTCCCGCCGATGACGCGAGACATGGCCAAGGCGAAGGAGTTCCTCGCCAGGTCAGCCTACCCGAACGGTGGGTTCGAGCTGACGGTGCTGATCCTGCCGGCCTTCGGCTTCTACCAGCCAGCCGAGGCCCAGATCCTCCAGGATGCGCTGAAGGAGCTGAACATTAAGGTCAACATCGAGCAGCACGAGTTGGCGACCTACTACAAGTCGGTCGAGGACGAGGAGAAGGGCGGCGACATGTGGGCCTGGAGCGGCGCCGCCCAGCTGCCGGACTACAACTTCCAGGCCCGTCGGCAGTACCACAGCAAGTTCAAGCGCCCGGCCGGGGTCAACGGCGGGTATTCCAACCCGCGCGTCGACGCGCTGCTCGAAGAGGACCAGAAGACGATCGACCCGAATCGTCGCAAGGAGCTGTGGTTCGAGCTCCAGAAGATCGTCAACGACGAACTGCCCGCCGTGTTCATCGCCACCCCTTTCCAGTTCCTCACCCGACGCGAGGAGCTGCAGGGCGTGCCACTCAACGTCTACAACCTGGTGCCCAACTACTACAACGCCTGGCTCAAGAAGAAGCCATAGGCGCCGGGCCGAGCCGTGATCGTCAACGCGCACGCCCACGTCGGCGATTCGCGTGTCTTCGACGTGGTCAGCGACAAGAATGAGCTGATCGCCGCGATGGACGCGAACGGGGTCGGCCTGTCGCTGGCCATGCCCAGCGCCGGATGTCGCGACGCGGCGGCGCACATTTGTCACGGCGGCCTCATTTGTCATGATGACCGCATTTTGTCATCACGGCCTCATTTGTAATCCTGAGCGAAGCGACGGATCTCATGCATCCCAACATCAGACTCGGGTTTCTGTAAGCCGCACGCGGACATAGTCACGGCTTATCTGGCCGTTTCACGTAGCAAGAATCTCTCGGCGAGGAGCATGAGATCCTTCGCTTCGCTCAGGATGACGATAAGGGCTCAGGATGACAATAAGGGCTCAGGATGACAATAAGGGCTCAGGATGACAATAAGGGCTCAGGATGACGATAAGGTTTAGCGTGACAATGGGCACAGGATGACCATGCAGTTGACCCTTCGGACGGATTGAGCTATTGGCTCACTACTTCCTCAGGCGACTAGTCGGGCTCGTCTTTGTGTTGATCGGGATGAGCCTGGTGGCGTTTGTGACTTCGCACCTGGTGCCGGCCGATCCGGCCGCGGCCGCCGCGGGGCTGCACGGCGGCAAGGAGCAGGTCGAGGCAATTCGCCGCGAGATGGGGCTGGACCGGCCTCTCTACGAGCAGTACGCCCGCTACATGGGAGGACTGCTCCGCGGCGATCTCGGCCGTTCGATGATCAACAATACCGCCGTCGCGGACGACCTGAAGCGCCTTCTGCCAGCCAGCCTTGAGCTCGCGCTCGCCGCCCTGGCGCTCTACATCCCGCTCGGACTGTTCCTGGGAGTCGTGTCGGGCACGCGGGCGGGCGGCTGGGTGGACGCGGCAACTCGCGGCTGCGCGATCCTGGGCGTTTCAGTCCCCGTCTTCTGGCTTGCGCTGATGATGCAGTTCTTCCTGTACGGCAAGCTGGAGTGGTTCCCGGCCACTGGCCGGATCGGTTCGGAGTTCGGACCGCCGCCCCAGGTGACCGGCCTGTTCACCGTCGACTCGCTGCTCGACAGCCGCTGGGCAACCTTCAAGAGCAGCCTTCGCCACCTGGCGATGCCGGCCATGGCGCTCGCGGCTGCGAACCTGGCGATCATCACAAGGATGACGCGCTCGTCGATGCTCGAGGTGCTGCACCAGGACTACATCCGCACGGCGCGGGCGAAGGGGCTGGGCGAGCGGCTCGTCATGTCCCGTCATGCGCTCAGGAACGCGCTGATCCCGGTCGTGACGGTCATCGCCCTCCAGATGGCCGCGCTGATCGCCTGGCAGTTCCTGGTCGAGACGATCTTCTCGTGGCCAGGCATAGGCAGCTTCGCGGTCCGCGCGATCACGACGCTGGACTTCAACGTCATCATGGGCGTCACGCTGTTTGGCTCGGTCTTGTACGTGATGATGAATTTCCTGGCGGACATAGCCTACCTGGTTCTGGACCCACGGATCCGGTATTAGTGCTGCTTCTTTGTCTTTCCGAGCGCGGCGAGGGATCTCGGTCGGCCTGCGGAGACACCGAGATGCTTCGCGTCGCTCGGCATGACGATGGGGTCGCGTCGACGCGGCCAGGATCGTGGCAGACGTAGCGACCGCCATCGCTCATCCAGCGACGGCCATCGTCGCGCCCCGTCGCCGCCTCTCGCTGCCGCGCCGCCTGTCGCGCAACGTCGGCGCGCTGCTCGGCCTCGCGATCCTGCTGACCGTGCTGCTCGTGGCTCTTCTGGCTGATCTGATCATGCCCTACGATCCGCTCAAGCCGTATCCGATCACCGCACTGGAGCCGCCTTCCGCGCAGCACCTGCTCGGAACGGACGACATCGGCCGTGACGTCTTTAGCCGGGTCGTGGCGGGCAGCCGAATTTCGTTCCAGGTGGCGCTCCTGGTCTTGACGGTGGCGTCGGCGATCGGGGTTGTGCTGGGCTCGCTGGCTGGCTACTACGGCGGGCTTCTGGACGAGGCGATCATGCGGCTGGCCGACGTGTTCTTCGCCTTCCCCCACTTCCTGCTGGCAATGGCGATCGTCGCCGCGCTCGGCCCAGGCATCGTCAACGCCATGCTCGCCATTGCGATCGCCTACTGGCCGCGCTACGCCCGCCTCGTGCGCGGATCGATCCTTTCGGCGAAGCAGCAGACCTACGTCGAGGCCGCACGCGCCCTCGGCACCTCCGACCTGCGGCTCGTTGGACGCCACATCCTGCCCAACTGCGTCGCTCCGCTCCTCGTGCAGGCGACCATGGATGCCGGCGTCGCGATCCTCACGACCGCGTCACTGAGCTTCATCGGCCTGGGCGCCGTTCCACCCATGGCCGAGTGGGGCGCGATGGTCGCCCAGGGGCGCACGTTCGTGACCAGCGCCTGGTGGGTGCCGGCCTTCCCGGGCCTGGCAATTGCGATCACGGTCGCGGGCTACGTCTTCCTCGGCGACGGCCTGCGCGACCTACTCGACCCCCAGCTCCGAGGCAGGGTGGAGCTGTAGCTGGCGGCCGAACTAGCCTCGAGGACAGAGCGGTTTCTCGTGCACTTCGGCGGGCTGGCCCCGGGGCACGGCATGCCGTGCCCCTACGAGTGCCACACCTCCAGCTGACGGCTGATGCTGTTGAGGAACTGGCCGCCACTCTCGGTGACCAGGACCGTGTCTTCGGGCTGCAGTCCAGCATAGCCGAGCGTGTAGTAGGGCGTCTCCACCTCGAAGACCATGCCGGTCTCGATGGGCGTCTCATCGCTCGGCATCAGGGTTGGGATGTCGTAGGTCTCCAGGCCGATGCCGTGGCCGATGTGGTGGCGGCGGTAGTCCGGGATGCCGGCCTCGCGGATCGCCTTCACGCCGGTCTCGAACACCTCGCGAGCCGTCACGCCCGGCCTGAGCGCAGCGGCGGCCACCTCCTCACCGTGCAAGACGGCGTTGTACAGCCGACGGGTCTCGGCGCTGGGCTCCTCGAGCGTGAAGTTGCGCGCTATGTCCGAGTTGTAGCCCTCCACCATGCAGCCAACGTCGAAGCGGATGATGTCGCCGGCCGCCAGCTTGACGTCGCGCTTCATGACGTTGCCCATCCCACCCCGTCGACCGAAGACCAGCTGGGTGAAGACCGGCTTCGCGCCCGCGCTCACGATGGTCCGCTCGAACTCCTCGATCATCTCCTGCTCGGTGACGCCCACCTTCGCCACGCTCATGGCCGCCTGGATTGCCTGCTCCGTCAGGGCCAACGCCTTCTTCAGTCGGCGCAGCTCCTCCGCCGTCTTGACCGCCCGGATCCGTCGGAACGTCTGGTAGCCGGGGACCAGCGTGGCGCGGCCCAGCCGATGCCGCAGCTCGGCCATGGTGTCCGGAAACATGACACGCTCGTCGTAGGCGATCTTCCCGCCCGACAATCCGGCCGCCTCGACCGCCGCCACGGTTGCGTCGACGACGTTGGCGAACCGCTTGCCGTCTACGACGTGCTGCTTGACGTACTGC
Organism: Chloroflexota bacterium; assembly: GCA_035637315.1. Classification (GTDB taxonomy): domain Bacteria; phylum Chloroflexota; class UBA6077; order UBA6077; family JACCZL01; genus DASPXK01. Next base: position 5,823 of record DASPXK010000372.1, read on the forward strand.
TCGATCTCCTCGAGCGGCTTCTCCTTGCTCACGTAGCGAACGTGCAACCCGTACAGGTAGACGGGCGTCCCACGTGGGCACGATTCGAAGATGTTCGCGGCCTCTCCCACGCCCGCGACCACATGCGGGCGGTCCAGCTTCGCGCGTGAGACGATGGCGAACACCTGCGTCTGGCGCGGCAGGACGAAGAAGTTCTCGCTCCAGAGGTTGCTCAGATACAGCACGTTCTCGAACGACGCGCCGAGCAGCCCGTCCAGCCCCTCCTGCTCCATGATCCGTTGGGCCCGCGGCTTGTTGAGTAAGGTGCTCATGGTTGGCGCTCCTAACGGGTGCCAAAGTAGGGGTGCGATTGATTGCGCCCTCGGGGGGGGCGCAGCAAGCAGCGCCCCTACCGAAAATGCGGGATCACTTCTTCGGCGAAGCGCTGCATGTCCTCGACCATGATCTCGGGCGTCTCGCTGAGGAAGCTGATCGCCGCCAGGCTCCTCACGCCCGCGTCCACGAGCGCGCCGATTCGGTCGACGATCTCGGCCGGCGAGCCGACCAGGTTGACCTGCTCCATTCGACTCAGGTTCTGGTTGCGCAGGGTGGAGGCGGCCAAGGTCTGAAGATGGACGTACATGCGGCTCTTGCGGAAGCGCTCGATGCCGCTCTCGCGGCCACGGTCCAGGCAGACCATCAGCTGCGGGGCGATATCGATCATATCGGGATCCCGGCCAGCCTGGGCGGCGAGCCGAACGATCTCGTCGCGGCCGTGGCGGATCTCCTCCGCCGAGACCGCGGCCGGCATCCAGCCCTGCCCATGGCTCGCCGCGCGGCGAGCCACGTTGGGGTTGTTGCCGCCCATGTAGATCGGATACGGGTCCTGGACCGGCTTCGGGTACAGCTCGATGCCCTCGAACTCGTAATACTCGCCCTTGAAGCTCGCGCGGCGCTGCGCGAAGAGGCAGCTGAGCGCCTCGAGACCCTCGTCCAACATCCGCCCGCGGTGGGCCCCGCTCAGGCGGGGCATGATCGCCTCGAATTCCTCGCGGTAGGCGCCGGTCCCAACCGCGAGCACGGTCCGGCCGCCGGCCACCTGGTCGAGCGTGGCGAGCTGCTTGGCCAGGAATACCGGCTCGCGCATTGGGAGCACGAGCACCGCGACGCCAAGCTTGATCCGCTCGGTCATTCGCGCGGCGGCTGCGAAGACGATCAGCGGCTCGTAGAAGTTGGGCGGATCGGCGAAGTCGTGGCGGACGTAAGCAGGCGGGGTGATATGGTCGTTGCCCCACGCCGAGTCGAACCCCAGCCGTTCGGCCGCCTGGATCAGCTCGAGGGTGACGTCGACCGAGCAGAAGGGCAGCGGCAGGCTTAAGCCCTCTTTGCAGGTCGGGACCGACACGCCGAACCTCATCCGACCACGGCTCCCTCTAGCGTGTAGCCGTACGCCTCCTGGAGGGTCCTGGCAAGGCCCTCCCGCGTCGGCTCAATCAGCGGGATGTCCTTGAGGTACGGCCGCGTTACCTCGGGGTCTTTGAGGCCGCTCGACGTGCTGACCACCACCACCACGTCGTCGCGGCCCAGGCTGCCGCGCCCCGCCAGCTTCTGCGCGCCGACTAGGGGCACCACCGACGACGCTTCGGCATAGATGCCTTCGTCCTCGGCCAGGGCGAGCTGCATGGCCATGATCTCGTCCTCACCCGCCCGGACGCCGCAGCCGCCGCTCTCGCGAACCGCCCGCAGCGACTGGTAGGCGCTGTTGGCCGTCCCGGTCGAGACGGCCACCGTCGGGTAGGTCGGCATCGGCTCGGTGTGGTCGAGCCCTCGCTCGAGCGTGTTGGTCAGCGCGCCGAACACCTCGGCGGCGACCATCTTCGGGACGTGGTCGACGTGGCCAAGGTCGCGCAGCTCCGAACAGCCACGCCATGCGCCGGTCAGCGTGTCGCCGGAACCGATCGGGAAGATCATCGCGTGCGGCGCCTGCCAGCCCAGCTGCTCGCACGTCTCGTAGCCTAGCGCCTTGCACCCTTCCTGGGCGTACGGATTGGCGCCGATGAAGGGGACCAGGAAGTTCTGTATCGGGAACCAGCCCAGCTCCCCGACGCCCAGCTTGACCATCGTCCAGCGGTCCTGGATCGTCGGCGTGGCCACGACCATCGCGCCATACGTCTGCATCAGCACCCGCATCGAGAGCGGGAAGTCCTGGGTGGTGAAGATGATCGACTTGAGCCCACCTCGCGCGGCGTAGGCGGCCGTCGCAGCGCCCCCGTTACCCGAGGAGGCCGCCGTCAAGACCTGGCAGCCAAACTCGAGCGCCTTCGAGGCGCCGACTGAGCCCATGCGGTCCTTGAACGACCAGGTCGGATTCTGCGACTCGTCCTTCAGGTACAGGCGGTCCAGGCCGAGGCGGCGTCCCAACCGCGGCAGACGGAGGAGCGGCGTCATCCCCTCGCCAAGCGTCACGACGCGGTCCTCGTCGACTGGAAAGAACTCGCGGTAGCGCCACATGGTCGCGGGCCGCCTGGCCAGCGCCTCGGGGTTCCAGGCTCGCGCGATCGCGGCGTAGTCGTAGACACAGAACAGGTTGGAGCTGAGCTGACCGGTGCAGGCCGGGCAGCCCATGAAGTACCTGCCCGGCGGGTAGGTCCTGGCGCAGCGAAAGCACTCCAGGTGTGTGAGGTAGCTCATCCAGCCCTCCTCGACTGTGACCGCCTCGCCTCTAGTCTATGCGCGCCGCCGCCCGGCTGCCACCGTGGAGCGCCGGACGCGGCGATCCAGGTTAGACTAGTCCGCAGAACCAGAGCCGGTGGAAGATTCGGCGGACGGAGTCGCACGATGGACATCAAGCCCGGCCTCGGGATCCTGCAGAACTACCCGCCGAGCCGACTGATCGGGCTGGCCAGGCTGGCTGAGTCGCTCGGATATGCCCAGCTCTGGTACGGCAACGAGAAGTTCTACCGCGACATGTACGTTGGGTTGACGCTGTGCGCCGTCAACACGAGCCGAATCCGACTCGGCACGTTCATCGCCGACCCGTACACGATGCACCCGG
>DASPXK010000373.1:0-13682 GCA_035637315.1 Chloroflexota bacterium
TGGTGGCATCGCGGCAGCGCTCCTGCTTGTCGCCGGTCTCTACCAGTTCACACCATTCAAGATGCTGTGCCTGGACAAGTGCCGCTCGCCGTATTCGTTCCTCGTCCAACATTGGAGGGGCCGCGACGCCGGGCGGGACGCCTTGCGGCTGGGCATCCGCCACGGTCTCTTCTGCCTGGGCTGCTGCTGGACGATCATGCTATTGATGTTCGCCCTGGGCGCCACCAACCTCGGTTGGATGCTCATCCTCGGCTCTCTAATGGCAGCCGAGCGAACGACGCGATGGGGTAGGCGCGTCATCCGTCCGCTGGGAGGTGCTTTCGCGCTCTGGGCTGTACTCTATCTCGCCGGCATCGCCCCGTTCCCAGCCGAGTAGGGACGCGCAACAGCTGTCGTGGCAAAGGAGACCAGCGATGATCCGAGCCTGTTTTCGTCTTGCTCGTGGCGCTAGCAACCGCGGCCGGCAGTATCCGACCGCCGCTCGAGGCGCAGGCCAGTCAGAGCGAGGCTGGCTATCAGAACCTGTCGCCACACGAGCTCCAGGCGCTGCTCGGGCAAGGCCGTCCGTTCCTGCTCGACGTGCACGTACCCAACGAAGGCTACCTGGCTAGTACGGACGCCCGCATACCGTATACGGAGGTGGCGACGCGCGCGGCCGAGCTCCCGGCCGACCCGAACACCCCGATCGTGGTCTACTGCATGACCGGGCGGATGAGCGCGATCGCTGCCGCAGAGATGGTTCGCCTCGGCTACACCACCATCTTCAACCTGGCTGGAGGTATGCTCGCGTGGAGGGAGGCGGGATACGAAGTCGTGCCCGGATGAGGACCAGAAGGTGACGCCGGAGCGCGCGCGCTACGGGTGCCCCCTCCGGAGTTAGCGGCAGTGTCGCCAGCTGTCGTTGCTAACCATCACGCCGGCTGGTCGTTAAGTGACCGGCCGGAGCCGCGCCGCTGGAGCTACCCGGCATCCCCTCGCCGGCCCGTTTCGGCCAGCCGGGCACCAGCATCGGAGTGTGCGCCCGGTAGGCAACCCAGCGCTCGCCGAAGCACGCCGCCATGTCGCGCTCCTCCCGCCGCGCCAGCCGCACGTAGACCAAGACCAGAACTGGGAACAGCACCAGGGTCGGCAGCGTCGGCCACTGGATCAGGAAGCCGACGGCGACCAGCAGGAACCCCATGTACTGCGGGTGGCGCACGAACCGGTACAGGGCGCTGGTGACCAGCTCGCCCCTCGCTCGCCAGGTTTGCAACCAGCCGGCCGCCATCAGGGCCAGCCCGAGGATGATCAGCGCCGAGCTGACGGCCATCACGAGCGCCACGCCGCGCGCCAGCGGCAGCAGCCCCAGCCGGTCGAGCGCCACGGCCCAGAGGTGGCCCTCCAGCATCCCCAAGCCGAGGTTCACGCCCAGCACCGAGCCGAGCAGATAGATGGTCAGGGGCAGGCCGAACATCTCGGCGAACAGGGCTACCAGGTAGGCCTCGGCCAGGCCCAAGTGCCGCCACTCGCGCCGTCGCGGCGAGCGGAGGAAGGCCAGCACGAACGCCGAGAAGAACGCGACGGCGAATGCCGCGCCGGCCCAGTTGCCGTACCAGGGCCGCGCGATCCGGTCCCCTTCGAGGGCCGCGCCTGCAAAGCGGTAGGTGTGGACGGCGGCGGAGCCCGCCAGCGGGAGGACCGCGAGGGCGAGGAGCATCCAGGTTATGCAACCCGCCAAGGCGTTCAGTTCAGTCGATTCGGTCGGTCTGCCGGTAGCCTCAGTCATCGCGACCACCTCTCCGCTGTCGCGTGCGCCTCGCTCCGCCCCCGCGCGCGGCCTCTGAAGCCTGAACCCGGCGGACGGCGTCCGGGCCGTCTGGGCCCCGCAGTAGGGACAGCGGCTCCAGGAGCCAGAGCGGCCGCCAGGGTGTGTTCACGGTTGCCCTGGCACTGGCAGAGGCTCTGCGTGGCCGTCATAGGTAAACGTTCGCTCGATGATGTGGCCCGGGTTCACGATGGTCTCGCTCCGCAACCGGTCCTGCGGGTCGATTTCCAGCCGGTACCAAATAGCGGAACCCGAAACATAGGCCGTCAGTGCTCGCAGGTTCTGATCCGACGGGACCGGTCGGATGTCGCTCGCGCCGCCGGCCGCGTAGATTTCCTGCGCGACGAATCGCGGGCCCGTGAAGCGCGCGGGGTAGGGGCCCGCTGTCGCCCCGGGCCCGCTAGAGACTCGCTCAGTCAACTGAATGCCTCGTTGCTCGCGCATCGTCTCGACGACTCGCCGAAGCAGTTCCGGGTCTTCCGGCTCGGGCGGCCAGGGCACGCTGAAGTCGAGCACGCCACCGGTCCAGTCCTTGCTGGACACTGTCGTCGTCAGGCGGGTCGTCCCTTCCTGCCACGGGAAACCCATCGTGAAGCAGCCCCGGCCGCAGGAGCGCGGGTAAAGATCCAGGCCCGCGCCGCTCGGGCTGCGCCCCTGGACCTCGACGAGCGCACCCTCGGCCGGGCTCCCGCCGGGCGCGAGCACGCGCAACTGCAGCTCGCCGTTCGCGGCGGCCAGGTACACCGCCAGCTGGCCGGCCAGCGACGCTAATCGGACCACGGGGTCGTCGAGCGGCGCGGGCCCCAGGAGCTCGGCCTCGGCGGCCGCGGTCCGTGGCGGAGCAGCGCTGACGAGCACGGCAGTGATCGCCAACACTGCCACCAGGACGACACCCTCGGCCCCGGTCAGGCGGTGGAGCAGGTCCAGGCGCCGGGGCTGCGCCAGCAGGACTCGGAGTCGCGCGACAAGCGCCAACGCTAGGGCAGCCACCACGAACAGCAGCTTGAGCAGGAGTACCCGCCCATAGGTCGTTTCGATGAGCTCGGCCGGCTGGCTGAACTCGGCGAGCGCGGTTACCACGCCGGCCACGAGCAGCGGCGGCACCAGGATCAGGGCGAGGGTGGCGTAGCGTCGGGCGGCTTCGCGCAAAGCCGGTCGGAGTCCCTCGCCCCCTGGGCGCCGCAGGACCAATACCAGGTGCAGCAGCGCGCCCACCCAGAAGGCCGCCAGTGCGAGGTGGAGCGCGTTGGCCGGCGCGGCCCACCATTCCCCGGAGCTGCCCGAGTGGCCACGGAAGGCGGCTGCCGCGACCGCCCCGGCCAGCGGCAGCAGGCTCCAGGGCCGCAGCCGCCGGACCCGTAAGATCCACAGGCCGTATGCCACGAAGACGAGCTGGCCCACGGTCAGCAGGCCGGGCCTGGTGACGAAGGCAGTGGCCCAGGAGCTGGCGTTCCCAACGGAGGTGCTCTGGGCCCCGGCCAGCAGCGCGAACTGGAGTGCGGCGCCCAGCAGGGCGAGCAGCAGGCCGGGGGCGACGGGCGCCAACGGCACGACGAGCCCGCGGCGCCGGGCGATGGGCCGCCAGACGGCGGCCTCGCTCAAGAGTCCGCCGACCGCTAGCGCCAACCCGGTGTGGAAGAGCCCGCTGGCGACCGCATCCGGCCAGGAAATCGTCCCCGAGACGGTCGTGGCAGCGACCGGGAGACGACCACCTGCCCCGACGGCGAAGGCGAACTCCCCGGCGGCGAGATGCCCATCGGCGGCCAGTACGCGCCAGCTCACGACGTAGATTGCCTTGTCGACTTGCGGCAGACCAGCCCTGAGCAGCGTCCCGCCGCGGTCGCGCTGGACCGATCCGACCGCCACCGGCTTGCCGTCGGCGACCCGGACCGCGATCTGCTCAGACCCGGCGACGACCGGCTCGCTGAACTGCAAGCTGACGCCGGACGGGGCCGCGGCAAGCCGCTCGCCTGCCTGGGGCGTGGTGCGGACCAGGAATGCGTGCGCCCGGGTGGCTTTTGGGAGGGCGAGCCCAAGGATCGCTACCAGCGTGAGCGAGGTGAGGAGTCGCCGGGGAAGTTTCGTCATTGGGTTCACTGCCCAGACTGAGCCCGAAGATCGGCTCGGCCACGCGGCGCGTTGCCCGTCCCGGGGCTTGGCCGCTGCCCGTTGGGTGGTTCGGCGTCCTCATGTCGCCCTGCGCCTCCATTCAGTTTTCCACAGAGCCAACCGTCTCACATCGTCACCTTCGGCGCGCGGAAGCGGCGCAGTCGCAGCGCGTTTGAGACTACCGTCACCGAGCTGGTGGCCATCGCGGCGGCGGCTAGGACCGGGTTCAAGAGGAGCCCGAAGAATGGGTAGAGGACGCCCATGGCGACAGGGATAAGGATGGTGTTGTACGCGTACGCCCAGAACAGGTTCTGTTTGATGTTGCGCAGCGTCGCCTTGGAGAGGGCGATCGCGGTCGGGATCTTCGCCAGGTCGCCGGAGATGAGCGTCACGTCGGCGGCCTCGATCGCCACGTCGGTGCCGGTGCCGATCGCGATGCCAACGTCGGCCTGGGCCAGGGCTGGGGCGTCGTTGATCCCGTCACCGACCATCGCCGCCCTTAGACCGCGCGCCTGGAGCCCCTTCACCGTGTCGGCCTTCTCGTCCGGCAGCACCTCCGCCAGCACCTTGTCGCCGTCGATGCCGGCTTCGCGGGCGATCGCCTCGGCCGTGCGGCGGTTGTCGCCAGTCAGCAAATAGACCTCGAGCCCCAGCCCCTTGAGTGCGGCGACGGCAGACCGTGAATTCGACTTGAGGGTGTCCGCCACGCCTACGAGACCGGCGGCCCGTCCGTCGGCCACGAGGTACATTGGCGTCTTCCCCTCGGCGGCCAGCGCGGCGGCGCGACCGTCGAGGCCATCCACGGGCACGTTGCGCTCGCGCAACAGGGCCAGATTGCCAAGTAAGACCGTCGTACGCCCCACGCGTGCCTCGATGCCACGTCCGGGAATCGCCGTAAAGCCGGTCCCCTCCTCGATCTCCAGGCCCAGCTCCCTGGCTCGCTCGACGATCGCCTCGCCGAGCGGGTGCTCGCTGCCGCGCTCGGCGGAGGCAGCCAAGCGCAGCAGCTCCGGCTCCGTAAGCCCATTGGCTGTCACGACATCGGTCACCACCGGCTTGCCAGCGGTAAGCGTACCGGTCTTGTCGAGGACGATGGCCCGCACCTTATGGAGTGTCTCGAGCGCCTCGGCACTCCGGAACAAGATGCCGTTCTCCGCGCCCCTGCCGGTGCCCACCATGATCGAGGTGGGCGTCGCCAGGCCGAGCGCGCAGGGGCAGGCGATGATCAGCACGGCGACGAAGTTGAGCAGCGCGTGATTCAGCCGCGGCTCCGGACCCAACAGGAGCCAGACCACGAATGTCAGGGCGGCAATGCTGATTACGGCTGGCACGAAGTAGCCGGTTACCACGTCGGCGAGGCGCTGGATCGGCGCCTTGCTGCCCTGCGCTTCCTCGACCAGCCGGATAATCTGGGCGAGGGCCGTGTCCTTGCCGACCTTGGTCGCGCGGAAGCGGAAGCTGCCCACCTTGTTGAGTGTGGCGCCGATCACCTCTTCGCCGGGCCCTTTCTCGACCGGGATGCTCTCGCCAGTGAGCAACGATTGGTCGACCGCCGAGCGGCCCTCGAGTACCACCCCGTCGACGGGGATCTTCTCGCCGGGTCGCACGATCACGACGTCGCCGACCTGGACCTGCTCGATCGGAATGTCGACCTCCTGGCCGCTCCGCACGAGCCGTGCGGTCTTGGCCTGCAGGCCGAGCAGCTTCTTGATCGCCTCGGAGGTCTGGCCCCGGGCGCGCGCCTCGAGGTAGCGGCCGAGCAGGATCAAGCCGATGATGATCGCCGAAGTATCGAAGTACATCTCGGCCTGGCCGGCCGCGGCGAAGAAGGTTGGAAAGAGGATCGCCCCGACGCTGAACAGATAGGCCGCGGTGGTGCCGACAGCGATCAGGGTGTTCATGTTGGTCGCCCGGTGCTTCGCCGCCGCCCAGGTGCCCGTGTAGAACTGCCAGCCGGACCAGAATTGGACCGGCGTGGCGAGCGCCCAGAGCAGGAGGGGGCTCTGGAGCCAGTCCGGCACCGGGGCGAACCAGTCGCGCAGTGGGAAGCCGCCCCAGGTCGGCACGCTGCCGAGCAGGATCAGGACACCGGCGGCGAGGGCGAAGGCGGTCTTGACGCGCAGCGTGGCCAGTTCGCGGCGGCCGGCCACATCCATATCCATCGCCGTCACGGTAGGGATCAGGTCCATACCGCATTTGGGGCACTGACCTGGCTGGTCACTTCGCACTTCTGGGTGCATAGGACAGGTGTACTGCTGACCAGCGAGGCCTTCTCTTTCCATGCCGTCTGAAGCAATGCCATAGCCCGCCCCCTCGACGGCCCGCTTGAAGTCGGCCATCCCCACCAGGGCCGGGTCATACTCGACGGTCGCCTTCTCGGTGGCCAGGTTGACCTCTCCCGAGACCACGCCCGGCAGTTTCCGCACCGCCTTGCCGATGCGGTTGACGCACGACGCGCAGGTCATACCCGTCACGCCGAACGCCGCCTTTTGGGTCGTCGGGCGCTGCTCGGCGATGCGGTAGCCGGCGGCCTCGACGGCGCGGCGCAAATCTTCCAGCCCGACCGCGCCCGGCTTATAGCGGACGGTTGCCTTTTCGGTACTGAGGTTCACGGTGGCGTCGAGCACGCCCTCCAGCTTCTTGAGCTGTTTCTCGATGCGGTTGACGCACGAAGCACAGGTCATCCCCTCGATGGGAAGGGTCTGCCGCACCTGATGGGTGCTGGTGCGGGTATCGATGGTCACGAGACCTCCTCCTTCGGCGCCGCGCCGTGGCCCGCGTCCAGGACGCTCAGCCGGGGCGGTTCCGGCCCGCGGTTCCAGCTGACGCGCGTGCCGGCGCGGCTTCAGCAAGCTGGCAGCGATGCTCGAGGGCAGCCATCTCATGGGGCTTCACACCTCAGCGACGGACGGCCGCCGCCGTCCCTCTTCCAGATTCGGGTCGCGATCCGCTGGCTGATTCATCGAGCAGCACGTCAAGCTGGGCCTGGTACTCGTCGAGGTCGAGCTCGCCTCGGACATAACGGCCCTTCAGAATGTCCACGAGCGCTGCACGATACGCCTGTCGAGTCAACTTACCCTGAGCGAAGCGCTCCTCCAATGTCTGCTGGGGCGAGCGAGGCCGACGCTCCGCCTCCGGGCCGCCGGAGGGCCCAAGATTGGATGCGATGAGCCCGAGCACGAGGCCGATCAGGATCGCCAGCAGCAAACCGAGCCCGAGGACTGTCGCCCCGGCCCAGGCGCTACCGCCGGTCACGCCCACGACAAGTATGGCCATCGCGACAGCGAGGCAAAGGCCGGCTGCAGCGCACCATGGACTACCGGTCATCATCGCGACGCGTGGTCCATCTGCCGCCCGTCGCCGGCGCGGGCGACCGTGCTGGAGGGCTTTCGAGCTGCGCCTGGAGTCTCGCCGCTGTTGCGGCGGGGCCGCCAACGCACGTCGTTCATCGCCGTTTGCGCTTTCTTTTGCCGGCCCGCGCTGAACCGTTCGATTGGCGCGGGCCAACCCCAGCTGGATCGGCCTCCAGCGCCGTGATTTCCCGGGCGAGGCTCTGCCGCCGGGCCTGCAATTCGGTTAATCGGCCCTGCAACTCCACGACCGTTGCCGGGTGCCCTCCTGGGTCGACGAGCTTGTTGTCGCTAGCCACGTCGGCAGCATTGGCCGGCCGTTTCGCCTTGCTCCGCCACGAGCGGCCCAGCCGCGCCAGGATTGTGAAAATGTGCCGAGGCTCCTGATGATGGGCCGGTGATCTCTTCTTCGCTGGCGGCGCCAAACGCCGCCGGCGGGACGTGCCGCGCGGGCCCGTCCGTCGGCCCCAGATGTACAGCCCTATACCAGCGAGCACGAAGAAGGGCACGTGGTGGTCCAGTAGGAGCTGGAGGAGCTCGTTCAACGGTGTCGAACGTCTCTCTACTCGCTAGAACGTCAGCAGGAGATAGGCGCCACAGGCACGCATCTGCGCCGGCACTTGCCAGTTTGCGATTATAACGTCCTCGTAGTACGATGGTCAATCGTAGATGGAGGCTCATGCAGCGGTCGGGTGAGGGGTGAGCTGAGATGGAGGTCACGCGACGAGCTTTCTTGAGGACGGTGCCCGCCATCGCGGTGGCCCTGGCGTTGCCGATTCCGTCGGTCCCTGGCGCGGCAGCCTGCCTGACCGACGACGCGAGCGGCCCCGCTGAGGTGTGCGAGCCCGGCGGGTTGGTCGCGCGGCCGGCCGGCGATCCCCCTTTTCAATCCTGGTGGGTGAAGACCTTCCTGGCAACCAAGACCTGGCCGACGCCGGACGAGACGGTCGAGGCCGTCGACACCGTTCCTGAGGGTCGACATTTCCGGGTCGAGGGGAGGCAGCGCGGATACCGCTTGCCCGTCTTTGACCCGCACATGGGGGAGCACGTCTACATCGGCGCGGAGGCAGTCGGGCCGGTCGACCCGCCATTCTGGAGCGCTTTTGCCGACGACGGCCGCTGGATCGACGTGGACCTGGCGCCGATGCAGCACATCAGGGCGATGCAGGGCGACGAAGCGGTGTTCCGCGACCTGGTGACGGCCGGGCTGCAGGGTACGACGAAGCCTGGCTTCTACCGGATCCTGCGGCGGGTACGGAACGAGACGATGGACAGCCGAACGATCCCGGGCCTCCAGGACAGCTACTACCTGACGAACGTGCTGTACACGCAGTACTTCACGGGCGACGGAGCGGCGATCCACTACAACTGGTGGGGGCCGCCGTACGGTTTCGGCTACGCGGGCTCGCACGGTTGTCTGGGCATGCGTCTCGACGGGTCGAAATACATGTGGGAGTGGGCCAGCATCGGCACCCCGCTGGTCATCCACAACTAGCCGGTCTTGCCGATCACGACGGCGCTTGCATCACTTTTTGAGCCGCCGGCTGGACGTCTCTCCCTAGCCTCCTTCGCCTTCTACTCTCCTTCCTCTTCGTCACGCATCCGGGTTGCTAGGTCCAGGGCTATCTCGCTGAGATCCTCGCTCAGGGCTTGCAGGGCGGAGCGAGCCGTGTCAATGTCCTCGGGGTCTTGGTAGAGAAGGGCGACCTCAGCCCGGCCTGCCTCGAGATCGAGCGCCGTGCACCGCTCGGGGTACAGCGCAGCGATCAAAGCATCTGCCCGGTGCCATGAGTTCCGGAACTGCCTGAATTGGAACCGCGCCAGACGCGCGTCGTTGCCGTACACGGCCAACAACGCCCTGTTTGTTATGACGAGCATCTTGTCGATTTCAGCGCGGAGATCAGTCAACGTCTCCAGTGGGGCGCCGGGCTCATCATGATCAGCCGTGCAGCCTTCCCCACCGACCTGGCCAAGTAACCGGCCGGGGGCCAGAACAGACGTCAGAGCAACCAGCACAACAAGCAATAATGGCCGTCGGGAGCCTGTGCGCTTTAGAGGATGCACGGTGTGGCCTCGCAGATCACCTGGACGACGACCGCCCCGGTACCAAAAGAGGACCAGCAAGAGGGAGCCCAGCGTCTCGCCGAGCAGCGCCGCCCGGAGCCCGTTCGCAGCGTTGCCCAGCCCAGTACGGCGGCGAAGCGATCAGGTAGCTCGCTGGGGACAATCGCGGCCGCCATGGTCAGCACGTCATGTGGCACTCGGCGGAACTGGACTGATAGTCCGCCGGCGGTCTAAATCAGCGCCCAATGGGCCCGTGGATCACCATCATTGGGCTTGCTCACACACTGAGATTGCCCGTGAGCAGCAGCCCGAGAGTGATCAGCACGAGCAGCACGAAGGGCAACCAGCTCGCGTTCCCGTGGCTGCGGTGGCCCCACGTTCCCGCCACCAACGCAAGAAGGAATAGAAGCGACAGAATGCCCGCGACCATGCAGATCTCCTTTCTGAGCTGAACGGTCCGCCTCGGTGCCAGGCGTGTCGGGGCCACGCGAAGGTAGCCTGCAAGTGGCTTGAGGCCGATCTACGAAGGCCGGTGGTTAGGAGCGGTCCAAGCTCGATAGGGAGTGAACCCATGAAGCGAAGCTGAAACGCTAGGCCGGCCTGAGGGCGGGTAGCCCCGTCACACCCGCTGCCGGCTCGGCACGGCGCCATCGACAGGCTCGCCACCGGCTCCTTCGGCAGGGCCGAGCGGGAAACGTCTTCCCACGACTAAACAGCGCGGGTCGACCATACAGGAGGCGCCTTCGTCGGCCTGGTCGACTCGCTCGACTTGGAGTGTGGCGTGCTCGATCGCAAATCGGTCCCGCAGCAACGCCTGCAGCTCGTGCAGCACGTCACTGCTGGCCCGGTCGCTAGCGACGACGTGCGCACTCATGGCGACGAAGCCGCTCGTAATGGTCCAGACGTGTAGGTCGTGGACCGACACCACCGCTGGCACTTCACGTATTGCCAGCTCTACCTCATCCAGTTTGATGTGTCGCGGAGTGGCCTCCAGCAGCACGTCGAGCGCACTCCTCAATAGTTGCCACGTGCGTGGAAGGATGAATAGCCCGATGAGCATGGAGACTAGCGGATCGGCCTGCCGCCACCCGGTTAGGTAAATGACACCAGCGGCCACAATCACGCCGATCGCACCGAGGCAGTCCGATACCACGTCCAGGAAGGCACCCCGGACGAGCAAGCTCTCTCCGGCCCCACTGTGCAGCAGCCACGCCCCGGTCAGGGTGACGACGACGCCGCCCGCGGCGACGGCGAGCATCGGCAGGCTGTTGATCTCGGGAGGCTCTCGAAAGCGCCGCCAGGCTTCGTAGAGAATGTAAGCGGCGATCCCGAACAGGGCGACGCCGTTCGCCACGGTCGCCAGGATCTCCATCCGGTAAAAGCCGTACGTTTTGGCCGGAGTAGCCGGCCGCTGCGCAAACCGAATGGCGAACAGGGCCATGGCCAAGCCGAGCACATCGGCAAGCATGTGTCCGGCGTCGGCGAGTAGCGCCAGCGAATTGGTAAAGAGGCCACCCCCGACCTCGACCAGCATGTACACGGCGCTGAGGCCCAGGACAACGAGCAAGCGGCCCTGGCTCTGACTGGCCGCGCTGCCTGCGTGAGGGGCGTCGTTTCTCGATTCTTTCTCGGAGGAGGATGAGTCGATCTCGGTCATTGGTGAACTCCTGCTCAAGGTCGCGGCGAAATGGTCGCCTGCGTCAAGGCGTAAGCACGCTCGTGGGACGGCGCTGGCCGGCGTGGAGCCGGCTACCGAAGGCGTCGCCTAACGGGGAGGGTGCTCGGGCGGCTCAGAATCGACGATTCCAGGCCGTCGTTCAGAATTGGGGCTGACCCGAGTGCGAAGCTCGACGCCTGGCACGAGCGGCGTTGCCGCGCTCCTGGAGGCGCTCTCGGCGACAAGCGTCGACCCCGAGGCGTGGTGAGGCAGGCTGCTATGGCCGTCGGGCGGGTGCCACGGACCATTCGCGACAGCCGGCAACAGCACGACCGTAAGCAGCGCTAGAAGCGGGACCACAAGCGGAGGCGGGGCTGAGCGACTCGTGCTCTTGCAGACCGCCAAATCATTCATGAGATCCCCCGCGCCACAAAGACATTGGTCGCTGATTAGGGTGCCCCGACCTGCGCATGAGAGCCCGAGACAGACTCGGTGTCTGTGCTCCATTGACAATGCTTGGGGAGTTCTGGGATTACGATTCCCCGTCCTGCAAGGACGCATATCCCGGTAAGTATAGCTTCACATAAGCTGGCGCCAGAAATTCTGGACATAAATGAGGCTGTCGCGCGACCGAATTAAAGTGGACGCACGGATCGCCTGCTCGCGCTTTGCACCGGGAGCGGCGATCCACTACAACTGGTGGGCGCCGCTGCACGGTTTCGGCAAGCCGGGCTCGCAGGGCTGTCTGGGCATGCGTCTCGACGGCTCGAAATACATGTGGAAGTGAGCCAGCATCGGCACCCCGTTGGTCATCCACAAGAAGCGGCCTGGATTTGGTCGAGGCGCTCGCGGTGAGCGAACCGCAGCGTGTTCATGAACGCCGCCCCGGGGTGGCGGCCGTGTACGACCGCGTGGCCCGCTTGTACGACCGCGTCGCCGCCGTCTGGGACCGGACCGCTGGTGGGGCGGCGGCCGAGCATTTCCGACGCCTGGTCAAGTGGTATGCTCGCCCGGGCGCGCGCGTGCTCGACGTTGGCGCGGGCACCGGCCGGACCATCGCCCTCCTGCTGGACCGGTCTGAGCCAGGATGCCTAGTTGGGATCGACCTGTCGGCCGAGATGCTCGGACAGGCCCGTGCGCGGCTCGTGGATCCCCGCGTCCATCTGGTGAGGGCCGACGCGACCCGGCTCCCCTTTCTCGATGACACGTTCGACGTCGTCACGAGCATGTGGATGCTCGAGACGCTGCCTGAGCCGCTGAGCGGGTTGCGCGAGCTCCTGCGGGTCTTGCAGCCTGACGGGACGGTCCTCACCTGCTTCAGCACACTGCCACCAGGGCGGGTCCGGCAGCTCGGCGCCAGGCTGATCCAACTGGTGATGCAGGCCGGGTTCGCCGGCCGTTTTCTGCCGGACGAGGAGCGTCCGCTCCATACCTGCACGATGAGCTGCGCGCATCGCTACGAGCACGACCTGGCCACCGTAGCCACGTTCGGCAAGCGCTGCGAGCTCAGCGCCATCCCCGAGCTCAGAGGTCTTCAAGCCAAGTAGCCCAAAGTCGAAAGTCACGCGCCGCCTACTGCCCCAGAGATCATGGCGGGGCTCTCGATTCTCAGTACACCCAGCGGCCGGCGAGGAAGAGCGGCAGGCGAACAAGCCAGACGAGCAAGAACGCTGCCAACGCGCCCCAAAGGAAGGGCCCGCGGACTAACGACTCGAGAAGCGCGGTGGCTGAGCGGAACCTCGCCGCCTGGGGGTGTGCCTTGCTCAGCACGGCCCGCCACGGATTGAAGTCGACGAGCAGCAGTGCCACGAGCGCGACCGCGACCGCCGGCCCAAGCGGATGGAAGAAAAGCGAGCCGGCCAGATCACCATGTGCGAGCGCCACGACACTGCGCGTCAGCCCACAGCTTGGATCGGGAAGCCCGGTCGATAACCTGAACGGGCTGAGTACAGGGCCAGCCTGGACCCACGCCGGTGGAACGCTCGCGGCCGCGATCAACGCGCCCAGGGCGAGCCAACCGGGGGTTGCACGGTGCTGGAAATAGCCCACCAGCCCGCTAACAGAATTCGGCCGCATTATCGGAGCCTCTCCCAAACTGATCGCGCTTCCGGACAATCTGGGTCGGGACTCGTCCCGCGCCCTCATCTTCCTATTAGACGGTTTAGACGGTCCCGATGAGCAAGGCTTGACTCGTCGGCCTCGAACTGCCGCCGACCGGCTCTTCCGTCAGGCTGACCGACCGCCAGTTTTTGAACGGCCCGGGACCCTGGATGAGTGCGTAGCCGCTGCCCTGTTCGTCGGTCCATGTTAGCACGCCACCGCTCTCGTCCTTCCCGTCCGCGTGGGCCCACCAGACCTGGTAGACGCGACCGTCCGGCAGGGGCGGCAGGGATCGCACCATGATCATAGCCGCTCCGGTTTCGGGATCAGCGTAGATCCGACCGTAAGCGGTCGGCGCGAGCTGAGTGCCCCGCATCGGCCAGACCTGGAGATCCGGCGCCTGGAGAACGGCCACAACTCTGTCGTAGCGGGCGGCCCGCTCCTTCAAGTTGGCCGTGACTGCACGTTGCCCGTTCAGCTGCAGCTGCACTCCAACGGCCCACAGCGCCGTGGTGAGCGCGACGACCAGCGCCAAGACCGCCCCTAGCGTGGCGGGCTGGGGTCGTCGGAGTCTGAGCTTGAACGTATCGATCTTAGT
>DASPXK010000374.1:0-19805 GCA_035637315.1 Chloroflexota bacterium
ACGGCCTCCCTGTCCCTCCACGCCAGTGGCTCGACGCAGAACTGCCGCTTCATGCTGGAGCCCGGATATTCGCTGGCCCATTCCGGGAAGGCCGCTCGGTCGGCAAAGACCCGCGGCTCTGGGTTCTCGCCCCCGAAGCCCACCAGCCGGTGGGTCACGTAGGTCGCGAAGCTCGGTTTGCCCATCTCACCGTCGCTCACCACGTCGATCCCCGCCTCGACTTGCTTGCGGACTACCTCCTCCACGGCCGACTGCACCCTGGTCGCGAAGGCCCGCGCGTCCACCGGCTCGCCGTGCTCGCCCTGCTCCCGGGCACGGATCATCTCCAGCAAGTCGGGCGGCCGCGGAAGGCTCCCGGTGTGGGTGCTGAGGATCCGATCGGTGCTGGCTTTCATGGGTCCTTCAACTCCGTGCCCACAGCTGCTTCGTCACTAGCTTCGCACCCTCAGCCATCGTCTGGAATTTGGCCCAGACCACTGTCGGATGGACCTCTGGGTTATAGGTGGCCTGGGAAGAGAACCCGCAGTCGGTCCCAGCGATGATGTTCTCGCGCCCCACCAGCCTGGCATACCGCGCGATGCGTTCTGCGATCAGCTCGGGGTGTTCCACGATGTTGACGGCGTGGGTGACCACACCCGGGATGAGCGCCTTGCCCTCGGGCAGCTTCACCGTCTCCCAGACATGGTACTCGTGCTCATGGCGCGGGTTCGCCGCCTCGAACGAGTAGGCGCCTGCGTTCACTTTCAGGATGAGGTCCACGATGTCCCCGAGCGGCGGGTCGTGGAGGATGGCCGTACCCCACCTGGTCCAGCCGCACCAGCCGAACACCGGCGGCGACGAGCACGACACCGGCCAGGCCGCTGTGATCCCAGCGGAGGTCGCTCAGGTATAGCCGCGAGATCGTGCCCGGCCCGAGCTGCGCCCGAGCTCTCACGTCCGTGATCGTGGCTTTCAAACCCGCGTCCATCGCCGTCTTCCGTCGCGACCAGCCATCCCCGACCGGGGACGCTTGCTCTCGCAAGCAGATCATACGACTCAGCCGTCGCCAATTCGTCACCGAATGTCACAGATCGATGAACCAGCAGCGGCGCTGGCGACAACCGGCGATGCTAGATCCTGCGGCTCCCCTCTCCCCTTGAGCCCCTTGAGGGAGAGGGGGGCCAGAAGGTGAGGGCGGCGCCTGGTTGCACTCGGCACTCCTCGCCCTCGCCGCTTCCGGTTACCCCGTCCCCTGTTCCTCGGCTTCGGCTCAGGTGGGCGCGGCATCCGCACATATATACTTCCCCCGGGAGCCGCTGATGCCGTTCACCGTCGAGGATTTCCAGGACCTGATTCGACTGCTCGCGCAGCATCCGGAGTGGCAGGCCGAGCTGCGGCGGCACGTGCTGTCCGACGAATTGCTGGAGCTACCGGCTTTGGTGCGGCAGTTGGCGGAGCAGCTCGTTGCCCTCACCGCCCGGGTGGACCAACTGGTCGAGGCTCAGGCACGGACCGAGCAGCGGCTTCAGGAGCTCGCACACGCTCAGGCCCGCACGGAGCAGCGCCTGGAACGCCTGGAAGCGATCGTCACGCGCTTGGCCGAGGCGCAGGAGCGAATGGAGGTGCGATTGGGCCGAGTAGAGGGCGACGTGCTTGAGCTACGGTATGAGCGCCGGGCGCCGGCCTACCTAGGCCGCCTCGCTCGACGGCTCCGGGTCCTCGACCCGGGAGCCCTCGCCGACCTGCTCGACGCCGCCGTCGAGGAGGGACGCCTAAGCATTGATGAGCGGGAGGCCGTGCTCCTAGCCGACCTCGTGCTCTCCGGGCGGCATCGCGAGGACGACTCCGAGGTCTATCTCCTGGCCGAGGTCTCGGCCGGTGTCGGTCTACACGACGTCGAGCGAGCAACTGAGCGGGCCGCGATCCTCCAGAAGCTCGGCCGACCCGTTATGCCTATCGTCGCCGGCAGGCAGATAATCGCGCAGGCCGCCTCGCTCGCCAGAGAGCGCGGCGGCGTCTAGCAGGTCCTCGACGGCCAGGTCACCCGCCCGAACAGCTCCTGATCGGCAGAGCAAGTGGTTCGCCTGTCGCGAGAGATCTTGCTGCTCACGAGGACAGACGCGCGCTGGTGGACGAGCGCCAAGGGAGGAGGGACGTGGCCAAGATAGGCAGAAACTCCCCGTGCCCCTGCGGCAGCGGAAAGAAGTACAAGCGATGCTGTGGTGCCAGCTCGAGCACGCTGACGCCAGCCGATGTCCGCCCTCCAGAGAGCTTGCCGCTGGCGGATCATCGCATCATCGAACGGAGCATGGCCGACATCGCTGGCATCCTGAACGAGCAAGAATTCGACTCCATCGAGGAGGCGAACACCCATCTGCGGGCGCTGCGGGCGGCTGGCGAGCTGCCGCGCCGCAGGCCCGCCTCGCCCCTGGAGCGGGCCCAGGACCTCATTTACGACGCCTGGGAGGCCGAAGGGGCGGAGCGGGTGGAGCTTGCCAGAAGGGCTCTGCAGATCTCGCCAGACTGCGCGGATGCCTTCGTCCTGCTGGCCGACGAGGCCGCTCGGAGCCTGCAGGAGGCGCTGGAGCTCAACCGCCAGGGCGTGGCGGCCGGCGAGCGTGCGCTCGGCCCGAAGGCCTTCGAGGCGTACAAGGGTGAGTTCTGGGGCGTGTTGGAGACGCGGCCCTACATGCGTGCGCGTTTCGGGCTGGCGCAGTGCCTCCGGGAGGCCGAACAACGTCGAGAGGCCATCGACCATTACTGGGACATGCTGCGCCTCAACCCGGGCGACAATCAGGGCGTCCGCTATGTCCTACTGGCTTGTCTGCTGGAGGTCGGCCACCAGGCAGACGTGAAGGATCTGCTCGATCGCTACGCGGATGACATCGCCGCGTCCTGGGCCTACGGCCGTGCCCTGTTTGCCTTTCGGGAGCACGGTGATACCTCGTCGGCCCGGGCTCTGCTCGTGAAGGCCAAGCAGGCCAACGCACACGTTCCAGCCTATCTGCTGGGCACGAAGCGGCTCCCCAGCAGCCTGCCCGACCACATCGGGATCGGCGATGAGCCGGAAGGCATCGCTTGTGCCGCCGAGCAGATCTTGGCCTGGAGCAAGACTCCCAACGCGCTGGCCTGGTTGGAGCGCTCCCTGGGTGAGAGCGGCGCGGCGGCCGCGGCCGATGAGCGACAGACTGTCCCCCACGCCCTGCGACCCCATTTCGACGCGCTCGTTCGCCTGACCGACGCGGTCTGCCAGGAGCGCCTGAACGAGGAGTATGCTCAGCTCTGCCGGCGCCTGGCCGCCGCCCTGTGCCGCAAGCGCCCGTCGCCCGTCATCCGTGGCCGGCCAGAGATCTGGGCCTGCGCCATCACGTATGCCGTCGGTTCGGTGAATTTCCTGTTCGACAGGGCGGAGGAGCCGCATCTGACCGCCGCCGAGCTGTGCGCGCTGTTTGAGGTCAGTCCCAGGACCGTGGCTGCCAAGGCGAGCGAGGTGCGCAGGATGTTCCGCATGGGACCCTTTGATCTTGACTGGTGTCTGCCGAGCAAGCTGGACGAGCACCCGCTCACCTGGCTGATCTCCGTCGACGGCATCATCGTGGATGCGCCGCGCCCCGCGCGCCGTCCAGGAGCAAGCGCTCCGCCTCGGCCTGATCCCGTACCTGCCAGGATCGCCGCCCGCCTGATCCAGAGGCGGCGCCGATCCGAGGGGCCCGAGGCGCAGTAGGTCGTGAGATGCGGGTGGACGCGCCGCACTGCGGTCGACCCCAAACAGCCCACGACGCCAAGCCGAGGCGGCCTTGACCCGCAATCCTCCGAGGAGCACCCGTTCCCGCGAAGCGCACGTATTCCCCCTCCCCCACGCTTGGGAGAGGGGGTCAGGGGGTGAGGGCGTCCGCCCCTACACGACCGTCGCCCCGGCCGCCTTCATCGCCTGAATCGCTCGCTCGTCGTCGCCGGGCTGGACGTTGACGGCCCGGACCGAGTCCTCGAGCACCACAACCTCGAAGCCGGACTTGAGCGCGTCGAGGACAGACTCCTTGACGCAGTAGTCGGTCGCCAGCCCGCCCACGTACAGCCGCTTGACACCCTGGTCGGCCAGCAGCTGGCGGAGGTGCCTGCCGTCGTCGGCCTGTCCCTCGAAGGCCGAATATCCCTGCTCGTCGGGACCGGTCCCGGCTGACACCACCACCGTCCCCGGCGGCAGCCGTAGGTCAGGATGGAACTCGGCCCCGCGGCTGCCCTGGACGCAATGCACGGGCCACAGGCCGCCAAACTCTTTGAAATGGACCGTCTGTCGCGGGTGCCAGTCGCGGGTCGCTATGATCGGCCGCCCGGCCGCTTGAAACGCCTCGATATGCCGGTTGAGCGCTGGTACGACCTCGTCGCCCCCGGCCACGGCCAGCGAGCCTCCCGGACAGAAGTCGTTCTGCACGTCGATGACCAGTAGGGCGCTGTCAGACTCGGGATCTAACGACATCGCACCCTCCAGCGAGCCTCACCACGCACTGGCCCCCTCTCCCAAACTTGGGAGAGGGGGTTGGGGGTGAGGGCCGAATTTGGGGGTGGGGGTCTCGATAGGCGACTGCGACCTACAGTTGGATGTGGGGCGGCTCCTTGTCCAGTCCGTGGCCGCCGTCTTCGGCGGGCTTGGCCCCATCAGGCTCGCGCTCCTCGGAGCGCCTGGTGGCGCCCGCGTAGCGCAGGACCGGCGCTGGCTCTGGCTCCGGCGCGGGGCGGATCTGAGGCGTCGGCGCGACCAGCTCGGCCACCTGTCCGTTCGATCGGCCTAGCTCTCGGTCGACTCGCTGCACGATCTCCTCCACCTCCTCGCCAAGCAGCTCCTCGTTCTCGAGAAGCGCGGCGACGATCGCCTCGACGTGCGGCTTGTTGTGCTCCAGCAGGCTCTTGACCACTTTGAACTGCTGCTGCAGCACCTTCTCGGCCGCCCGTCGGCCCTCCTCGCTAATTTGGCCCTCCATCGGACGGTTGAATCTATCAGAGAACAAGCTGCCCGCCATACCGCACTGAACATATCTGATCGCATGAAGAGTGGCGCCTGGCAGGTCGCCGCCCATGCCGGTCGTCTCGGTGCCCAGGAAGATGATCTCGGCCGCCTTGCTCGCCAGGTAGATCTGGATCTCCATCAACAGGTCTTCTCTGGTCTCGATATGGATCTCTTCTTTGGCTTTGTCGAAGGCCACCCCCTCGGCGCCATGGACCTCGCCGTATTGCATCAGCGTAAGGCGCTCGAGCCGCTTGCGCGTATAGAGGCGGACCATCGCGATCGCGTGCCCTGCCTCGTGGTAGGCGACCCGGCGCTTGTCCTCCGCTGTGCGGCCAGAGATTTTCTTGCGAAGCCCGTACTCGCGGGTCTCCATCGCCTTTCGCATGTCGGCGTAGGTGATCGCCTCCCGCCCGTCGAAATGGGCGTGAACGACCGCCTCGTTGACCACGAACTTAACCTCGACGGGGGTGTAGCCCTGCCCACTCGGAGTCATCAGCTCAGTAACGATCCGGTCGATCGGCAGATCCGGAACGTACTTGATCTTGGCCAGGTAGTATTCGAGGACCTCCTTTCTACCATCGAAGTTCGGGCGTTCCACGGAGATCTTCCAGTCAAAACGGCCAGGCCGTAGGAGAGCGGGGTCCAGGACCGCCGCGAGGTTCGTGGCGCCCATCGTGAAGACCGCCGGCATCTCGGCCTTCTTCGTGCGGAAGCCAAATTTGCGGAGCAGCTTGGCTTTCCGGCTTTGGTCCGTTGGCGGCGGGTCCATCTGCATCAGCAGCTCGTTCAGCAGGCCGGAGCCGCCCATGCCAAAGAAGCCACCCATACCGACTCCCTGGCCCTGGCTGCCCCCTCGCGAGGCGCCAATCGCGTCGATCTCGTCGATAAAGATGATGCACGCCCCATACTTGCGCGCCATCTTGCGCGCCTTCCCGTACAACATCATCACCCGCACGTTGCCGATGCCCATGAACATATTCTGAAAGCTCGGCGCGCTCGCATAGCAGAAGGGGACGCCGGCCTCGGTGGCGATGCACTGCGCCAGATACGACTTCCCGGTACCGGGCGGGCCCACCAGCAGCATGCCTCGGTGCACTTGGCCACCCATCTGCTTGAACCCCTTCACGCCACGCAGGAGGGTGACCACGCGGTCCGCGAGCTCGAGAATCTCCGGGTTGCCCTTATAGTCCTTGAACGTCAGGCCGGTCTCGCCGGGCATGATCCAGTACACGCGCGTCCGGCCCAAGAACCAGAACAGCGCCGCGAACTGGATGATCATGAACATGATCGCGAAGAAGAGCTGGAAGATCAGGTACGCGCCGAACAGGATGTACGGCAGCCAGTTCTCCAGGTTCGGCATCAGGATGTAGTAGGTGAGCAGACCGAGCGCGGTCGCGATCACCAGCAGCCTGAAGATGGCGCCGAGCCTGCCCAGGAAGGTATCGATCTTATGATCGAGCGCGTCGTACTCCTGATCGATGAACGGCGTCTTGGCGCTCACAGCCATGAGGAGACCTCCCTACTGGACCCGAGAGATCTTACCAGCCCGGTCCAGGGTGAACACGTACGGCACGTATTCGGTCTCTCCGCGCGACTGCGGGCCACGTGCGAGTACGACGTAAAAGTGCATGCTCGTCCCATCCGGAAACGATTGACCCCCAATGTAGGTGATTTGGTCGAGCTGAGAGCCGGCCTGCTTGGCCTGGTCCATCTGGCCCTGCAGGGCTTGCAAGCTGCCCCCGCGGCTGCGGTACCGTGCCAGCGCTTCGTCGCTCAGCCCAGACCACATCAGCTCGGCGTTGTAGCTCTCGTTGCCGCGCATATAGTTCTCGGTGGCCGTCGGCGCCCCGCTGATCGAGCGCGGCAAACTCGGCACCCCGATCGAGAAGCTCGGCGCGCCCTGCTGGAATCCCTGGAACGCCAGGACACCGGCCGCGGCGAGCAGCACAATCAACATGATCAGACCGCGGACCGGATGCGCAATCAGACCGCGAATAGCGCGGTGGGCTATCCGCTTGACGATTCGGCCGAGCAAGATCTACGACTCCAAGCTCCAGTTGACAGCTACTTCCCGCAACAGCCTACCTGACGCCTCCGGGAGGATCAAACTTATTTGCCCGCTCTGCCGTCCCGTGCTTCGGCAAGGGCGGCCTGAGCGCCTTTCGGGCGCCATCGTCTGACCCGTGTCGACAGCATCTCGTACGCCAGGTTGGCGGCCAGGACCGCCGTTATCTCGCCGTGATCGTACGGCGGCGCCACCTCCACAAGGTCGCAGCCCACTGCCTCGATCGGCCCCAGTCCGCGAACCAGGCGCACGATCTCCCGAGCGCTGAAGCCGCCCACCTCCGGTGTGCCCGTACCTGGCGCGAAGGCCGGGTCGACCACGTCGATGTCGAGCGTCACGTATACTCGCCCGCTCGCCACCTGGCGGATCCCTGTGAGGGCTGTGTCGAGTCCCATTTCGAGCACGTCGTCGGCCGACAGGACGGTAACCCCGAGCGCCCGCGCGTCGTCCAGGTCGGTGGCCTTGGGAAGCGAGCCGCGAATCCCAACCTGCACGTAGCGAGAGCCATCCACCAGGCCCTCCTCGATCGCCCGCCGGAACGACGTGGCGTGGCTGTACTTGCGGCCAAAATGCACGTCCCAGGTGTCGGGATGGGCGTCGAAGTGGACCAGGCCCAGTGGCCCGTGGCGCTTGGCCAGCGCGCGCAGAACGGGCAGGCTGATCGAGTGGTCGCCGCCCAGCACGAGTGGGAAGGCATCCGCCGAGACGACCGCCTCGATCGCCCGTTCGATCGCCCTGAAGCTGTCCTCCATGCTGATCGGGCTGCAGACGGCGTCACCCCAGTCGACTACGCGAAACTCGGCGAATGGCTCCACCCCGAGAGCCGGATTAAACGGTCGCAGCAAGACCGACATCTCGCGGATCTTCTGCGGACCAAAGCGCGCGCCTGGCCGAAACGTTGCACCCCCGTCGAAGGGCACCCCAACCACCGCCACGTCCACGTCACGCAGGTCCTGAGTATGCGGCAGCCGGGCGAAGGTGTTGATGCCCGCGAACCGCGGGACGCGGTGGCCGTCGGGGAGATCACTACGTGGGGATGGGTCGGGCTGCACGCAAGATTGTAACACGCAAGCTCCTCCCCCACCTCCGCTTCGAGGAGGGGGCGTGGGGGAGGGCTCCGCTACTCGCCGAGCGGTTGCTCGACTGTCTCCAGGGCGAGCGTAGGGGCGGACCCGCGTGTCCGCCCGAGGGCGCACACACGGGTGCGCCCTACGTGCCAGACCGCAGCCGCTTGGTGGCTTCCCAGTCGATGCGGTAGTGCTCGGGGACGCTGATCTGCTCATCCGGCCGACGAGAGCACAGGATCTTGACGCCGTAGTCCCGCTCGGCCGCCTCGAGCGAGACGTAGCCGTCGACCACGTCTTCGAGCACCTTCTCTGGGTGGCGCTCCAGCGGGCTGAAGTAGCCGCCTCCGCCGGGCAGGGTCATGGTCGCCTCGGCGTTGGGCTCGTTCAGGATCTGCTGCTTCGGGTTGGGGCGTTCACCCGTGCTGAGGGTGAAGTCACCAGGCAGCCCCGGCTTGCCGCCCAGCAGACCCTGGGCCGGAAACTTGGTCCGGTCGTACATGCCGCTCATCGACCAGGAGCGACCGCTGTGGCAGCGAATCGTGGTGATCTGCCCGCAGCCGCCTCGGTAGCGCCCCGGCCCGCCCGAGTCGGTCTTGACCTCTCGACGAGTCATCACGAGTGGGCTCAGGTTTTCAATGACCTCGGCCGGCACGCCGGCCACGCCGCTCGGGAAGCCCGTGTTGTCGAGGCCATCCTTGTTGGGCCGTGCGCCGGTCCCGCCGCATTGGAACAGAGTGAAGGTGAACGGCTCGCCGTTGGAACGCTCGCCCCGGAAGACGGTGATCCAGATCGAGGCCGCGCCCTCGGCCATGAATCGGTCCGGCATCGCCTCGGCCAGCGCGCCGAAGAGCAGGTTGGGGAGGAAGTGCCCGATCAGGTGGCGGGCCGCGACCGGAGCCGGATACTGGGCATTCAGGATCGAGCCCGGCGGGGCCGTGACGTGGACCGGGCGGAACGCGCCCTCGTTGTGCGGAACGTCGGGGCTGATCGCGCACTTCACCGCGAAGCTCGTGTAGGCGTGGGTATAGTTCATGACCACGTTGATTCCGTAGCGGCTCTGCGGTGAGCTGCCAGCGTGGTCGACCGTCATCTCGTCGCCCTCCACGCTGACTCTGGCTTTGATCACCACCGGGCCCTCGAATCCATCGCTCCACAGCTCGTTTTCGTAGACCCCATCTGGAATGCGAGCGATCGCCTGCCGCATCGCCTGCTCCGAGCGCGAGATGATCGCCTCGGCCAGCGCGTCGATCGTGTCGAATCCGAACTCATCCATGAACTCCAGCAGGCGCGCCCCGCCGACGTCGTTACAGGAGGTCATCGCGTACAGGTCGCCTTCGACCTCGTCCGGTGTCCTGACGTTGGCCCGGATGATCTTGAACAACTCCTCGTTGCGCTCACCTCGGAAGAACAGCTTCGTGATCGGGATGTACAGTCCCTCCTCGTAGACCTCGCGCGCCTCGGCCGACAGGATTCGGCCGCCGATATCGGCCATGTGGCAGGTGTTGGCGAAATAGGCGACGATCTGCCCGCCTCTGAAGATCGGCGTGACGATGGTGATGTCGTTGATCTGCCCGGCCGTCATCCACGGATCGTTGGTGATCAGGACGTCGCCGGGCTCGAGCGTCTCGGGCGGATAGGCACGCATGAAGTGCCGCATACAGGTCGCCATGGCGTTGATATGGCCGGGCGTGCCCGTCTCGGACTGGGCGATCATGTTGCCCTGAGTGTCGAACACGCCGCAGGCCAGGTCTTGCGACTCCCGAACGATCGTGCTGAACGCTGTCCGCATCAACGCCGCCTGCTGCTCGTTGGTCACCGACAGCAGCCGGTTCCAGAGCACCTCCAGAACGATCGGATCGATCCCAGGACTGAGGACTGAGGTCTGAGGACTGGGTCGGGCCTGCTGCCGCCCTGACGTCTGGCTCATGCGCACCTCATTGCCTGGCGGGCCATCGTACCATCTCAGTCCTCAATCCTCATCGCCGCCCTCTCCCCTCGCCCCTCCCCCACGTTTGGGGGAGGGGTTGGGGGTGGGGGCTTGGTGTCTCAGCTCCACCCGCAGATTCCGCAACTCGTCGATCGAGACGCGGGCGCCGGCGCCGATTACGACTGTCGACTCGCGCTCCTCGACGATCGCCGGACCGCGGAACGTGGCTCTGGGGCCCAGACGATACCTGTCGTAGACCGGCGTCGGCCGATAGTCGCCGTATTCAGGATCGTAGACGGGGCGCTCACTTTTGCGCGCCGCTTCGACGGGCCCAGGCATGGCGCCATCCGCACGCAGCCGCAGCTCCGGGCGGGGGCCTGAGACGACCAGCCGCCAGCTCATTACCTCTAGGCCGACCGCCGGCCCAATCCGACCGTAGAGCTGCTTGTAGACGCGCTCGAAGGCCTCGATCAACTCCGTTCGAGACTCCGCTGAGAGCGGCCGAGGCGAGACCGGGACGCGGACCTCGTGGCCCTGGCCGATGTAGCGCATATCGGCCGAGCGGGCGGACGAGATCGCCGACAGCGGCACACCCGACGCCAGCAGGACCTGGCGGCCGCTCCGCTCCATTTCGGTGAAGATGTCGTTGGCGCTCGCCCAGTCCAGATCGTCCAGCCGCCCGTAGGAAGTTCGGACGAAGTCGAACGCCAGCGGGGCCGACAGGAAGCCGACGGTTGAGGTTACCCCGGCCCCAAACGGCGCGATCATGGCCGGAGCGTGCAGGATCTCGGCCACCCGGTACCCATGGACTGGGCCGGCGCCGCCGAAGGCGAACAGCGGGAAGGAGCGCGGGTCCTTGCCGCGTTCGATCGCGTGGACTCGCGCCGCGTTGGCCATGCTCTCGTTGACGATCTGATGGATGCCCCAGGCCGCCTCCGGCACGCTCACCCCCAGCGGCCTGGCGATGCGCTCCTGGATGGAGCGCTCGGCAGCCGCCTGGTCCAGCTGCATCTTGCCGCCCAGGAAGAAGTTTGGGTCCAGATAGCCCAGCATCAAGTCGGCATCGGTGACGGTTGGCTCGGTCCCGCCCTGGCCGTAGCAGACCGGGCCGGGATCGGCCCCGGCGCTGTCTGGCCCGACCTTGAGCAGGCCCATCGCGTCGATGCGCGCGATGCTGCCACCCCCAGCCCCGATCTCGATCATCTCGATGACGGGCACTTTGACTGGCAGCCCGCTGCCGCGCTTGAAGCGGTACACGCGGTCCACCTCGAAGTCAGACGCCGTCAGCGGCTCGCCCTTCTCGATCAGACAAAGCTTGGCAGTGGTTCCGCCCATGTCGAAAGACATCAGGTCGGAAACCCCGCTCAGGCTGCCGTAATAGGCCGTTGCCAGCGCGCCGGCGGCTGGGCCGGATTCCAGCAGTCTGACCGGAAAGCGAGTGGCCGTATCGACTGTCCCGATCCCTCCGCTCGAGAGCATCACGAACAACTGGCCCCTGAACCCCAGTCGGTGCAGGCGCTGTTCGAGGCCGCGCAGATACCGATCCACGCGGTCTTGAACGTAAACGTTCGCCATGGTCGTGCTGGTGCGCTCATATTCTCGGATCTCGGGCACGACGTCTGACGAGATCGAGACTCGCATCTTGGGTGCGACGCCACGGATCAGGTCGGCGACCTGGCGCTCGTGGTCGGGATTTGCGTAGCTGTGTAGGAAGCAGATCGCGACCGCTTCTACCCCCTTATCGGCCATCTCGCGGACGAGCGGCTCGAGCTCGTCCAGATCGGGCGACTTGATGATCTCGCCCGTGGCGAGGGTTCGCTCGTCCACCTCCAGCCGCAGGTGGCGCGGGACCAGTGGCCGCGGCATCTCGAGGAAAATGTCGTACAGGTCGTAGCGGTGCTCGCGGCGGATCTCCACGGCGTCGCGGAATCCCTTGGTGGTCAGCAGCGCCGTCTTCGAGCCCTTGCGCTCGATGATGCTGTTGGTGACCAGCGTGGTGCCGTGGATGACGTTGCGGAGGCTCGACGCGCTCACGCCGCTACGCTCGAGCGTGTCCTCCAGCACCCGCTCGACCGCCTCAGAGGGGTCGGCCGACGTGGTCAGCGTCTTCCCCACCGTAATCTCGCCGGTCGCGTCGTCCACGAGGATCAGATCGGTGAACGTACCACCGATGTCGACACCAGCTCGGTGGGTAGCTTCCATCACGTCTCCGTCGCGCCGTCCGTTGTCAGTCGTCGGTCGTCCCTCCCTCGAGTTTCCGCTCGACCCGCTGGAGCGCCTCCTCCAGATCGCGCTGCCGGAGGGCAAAGGTCAGGTCGCCTCGAGTCCGCTCCAGGATGGCTCGGGTCGCATCGGTCGTCCGACGGAGCCCGCCCGTCAGGGCATCCGGATAGTCGATCGTGACGAGCAGGCTGTAGATGTCGTCCATCGTTTGGAGAATCGTCTCGCAGCGGCCAATCTCACCGCGTCGCAGCTCGTCGAGCACGTAGCGCCGCAGCTCGCCGACGGCCTCGGCCAGGCCGTTCAAAAACGGCGCCGGCGCGATCCCTAGCTCGGCCGGCGCAGGCAATGGCGCGCCGCCGACCAGGCTGTAGGTGGCCGTCGCCTCGACGAGCTCCTTCTGGGCGTCCTGAACGTATCCGGTAAAGAAGAGGTCTGGGTGGGGGCGGAGGTCCTCGCCCAACAGGTCGCTTAGCTGGCGAGCCGCGCCGAGCAGCTCGACGGCCCGCGCCAGCTCCCCACGATGGACCGCGCGGATCGAGTTGGCGCACGTCCGGACCAGCTCGCGTGAACGCGCCAGCGCCTGTTCTCGAGCGGCGTTCTTGGCCTCCAGCTCGCCCCGGGCCCAGGCCTCGATCTCGTCAAGAATGCTAGGTCTCCAACCCGATCTCGAGCCGCTTGTTGATGCGGCCCTTGTTCTCGGTCTTCGTGATTCGGATCCGGCCGACCTCCCGCGTGTCCCTGACGTGGGTCCCGCCATCCGCCTGCTGGTCGATGCCTTCGATGTCGATCACGCGTACCTGCTGAATGGCCGGTGGCAGCAAGTTGATGTTCGTGCGGATCAGGTCGGGGATCTGGAACGCCTGTTCACGCGGGA
This sequence comes from Chloroflexota bacterium, assembly GCA_035637315.1. Classification (GTDB taxonomy): domain Bacteria; phylum Chloroflexota; class UBA6077; order UBA6077; family JACCZL01; genus DASPXK01. The sequence goes on from DASPXK010000374.1 coordinate 13,141, forward strand.
GCACCTTGACGTGGATCGGGTGGCCTTCGGCCATCAGCCGATTGGCCTCATCCTCGATCCTCGCGACTCGGTCGGGAGAGAGGTCTTCCAGTGCAAAGTCCATCCGCGCCCGGTCGGTGTACATCTGGCCGCCAGTGACCAGAGCGCCGTACAGCCTGCAGATCACGCCGCACAGGACGTGCAGCGCTGTGTGGTGGCGCATGAGCGCGTAGCGGCGGTCCCAGTCGATCGCGCCCTGGATTCGGGTCCCCACCGGCGGCGGCTCGCCCTCGATCCTGTGGAGCACATCGTCGCCCTGCTTCTTGACGTCGAGGACCCGGCACTCGCCTCCGGGCCAGCTCAGGAGCCCGGTGTCGTTTGGCTGCCCGCCGCCGGTTGCGTAGAAGGCAGTTCGTTCGAGGACGACGGTGCCCTCGCGAACGTCCTGGACGACGGCGTCGAATGCCTTCAGGTACGCGTCGCTGGCGAACAGCAGTTCGGTCATCGGCCTCAGCCGGCCGATTGTAGCACGGCCTGGAACTCGGGCTCGGGGCCGCAGATCGGGCTCCCGAAGGCGCGGTGCGTCTGGTCTAGTCGCGATAGGCCATGCCGCGAGGGACGACGCGCAGCACAGTGATTGACCCGGCTTGATTGTCGAGGCGGAGGATCGCTCGCCACCGCCCTATGCGCAGGCGCCACTGGCCGGGGCGACCAGCCATCTTCTTGACATTGAGCGATCCGAACTCCCTGGTCAGCCTATCGAGTGTCCGCTCGACGGCGTCACGATCGCCGCGCGCCATCTGTGAGAGGTCGCGTTCTGCACGCCGAGTAAGGTCTAGACGCCAAGGCATCAGCCGTCGCTGGACAGGCGCGCCTTCACGTCCTCCCAAGGGATCGTTTCGCCGCGCTGCAACTCCGCTTCGCCTTCCTCGATCGCCGCGATCTCCTCTGCTGTCAGCGGCTCGTCGTCCTCTGGCGCCTCCATGAATGCCCGCAGCACCGGGTCGTCGCGCACCGCCCGCAGATGGCGTTCGGCGTCGTCCAGAAGGCATTCGGGCAGCTCGTCGACCAGCCGATGGAGCGCCTCTTTGGTGGTCATCTCTACCCCTCGCCTGCCCCGTTCGCTTCAAGCCAAGTATACGGCGCAGACGAGCTGATCGGTCCGCTAGTGTTTAGTCCGGACCCGATGCCGCCAATCGTCCAGCACGTCGGCCAGGGTCTGGTCGAATGGGATTTCGGGCTGCCAGCCGGTTGCCGCGCGTAGACGGGAGCAATCGGCGTAATGGGCCGGCACCTCGAGCGGTCGAACGAGCGACTGATCGACCTCGACTCGCGGCCGAACGGCCGACAGCTCGACGAGCCCGTTCAAGACGCTCTCGATGCTGCGTGGCCGCTCGCTGCCCAGGTTGTAGACCTGGCCGGGCTCGCCACCGGCCAGGATCAAGCGGTAGCCCCGCGCGACGTCGCGAACGTCGGTGAAGTCCCGTTGGCCCTGAAGCAGTCCGACCCTGAGGACCGGTTCGCGGCTCCTCAGCTCCATGTCGGCTATCTGGCGAGCGAACGACGCCGTCACGAACGTGTGCGATTGGCCAGGCCCAGTGTGCGTGAAGGGTCGCACCCGCACGATCTTGAGGCCGCGCGTGGCGAAGTACTGGTGCCCAAGCAGGTCCTGGGTGACCTTGCTGACGGCGTACGGGCTGATCGGGCGAAGCTCCTTCGTCTCAGTTATGGGCAGCTCGTCGGGTTGAGTCAGCCCATATTCCTCGCTCGACCCGATGATCAGGATGCGTGGGTCGAGGCCCGACCCGGCGACTGCCTCGAGCAGGTTCACCTGGCAGGCGACGTTGTCGACGAGGAATTGGAGCGGACTACCAAGCGAGCTCGCGACCGACGAGAGCCCGGCGAGGTGGTAGATCGCTTCGGGTCTGGTCTCGGCCAGGGCCGGGGCGACCTGTTCGGGCTCCAGTAAGTCGGCGACTGTGAGCCGCAACCGCGGGTCGAGCCTGGGCTCGACGTCAACGCGGCGGACAAGGCCCCAGACGTCATCGCCACCGAGCGTCAGGAGGTGAGTCGCCAGGTGGCGACCGACAAACCCCGCTGCGCCGGTGATCAGAACGCGCATCGACGAGGAGCTAGTAGTCAGTAGTCAGCAGTAGTCAGTAATCAGCAGTCAGTAGTCAGTAGCCCGTGGAGTCGGGAGGCAGGAGCTGGAGTGCGCGATTGGAGCGATACACGTTCGAGTGGTCCGCCTCCACTCACTACCGGCTACCAACTACTGGCTACTGGCTTCTGACTACTCACTACTGGCTCCTACCGTGCGATCACCGGTTCGGCGATCCCGGCCGCCGCGCGCAGGGCGGCCGCTTTGTCCGTGCGCTCCCACGGCGCGTCAATGTCGTCGCGGCCAAAATGGCCGTAGGCGGCGGTCGCCTTGAAGATGGGCCGCTGCAGGTGCAGGTCACGGATGATGGCGGCCGGGCGCAGGTCGAAGTGGGCCTCGATCAACTCGAGGATCTTCGCCTCAGGGATCGTGTTGGTCCCAAAGGCCTCGATCATGATCGAGACTGGCTTGGCTACCCCGATTGCATAAGCCAGATGGATCTCGAAGCGTGATGCCAGGCCGGCCGCGACGACGTTCTTGGCAACGTATCGCGCGGCGTAGGCCGCCGATCGGTCGACTTTGGTTGGGTCCTTGCCGGAGAAGGCCCCACCGCCGTGTCGGGCCATCCCGCCGTAGGTATCCACGATGATCTTGCGACCCGTCAGGCCGGAGTCGCCGTACGGTCCGCCGATCACGAACCGCCCGGTTGGGTTGACCAGGACACGGGTCTGCTTCATCAGCCCGCCCGGGACGACCGGCTCGATCACGTGCGTGCGGAGGTCGGCCTCGATCTGGGCCTGCTCGACATCGGGAGCGTGCTGAGTGGAGATGACGACTGTGTCGACGCGCACGGGCCTGCCGTAGCTGTACTCGACGGTCACCTGGCTCTTTCCATCCGGCCGAAGATAGGCCAGGGTGCCCTCCTTGCGGACCTGGGTCAATCGACGACACAGCCGATGGGCCAGCGCGATCGGCAGAGGCATCAGCTCTTTGGTCTCGTCGCAGGCGAAGCCCACCATCATGCCCTGATCGCCAGCCCCTGTCTCCAGCTCCGCCTCGTGCTCACCCTGCTTGACCTCGAGCGCCCTGTTTACCCCGAGCGCGATGTCGGCTGACTGTCCGGACAGGTGGACGTCAATATGCGCCGAGCTGTCGGACGTGCCGTACTCGCGCTTGGTGTAGCCGATCTCACGGAGCGTCGTGCGTACCAGTTGGCGCACCACCTCGACGGGCGGGAGCGGGGTGACCTCGCCGAAAACGGACACCCAGTCGGCCTCGTCGTCCGACTTGACGCCCGCCTCGCACGCCACACGGGCGGTGGGCGACTGGCTGAGCGACCAGTCCAGGACGGCGTCGGAGATCTGGTCGCAGATCTTGTCGGGGTGTCCCTCGGTCACCGACTCCGAGGTGAACAGCAAGGTCGGCGCGGTCATGAACGTGTTCGACATCTCGTCTCCTTCACGACCTAACCCCCCGACCCCCTTCCCTAAAGGGAAGGGGGAGCCCGTTGAGGAGTCCCCCCTTCCCTTTAGGGAAGGGGGCTTAGGGGGTTAGGCGTATGACACTCATCCCTGCTTAGGTCCCCTGCTCCCAGGATGCCAGGTACTTGGACTGCTCGTCGGTCAACGTATCGATTTCGACTCCCATCGAGACTAGTTTCAGCCGAGCGATCTCACGGTCGATCTCCTCTGGGACGACGTACACTTCGTTGTTCAACCGCTCGGCGTTCTTGACTATGTACTCGGTCGCCAGGGCCTGGTTGGCGAAGCTCATGTCCATCACCGCGGCCGGATGGCCCTCGGCGGCGGACAGGTTGACCAATCGACCTTCCGCGAGCAGGTAGATCCGCCGCCCGTCCGCCAGGCGGTACTCTTCCACGAACTCACGAACGCGGCGCTTGGCCTGGGCTCGCTCTTCGATCGCCGGGATATTGATCTCGTCGTTGAAGTGCCCCGAATTGGCCAGAATGGCGCCGTCCTTCAACCGCTCGACGTGCTGGCTGTCGATCACATTCAGGTTGCCCGTGACGGTGATCACGATGTCGGCCCGCTCGACGGCCTCGGCGATCGGCATGACCTGGTAGCCGTCCATCAACGCCTCCAGCGCGCGCACGGGATCCACCTCGGTCACGATCACCTGAGCACCAAGACCCCGGGCGCGACTGGCCACCCCACGCCCGCACCAGCCGTAGCCGACCACGACAAACTTCTTGCCGGCCAGCAGCACGTTGGTGGCCCGGATTACTCCGTCGAGCGTGCTCTGGCCCGTCCCGTAGCGGTTGTCGAAGAAGTGTTTGGTCATCGCCTCATTCACGGCGATGATCGGGTATTTGAGCGCGCCTTGGCGGGCCATGCTCTTGAGTCGGATGACGCCGGTCGTCGTCTCTTCGGTGCCCCCGATCACCTCAGGCAGCAGCTCCGGCTTTTGGATGTGCAGCACCGTGACCAGGTCCGCGCCATCGTCCATGGTGAGGTTGGGCCTGTTCGCCAGGGCGGCCTCGATGTGCTGATAGTAGGTCGTTTCGTCCTCGCCCTTGATCGCATAGGTCGGGATGCCGTACTCGCCGGCCAGGGCCGCCGCGACGTCATCCTGAGTCGAGAGTGGGTTGGAGGCGCACAGGGCGAGCTGAGCGCCGCCGTCGCGTAGCGCGACCGCCAGATTGGCTGTCTCGCTGGTCACATGCAGGCAGGCGGACAGCCGCAGGCCCTCCAGGGGACGCTCCCTTCGGAACCGCTCGCCGATCAGCTTGAGGACCGGCATCTCCGACCCAGCCCACTCCACTTTGAGCAGGCCCCGCTCGGCGAGCGCAAGGTCCTTGACGTCGTACTCCGAACTGGTCACAGACATGCAGATGCTCTCCTTTGTCGTCAGCCCACCGCGGCCGAGATCGAGGCAGCCTCGAAGCTAGTGAACTCGATGAACTCACGGTAGCGCGCTTCGACCTCTTCGCGGGTCAGCGTCGCCAGACGCTCAGCGCCGAGCGCCTCGACGGTGAAGGAAGCCACAGCCGTGCCGTGGATCAGCGCCCGCTTGACTCCCGTGAACGAGGTGTCGCCGGTCTCGGACAGATAGCCCAGGAACCCGCCGGCGAACGAGTCGCCCGCCCCAGTCGGATCCTTGACATCTTCCAGGAGCAATGCTGGCGCGCCGAACACGCCCTGCTCTGAGATCAGAATGACGCCGTGCTCACCCTTCTTGATGATCACCGCCCGCGGACCTTGCTCCATGATCGTCCTGGCCGCGGCCCGCAGGCTGAAGGTGCCGGCGTACTGCCGAGCCTCCTCGTCGTTGATGGTCATCACGTTGCTGCGGCGCATCGCTTCGGTCAATTGGTCCTTCTGGGTCTCGATCCAGAGGTTCATCGAGTCTAGGACGACGAGCCTCGGACGCCTGACTTGCTCCTGCACCGAGATCTGGAGCGAGGGGAGGATGTTGGCCAAGAACACGTACGGCGCATCGCGGTACGAGTCTGGCAGCGTGGGCCGGAAATCGGCGAACACACCCAGTCGAGTCTCCAGCGTGTCGCGGGCATTCATGTCGTAGTGGTAGCGACCTGCCCAGAAGAAGGTCTCGCCTGGCTCGCGCTGGAGGCCGCTTAGATCGATGCCCTTCCCGGCGAGCAGGTCGACGTGCGCCTCTGGGAAATCGTCGCCAACGACGGCGACGATGCCGACGTCGGTGTACAGCTTAGCGGCCAGCGCGAAGTAGGCCGCCGAGCCACCCAGCACTCGCTCCGCTCGATCGAACGGCGTCTCGAGCGTGTCCAGGCCAAGCGAGCCGACGACGATGAGCGTGCTCATCCGATGACTGCTCCGCTCAGGGCGCGCGCGCAGATGCAGGAACGCTCCCGCGGGATGCGCGGGATCAGGCGCAGCAGCAGGTCGCGAACGCGGGCGTTGTTCTTGTTGAACACTTCGACCACGCCGGCCACCGAGACGGGCTCGACGTCAGGCATGCCCTCGAGGCCGGTGTCATAGTCGGTGATGAGCGAAATGTTGACATAACACAGTTCGAGCTCGCGAGCGAGGATCAACTCCGGGTACTGGGTCATGTTGATGACTTCCCAGCCGGCCGAGGAGAACCAGCGGCTCTCAGCTCGAGACGAGAAACGTGGTCCCTCGATGACGACAACCGTGCCGCGCTCGTGGACAGCGATTCCCAGCTCGCGCGCTGCGCTGGTGGCTTGCTCGCGCAGTTCAGGGCAGTACGGGTCTGCGCTGCCCACGTGGACGACCGGGGGGCCGTCATAATAGGTGGCCACGCGGCCAGAAGTGCGGTCCACGAACTGGTCGCAGATAACGAAATCGCCCGGCTTGACGTGCGGCTGCAGGCTGCCGGCCGCCGTCGGCCCCAGGATCCGCGTCACGCCGAGCGAGGCCAACGCCCACACGTTGGCGCGGTAATTGATGCGGTGGGGTGGGTAGCGGTGGCCCCGCCCGTGCCGCGCAAGAAACGCCACCCGCACCCCCTCGTACGAGCCAACGGCGACGGTATCGCTTGGCGGGCCGTACGGCGTCTGGACGGCATGGTGGCGGACGTCGGAGAGCAGCTCGTAGAAGCCAGACCCGCCGAAGACCCCGACCTC